>DASPRX010000137.1:0-20315 GCA_035624235.1 Burkholderiales bacterium | reverse complement strand
CGCGATGCTCGAGCCGTGAATGCCCGCGAGCGCCATGGATACGAGCACGCTGTGCAGTCCGGACGAGACGCCGACGTAAAAGGGAACATAGCCGATGGGATTCAGATAGCTCTGTACGCTAGCGGCGAAGAAGTCCTGGTCCAGGCGCCCCGAAAGAAATGCATACGCAACGTAGTAGTGGTAGTTGAGCTGATCCCAATTCAGGTCCTTGCCGGCGAACAACGCCCAGGCCATGGCCGCGAGCGAAGCGACGGCCAAAGGTACTAAGACGGGGAGGATCTTGCTTACGACGCGAGCACTAGGATTCGAGGTCGCGAGGCGCATTGCCTGCGACGCTTACTGCTTGGATTCCGAGCCGAAACGAGGTGCGTAGGGGCCGAGTTTCTTCGGCTCCTCTTCGGCGGGCGCCGGCGCTGCGCTGCCGTTGGCCTGCCCCGGGGCGAGGTAACCCTCGGGCGCTGCGGGCTGCGTCTCGGCGCGCGGTGGCAGTATGCCGGCCGCCGGGTAGCCGGCGATGTCGAGCGCGTCGTCGAATGCGCTCTGCGCGAACCCGACCTGCCTCAGCCTGCCGACCACGAGCACCGGAACCTGGGTGCCGCCCGAGACGCGCTTGAGCTCCTCGTTGCCCTGCTCGTTCCACACTTGAATTTCCCGGAACGGCACGCCGCGGCGGTTGAGCGCGGTGCGCGCCTGCGCGCAGGCTTCCTTGCACGAGGGCGCGGTGTAGAGCGTGACCGGCGATTCCTTCATCGCCTTCTCCAGCTCGAAGGGCTTGCGCTCGGTCGCGGTGACGCTCGCGCGCGCCGCGGGCTTGGCCACATTCGTGGCAGTAGACGGTGGCGGAGTGTCGCTGTAGTGGGTGTTGCCCTGGGCATCGGTCCAGCGGTACGGCTGTGCCTGCGTGACGCCGCAAGCAAGCGACAGGATGAAGGCCAGCGCACCGAGCCGAAGCTTCATGCAGAAATCATACCATTGTGACGCAGCAGCGCATCGACCCTCGGCTCTCGGCCGCGAAAGGCGCGGAACGATTCGGCCGCGGACCGGCTCCCGCCGACGGCGAGAATTTCGTCACGGAAGCGCGCGCCCGTCGCGGGATCAAGCACCCCGTTCTCCTCGAACAGGCTATACGCGTCCGCCGACAGCACCTCGGCCCACTTGTAGCTGTAGTAGCCCGCCGCGTAGCCGCCGCCGAAGATGTGCGAGAAGCTGTTCGGAAAGCGGTTGTAGGCTGGCGGCACGAGCACCGCGACACGCTCGCGCACCTCGTCGAGCAAACGTTGCACGCTGGCGTCCGCATCCGGGTCGAACTCGGCATGTAGGCGCATATCGAACAGCGCGAACTCGATCTGCCGCAGCATCATGAGGCCGGCGTGGAAGTTCTTCGCCGCTAGCATCCTGTCGAACAGCGCGCGCGGCAGCGCGGCGCCCGTGTCGACGTTGCGGGTCATGCGCGAAAGCACGCCCCATTCCCAGCAGAAGTTCTCCATGAACTGGCTCGGCAGTTCGACCGCATCCCACTCCACGCCACCGAGGCCGGCAATGCGCAGGTCGTCCACCCGCGTTAGCAGGTGGTGCAGCCCGTGGCCGAATTCGTGGAACAGCGTGATCACATCGTCGTGCGTGAACAGCGCGGGCCGCTCGCCGATTGGGCCCGAGAAGTTGCAGTTTAGATAGGCGACCGGGGTCTGCAGGTGCCCGTCCCTGCGCCGGCGCGTGATCGCGTCGTCCATCCACGCGCCGCCCCGCTTGGTCTCGCGCGCGTACAGATCCAGGTAGAACTGCCCGACGAGCGCGCCGCCGGCGTCGCGCATCTCGAAAAAGCGCACGTCCGGGTGCCAGGTCGGCGCCGCGGCGCGCGCGATGCGCACACCGTACAGGTTCTCGACGAGCCCGAAGAGGCCCGCGAGCACGGCGTCCTCCGGGAAAAAGCGCTTCACCTCGTTGTCCGAAAAGTCGTAGCGCCGGGCGCGCAGCTTCTCCGCGGCATAGGCCACGTCCCAGGCTTCGAGCGACCCGATGCCCAGCTCGCGCCGCGCAAACTCGCGCAACTCGGCCACGTCGTGCTCGGCGAACGGCCGCGCGCGCAGCGCGAGATCCTGCAGGAAGCCGAGCACCTGCGCGGGCGAATGCGCCATCTTCGGTACCAGCGAGACCTCGGCGAAATTCGCGTAGCCGAGCAGGCGCGCCTCCTCCTTGCGCAGCTTCAGGATGTGCGCGATGAGCGGCGTGTTGTCCCAATCGGGCTTGCCGAACTCGGAGGCACGCGTGACGCTCGCGCGGTACATCGCTTCGCGCAATGCGCGGTCGTCGGCGTACTGCATGACAGGCAAGTAGGAGGGCGCGTGCAGCGTGAATTTCCAGCCCTTGCGGCCGTCCTTGTCGGCGGCCTCGCGCGCAGCCTCGAGCGCGTCGTCGTGCAGGCCGGATAGGCGCGCGCGGTCCTCGATCAGCAGTGAAAACGCGTTGGTTGCGTCGAGCAGGTTCTCCGAAAACTTCGCGCCGAGCTGCGCGAGATCGTCCTGGATCGCCGCGAAGCGCGCCTTCTCGGCCGGCGGCAGCTCGGCCCCGCCGAGGCGGAAATCGCGCAGGGCGTCGTCCACCTGCTTGCGGCGTGCCGGAGGCAGCGCGGAGTATGCAGTCGAGGCGCGCAGCCTGCGGTATTTGTCGAACAGCCGTTCGTTGTGGCCGAGCTCGGTCCAGTACTGGGTGATGCGCGGCAGGCTCGCGTTATACGCCTCGCGCAGCGCAGGGCTGTCGAGCACGGCATGCAGGTGCGCCACCTGCCCCCAGGCGCGCGACAGGCGCTCGTTCGCGTCCTCGAGCGGAGTGATGAACGCGTCCCAGTCGTCCGGGACCTTCGGCGCGGTGACCTGCGCCACGGCCGCACGCCCCTCGACGAGCAGCCGCTCGATCGCGGGTGCGACGTGCTCGGGCCGGATCTCCGAGAAGCGCGGCAGGCCCGAAAAATCCAGCAAGGGGTTCATGCGAATCGATCTGATTGCAGCGCGGCGCGCAGGGTGTTCGAAACGAGCGTAGCGATCGTCATCGGGCCGACGCCTCCCGGGACGGGAGTGATCCAGCCGGCGACTTCCCTTACACGCTTGAAATCGACGTCGCCGCACAGCTTGCCGTCGGCGAGCCGGTTGGTGCCGACGTCGATCACGCAGGCGCCGGGCTTCACCATGTCAGCGGTGATCAGCCGCGGGCGGCCGACGGCAGCAACGAGGACGTCGGCTTCGCGCGTGATCGGCGCGAGATCGCCGCTCTTGGAGTGGCAGATGGTGACCGTGGCGTCCCTTTGCAGGAGCAGGAGCGCCATCGGCTTGCCGACGATATTCGAGCGCCCGACGACCACCGCGCGCCGGCCGGCGAGCGGCACGCGCTCGCGCTCGAGCATGTGCAGGATGCCCGCGGGCGTGCAGGGCACAAAGCCCGGCCGCCCGGCGAGCAGAGCGCCGAGGCTCTGCACGTGGAAGCCGTCGACGTCCTTCGCCGCGGACACGGCGCCGAGCACGCGCTGCGCATCGATGTGCGGCGGCAGCGGCAGCTGCACGAGAACGCCGTGCACGCGCTCGTCGCGATCGAGCGCCGCGAGCCGTGCGAGCAGCGTCTCGTTGTCCACGCTCGCCGGGAACTCGTGCAGCTCCCAGCGCAGCCCCGTCTCCTCGCAGGCGCGCACCTTGTTGCGCACGTACACGCGGGAGGCCGCATCGTCGCCGACCAGGATCACGGCGAGCCCCGGGCGCCGTCCGAGCGCCGCGAGCCGCTCGACCTCGGGGCGCATCTCTGCGCGCAGCGCAGCGGCGATTGCTTTTCCGTCGATGATCCTGGCGCTCATGGGGAGCTGCGGAGGCGCGGCAGTCTAGCATCTTGAGCGCACCGGGGGCTCGTATTAAGCTTCAGCGCTGCCATCCGCGCCCACAAGGCGCGCCCGACGCATAAAGCCACAAGCTTGGAGATAGCGATGTCCGCCGTCCCGCAATCCCCCGCGGCCAACGACCCCGACGCACTCGAGACGCAGGAGTGGCTCGACGCGCTTGAAGCGGTGCTTGAACGCGAGGGGCCCGAGCGCGCGCACTACCTGCTCGAGCAGCTGGTCGACAAGGCGCGCCGTTCCGGCGCCTACATTCCGTTCTCGGCCACCACCGCCTACATCAACACGATTCCGCCCCATCTGGAGGAGCGCTCGCCCGGCGACCATGCGCTGGAGGAGCGCATCCGCTCGTACTGCCGCTGGAACGCGATGGTGACCGTGGCGCGCGCCAACAAGAACGACGATGAGCTCGGCGGCCATATCGCGAGCTTCGCCTCGGTCGGCACGCTGTTCGGTCAGGGGTTCAACCACTTCTGGCACGCGCCGTCGGCGAAACATGGCGGCGACCTGATCTACTTCCAGGGACACTCCTCGCCCGGCATCTACGCGCGCGCCTTCCTCGAAGGGCGCCTGAGCGAGGAGCAGCTGCTCAACTTCCGGCGCGAGGTCGAGGGCAAGGGCATCTCGTCCTACCCGCATCCGTGGCTGATGCCGGACTTCTGGCAGTTTCCCACCGTGTCGATGGGCCTCGGACCGATCCAGGCGATCTACATGGCGAGGTTCCTCAAGTACCTGCCTGCGCGCGGGCTTGCCGACACGGCCAACCGGAAAGTGTGGTGCTTCTGCGGCGACGGCGAGATGGACGAGCCCGAGTCGCTCGGTGCGATCGGCATGGCGGTGCGCGAGAAGCTCGACAACCTGATCTTCATCGTCAACTGCAACCTGCAGCGGCTGGACGGCCCGGTGCGCGGCAACGGCAAGATCATCCAGGAACTGGAGGCCGACTTCCGCGGCGCGGGCTGGAACGTGATCAAGCTCATCTGGGGCTCGTACTGGGATCCGCTGCTCGCGCGCGACAAGGACGGCCTGCTGCTGCGCCTGATGCAGGAGACTATCGACGGCGAGTACCAGAACTACAAGGCGAACGACGGCGCCTTCGTGCGCAAGCACTTCTTCGGCAAGTATCCGAAGCTGCTCGAGATGGTCTCGCGCATGACCGACGAGGACATCTGGCGCCTGAACCGCGGCGGGCACGATCCGCACAAGATCTACGCCGCCTACGCCGCGGCGGTGAAGCACAGGGACCAGCCCACCGTGATCCTCGCCAAGACGATCAAGGGCTACGGACTGGGCAAGCAGGGCCAGGCGAAGAACCCGACGCACCAGCTGAAGAAGGTCGACGTCGAGACGATCCGCGGCATGCGCGATCGCATGAACATTCCCATCCCGGACGATCAGCTGGAAAAGCTGCCGTTCTACGTCCCGGCGCCGGATTCGCCGGAGATGAAATACCTGCACGAGCGCCGCCAGGCGCTCGGGGGCTACCTGCCGCAGCGGCGCCGCAAGGCCGACTCGCCGCCACCCGTGCCGCCGCTCGAAGTGTTCGACGCGGTGCTGAAGGGCTCGGAGGGTCGCGAGATCTCCACCACCATGGCGTTCGTGCGCGCCCTCACCGCGCTCATCCGCGACAAGGGCCTGGGCAAGCACGTGGTGCCGATCGTGCCCGATGAAGCGCGCACCTTCGGCATGGAGGGCATGTTCCGCCAGCTCGGCATCTACGCCGCCGAAGGCCAGAAGTACGAACCGGTCGATCGCGACCAGGTGATGTACTACCGCGAGGACAAGCACGGCCAGATCCTCGAGGAGGGCATCAACGAGGCGGGCGCATTCTCTTCCTGGATCGCCGCGGCCACCTCGTACAGCCACTCGAACCTGGCGATGGCGCCGTTCTACATCTTCTACTCGATGTTCGGTTTCCAGCGCGTCGGGGACCTGGTGTGGGCCGCCGCCGATCAGCGCGCGCGCGGGTTTCTCATCGGCGGCACGGCCGGACGCACCACGCTGAACGGCGAAGGTCTGCAGCACGAGGACGGGCACTCGCACATCCTCTCTTCGGTGGTGCCAAACTGCGTTTCCTACGATCCGACCTACGGCTACGAGATCGCGGTGATCGTTCACGACGGCCTGCGGCGCATGCTCGCCGAGCAGGAGGACGTGTACTACTACATCACCGTGATGAACGAGAACTACGAGCACCCGGCGATGCCGGCGGGGACCGAGGAAGGCATCCTCAAGGGCATGTACCTGCTGCGCGCGTCGCAGTCCAAGGCGAAGGCGCGCGTGCAGCTGCTGGGCTCGGGAACGATCCTGCGCGAAGTGCTCGCCGCGGCCGAGCTGCTCGAGCAGGACTGGAACGTGGCCGCCGATGTGTGGAGCGCGACCAGCTTCACCGAGCTGCGGCGCGAGGGCATGGCGGCCGATCGCTGGAACATGCTTCATCCCGAGGCCGCGCCGCGCGCGCCTTACGTTGCGCAATGCCTCGCGCAGCGCCCGGGCCCGGTGGTTGCGGCGAGCGACTACATGAAGGCGTTCGCCGACCAGATCCGAGCGTTCATCCCGAGAGACCGCGTGTACCGCGTGCTCGGCACCGACGGCTTCGGGCGCTCGGACTCGCGCGCCATGCTGCGCCACTTCTTCGAGGTCAATCGCTACTTCGTCGCGGTGGCCGCGCTCAAGGCGCTCGCGGAGCAGGGCACCGGTACGGCCAACGTTGCGGCCGAGGCGCTCAGGAAGTACAGGCTCGACCCCGAGAAACCGGATCCGACCACCGTATGAAGGAGGTCCTGGTACCGGATATCGGCGACTTCAAGGACGTCGAAGTCATCGAAGTCCTGGTCAAGCCCGGGGACGCGATCAGCGCCGAGCAGTCGCTCGTTACGCTGGAATCGGACAAGGCGACCATGGAGATTCCGTCGCCCGAGGCAGGCGTGGTGAAGGAGCTCAAGGTCAAAGTCGGCGACAAGGTGTCGCAGGGCTCGCCCGTGCTGGTGCTCGACGCGGCGCAGGCGGAAGCGGCGCCGGCGGCCCGGGCTCCCGCGCAGCCCAAGGCGAGCGCACCCGCGCCTGCGCCGGCCCCGGCGGCGCCCGCGCCCGTACCCGCACCGCGGCAGATGACGATGTCACGGCCCGAGCCGGTGCCGACGGAGCCACAGGAGGCGGCCGTGGCCAAGCCGCACGCGAGCCCGTCGGTGCGCAGGTTCGCGCGCGAGCTGGGCGTCGACCTCGCCCAGGTGCACGGCAGCGGACCCAAGGGGCGCGTGCTGCACGAGGACGTGCAGGCCTTCGTCAAGGGCGTCATGGCGCAGGGCGGTGCGCCGCAGGCGGCGGCGCCGCGCGGCGCCGCGCTGCCGTTCAACCTGCCGGCCTGGCCGGAAGTCGACTTCGCCAAGTTCGGGCCGGTGGAGGCGAAGCCGCTGTCGCGCATCCAGAAGCTCTCCGGCGCCAACCTGCACCGCAACTGGGTCTCGATTCCACACGTGACGCAATTCGACGAGGCCGACATCACCGACCTCGAGGCGTTCCGCAAGTCGAATACCGGCGTGACCGAGAAGCAGGGCTTCAAGCTCACCATGCTCGCGTTCCTCATCAAGGCGTCGGTGACCGCGCTGCGCGAGTACCCGAACTTCAACGCCTCGCTCGACCCGAAGAACGAGAGCCTGGTGCTGAAGAAGTACTACCACATCGGTGTCGCGGTCGACACGCCCGAGGGGCTGGTCGTGCCGGTCGTGCACGACGCGGACCGCAAGGGCGTATTCGAGCTGGCGCGCGAGCTCGCCGGAATCTCGAAGCTGGCACGCGAAAAGAAGCTCAAGCCGGGCGACATGCAGGGCGGGACCTTCTCGATCTCGAGCCTGGGCGGCATCGGCGGCACCGCCTTCACGCCGATCATCAACGCGCCGGAGGTGGCGATCCTCGGCGTATCGCGCTCCGTCACGCGTCCCGTCTGGGACGGCAAGGAGTTCACGCCGCGCCTGATGCTGCCGCTGTCGCTCTCGTACGACCACCGCGTCATCGACGGCGCGGCCGCGGCGCGCTTCACGAGCTACCTCGCCTCGGTGCTGTCGGACATCCGCCGGTCGCTGCTCTGAGATGGCGAAGCTGATCGAGGTCAAGGTTCCCGACATCGGCGACTTCAAGGACGTCGAGGTCATCGAGCTGCTGGTCAAGCCGGGCGAGACGGTCGCCAAGGAGCAGTCGCTCATTACGCTCGAGTCGGACAAGGCGACCATGGAGATCCCTTCGCCCCAGGCGGGAGTGGTCAGGACGCTCGCGGTGAGGGTCGGAGACAAGGTTTCCCAGGGCTCAGCCATTCTCACGCTCGACGCCGCCGGCGCGGCAGAGGCTCCAGCGGCGCCTGCGCCCGCACCGGCGCAGCCCGCGGCGCAGAGCGAGATCGAATGCGACGTGGCGGTGCTCGGCTCTGGCCCCGGCGGCTACTCGGCCGCGTTCCGCGCCGCCGACCTGGGCATGAAAACGGTGCTGATCGAGCGCTACGCGGCGCTCGGCGGCGTATGCCTGAACGTCGGCTGCATCCCTTCCAAGGCGCTGCTGCATGCCGCCGCCGTGACCGACGCGGCGCGCGCTCTCGCGGATCACGGCATCGTGTTCGGCGAGCCGAGAATCGAGCTCGACAAGCTGCGCGCCTTCAAGGGCAAGGCGGTGGGCAGGCTGACCGGAGGCCTGGCGAGCATGGCCAAGGCACGCAAGGTCACGGTCGTGCAGGGCGTCGGTACGTTCTCAGGACCGAACATATTGAACATTGAAACCCCGGGGGGGCCGAAGGTCGTCCGTTTCAAGAGCGCGATCATCGCCGCGGGCTCCCAGGCGGCGAAGCTGCCCTTCCTGCCCGACGATCCGCGCATCGTCGATTCCACCGGTGCGCTCGAGCTGCGCGCGGTGCCAAAGAAGATGCTGGTGATCGGCGGTGGCATTATCGGCCTGGAGATGGGCACGGTGTATTCGACGCTCGGCGCGCGCCTGGACGTGGTCGAGATGCTCGACGGCCTGATGCTCGGCGCCGACCGCGACCTGGTCGCGGTATGGCAGAAGTTCAATGCGCGCCGCTTCGACAAGATCATGCTCAAGACGAAGACCGCCAGGGCCGAGGCGCGCAAGGATGGCATCGTGGTCTGGTTCGAAGGCGAGGGGGCGCCCAAGGCGCCGCAGACATACGATCTCGTGCTCGTCTCGGTCGGCCGCACGCCGAACGGCAGGAACATCGGCGCCGAGGCGGCCGGTGTCGCGGTCACCGAGCGCGGTTTCATCGAGGTCGACTCGCAGATGCGCAGCAACGTGCCGCACGTCTTCGCCATCGGCGACATCGCGCGCGCGCCGATGCTCGCGCACAAGGCGGTGCACGAGGGCCACGTCGCGGCCGAGGCCGCCGCGGGCCGCAAATCCCATTTCGACGCGCGCGTCATTCCGTCGGTCGCGTACACCGATCCGGAGATCGCCTGGGTCGGGCTCACCGAGGACGAGGCGAAGAAGTCCGGCGCCAAGGTGGGCGCCGCCAAGTTTCCCTGGGCGGCTTCGGGGCGCGCGCTCGCCAATGCGCGCGAGGAAGGCTTCACCAAGCTCATCTTCGATGCCGAGACGCACCGCGTCGTCGGCGCCGGGATCGTCGGCACGGGCGCGGGGGACCTGATCAGCGAGCTCGCGCTGGCGATCGAGATGGGGGCCGACGCCACCGACATCGGCAAGACCATCCATCCCCATCCCACGCTCGGCGAGTCGGTCGGCATGGCGGCCGAGCTCTACGAGGGGGTGTGCACCGACCTGCCGCCGCAGAGGAAGAAATGACCCAGGACGAGCTCAAGCAGGCGGTGGCGCGCGAAGCGCTCAAGCACGTGGTCGAGGACGCGGTGGTCGGCGTTGGCTCGGGCTCGACGGTGAACTTCTTCATCGACGCGCTGGCCAGGATCAAGGGGCGCATCGAAGGCGCGGTGGCGGCCTCGGAGGCGAGCGCCGAGCGCCTGAAGCGCAACGGCATCCGCGTGCTCGACCTGAATAGCGTGAACGACCTGCCGGTCTACGTCGACGGTGCGGACGAGGTGAACGAGCACCTGTACATGATCAAGGGAGGCGGCGGGGCGCTCACGCGCGAGAAGATCGCCGCCGCGGTGGCAAGGCGCTTCGTGTGCATCTGCGACGCCTCGAAAATGGTCTCCGTGCTGGGCAAGTTTCCGCTGCCGCTCGAGGTCATCCCGATGGCGCGCAGCTACGTCGGCCGGAGGCTGCTCGCTCTGGGCGGAAAGCCTGAATTGCGCGAGAACTACCGCACCGACAACGGCAATCTGATCATCGACTGCTACGGTCTCGCGATCGTCGATCCGCCGGCGCTCGAGGCCGAGCTGAACAACATCTCGGGCGTGGTCACGAACGGCATCTTCGCGCGGCGGCCCGCCGACGTGCTGCTGCTCGGCGCGGCCGAGGGCGTGCGCACGCTGCGCGCCAGGGCTTCGTAAGCCAGGTCACACGACTGTCACGCGGCTTGTGCTAAGCTGCTTTCGCCGCTGGTAAATGGCCAAAATGCCGGAACATACCTCGAAACAATTCGACGCCGAGCTGGAAAGCGTGCGCTCGCGCGTGCTGCACATGGGCGGCCTAGTCGAGGAGCAGATCGTGCGCGCCATGGACGCGCTGCGCTCCGGCGACATGGCGGCGATCGACAAGGTGATCGAGGACGATCACCGCGTGAACGCGCTCGAGGTGGAGCTGGACGAGTCCTGCAGCCACATCATCGCGCGCCGCCAGCCGGCGGCCGGCGACCTGCGCCTGCTAATCACGGTCATCAAGACGATCACGGATCTCGAGCGCATCGGCGACGAGGCCGAGAAGATCGCGCGCATGGCGAAGCTCATCCACGGCGCCGGGCGGCAGCACATGCCGCGCATGGACCTGGCGCACGTCGCCGACCGGGCGCTCGCCATGCTGCGCCAGTCGCTCGATGCCTTCGCGCGGCTCGACATCGGCGAGGCGATGCGGGTCGTGAAGCAGGACGAAGCGGTGGACGACGAGTTCCGCTCCATCATGCGCCAGCTGATCACCTTCATGATGGAAGATCCGCGCACCATCACGCGCTCGCTCGAGATTCTGTTCATCGCCAAGGCGATCGAGCGCATCGGCGATCATTCCAAGAACATGGCCGAGTACGTCGTCTACATGGTCAAGGGCCGCGACGTGCGGCACGTGTCCATCGACGAGGTGGAAAAGGAAATCCTGGAGTCGCCGCGCTAGCCTAGTGCTGCGGCGGCACGTAGCCCGACGCGACGTCGGCGCCTTCCCCGAAGAAGTGCTTCTCCATCTGCTCGGCGAGGTACTTGCGCGCGCGCGGATCGGCCAGGTTGAGCCGGTTCTCATTCACCAGCATGGTCTGGTGGCGCAGCCATTGCTGCCACGCCTCCTTCGAGACGTTCTCGTAGATGCGCTTGCCGAGCTCGCCCGGGTAAGGCGGAAAGTCGAGCCCTTCGGCTTCGCGGCCGAGCTTGACGCATTTGACCATTCTTGCCATGGGAACTCCGTCCGGTTGCCGAGCGGCGATTATATTCGCTTCACGAACACCTTAGAGCCGCGCTTCCAGTTGTAAAGCGCACGGCGCTCGCCGGGCAGCGCAGAGACGTCCGCGGCGACGAAACCCTGGTCGAGGAACCAGTGCGCGGCGCGCGTGGTGAGCGCGAACAGCTTTCTGATGCGCAGCGCCTTGGCGCGTTCCTCGCAGGCCTGCAGGAGCAGCTCGCCGAAGCCTGCGTCGCGGCACTCCGGCGCCACCGCCAGGCAGGCGAACTCGGCGCTCTTCGCGTCCGGGTAGGGATACAGCGCTGCGCAGCCGAGCAGCACGCCGTCGTGCTCGATCACCTGGAAGTTGCCGATCTCGCGCTCGAGCAGCTCGCGGTTGCGTTTGACCAGCGTGCCGTCGGCCTCAAGCGGCTCGATCAGAGCGATTATCGAGCCGACGTCCTCGAGGCGCGCGGGACGCAGCTGCTGCACCGGGTCCGCGGTGATCATGGTGCCGACGCCCGAGTGGGTGAACAGCTCGAGCAGCACCGCGCCGGGCGTACGCCGCGCGACCAGGTGCGCGCGCGCGACGCCGCCGCCGAGCGCGCGCAGGGCGTGCTCGAGCGCGCGTCCGGCCTGGGCGCCCAGCTCGCCCTTCTTGATGAGCGCCTGCGCCTCGCGCGCGGTGAGCTCGGCGAGCACCTCGCCCTTGCGGTCGGCGGGCAGGCGGTCGGTGAAGATGAGCAGCTTGTCCGCCTTGAGCGCCACCGCGACGCTTTCGGCGACGTCCTCCCAGGCGAGGTTGAACACTTCGCCGGTGGGCGAATAGCCGATGTTCGGCACCAGCACCAGGTCGCCGTCCTCCAGGCGACGGGTGATGGCGGCGGCATCGACCTTGCGCACCGCACCGGTGAACTGGAAGTCCACGCCGTCCAGCACGCCGATCGGCCGCGCGGTGATGAAGTTGCCCGAAGCGGCGCGGATGCGCGCGCCGGCCATCGGCGAGTTGGGCAGCCCTTGCGAAAGCAGCGCCTCCATCTCGACGCGCATCACGCCCGCGGCGTGCTTAACCGCGATCAGCGCGGCCTCGTCGGTAATGCGTAGGCCCTTCGCGTAGCGCGAGCGCTGGCCCTTCGCCTTGAGCTCGGCCTCGATCTGCGGGCGCGCGCCGTGCACCAGCACCAGGCGGATGCCGAGCGCCGCGAGCAGGTTGACGTCGTGCACGATCTGCGCGAAGCGCGCGCGCTCGGCGAGTAGCTCGCCGCCGAAGGCGATGACGAAGGTGCGCCCGCGGAAGGCGTGCACGTAGGGCGCGGCCTGGCGGAACCAGCGCACGAAGGCTTCGGGGTTGAGCGGCGTCGACATGCGATTCCTGTGATCTTGCGGTTTTCGAAATTCTATGCCAGAGCGCCGTTAGAACTCCCCGGCGAGCGCGGCGAGTGCGGCAAGGGCGGCCGGCGCGGCGGTCTCGGTGCGCAGCACCCGCGCGCCGAGGCGCACGGCGACGAAGCCGGCGCGCGCGAGCAGCGCCTCCTCGGCGGCGTCGAAGCCCGACTCGGGGCCGACGGCGAGCGTGACCGGCCCGGCGCCGCGCGCCGTCGCGGCGCTCAGGTTCGTTCGAGCGTCGGGCGCGAGCAGCAGGCGCAGCGCACCCGAAGGCGCGCGGCAGTACTGCGCGAGCGGCACCGGGGCGAGCACCTCGGGAATGCGGTTGCGACCGCACTGCTCGCAGGCGGCGATCGCCACGCGGCGCCAGTGCTCGACGCGGGCGTCCGCCCGCGCGCCGGCGATGCGCACCACCGACTTGCGCGCGAGCACCGGCTGGATGGCCGCGACCCCGAGCTCGGTCGCCTTCTGCACGGTGAGATCCATGCGCTCGCCCGCCGATACGCCCTGCACCAGCGTGACCTGCAGCCGCGCTTCGCGCTCTATGTCGCGCCAGGCGCCCACGGCCGCCGCGCCGCCGCGCGCGAGAGTCGCATCCCATTCCCCGCCGCGGCCGTCGAACAGCGTGACCAGGTCGCCTTCGCGCAGCCGCAGCACGCGCAGCGCGTGGTGCGCGGCGCGCTCGGGTAGCTCGAGCATCGTGCCCGGGCGCAGCGGCCCGTCGACGAACAGGCGCGCCGCGTGGCTGGATTCCCCGTTCATGCTAGGATTTTCGCATGGTGAGCACCGAGACTTCCGTGTGCGACTTCGGCTGGCGCGCCGCCGAGTTCGACCTCCTGGGCGTGGACGGCAAGCGCCATAGCCTCGCCTCGGCGCGCGGCCCGAACGGGCTGCTGGTGATGTTCATCTGCAACCACTGCCCTTACGTGAAGGCGGTGATCGAGCGCATCGTGCGCGACGCGAAGGAGCTCGCCGACCACGGCGTGGGCTCGATCGCCATCATGTCGAACGATCCGGCCGACTACCCGGAGGATTCGTTCGACAACATGAAGCGCGTCGCGCGCGCGAAGGCTTTTCCCTTCCCCTACGTGCTGGACGAGACGCAAGTCGTGGCGAAGGCCTACGGCGCCGTGTGCACGCCCGACTTCTTCGGCTTCAACGCGCGCCTCGAGCTGCAGTACCGCGGGCGGCTGGACGCCTCGCGCCGCGAGGCGGTGCCCGGCGCGCGGCGCGAGCTCTACGAGGCGATGCTGCAGATCGCGCGCACGGGCGAAGGCCCGCGCGAGCAGACGCCGTCGATCGGCTGCTCGATCAAGTGGCGCCACGCGGCCTGAACGCGCCCTAGCGCGTGCAGGCCCAGCCGACGATGCGGCATTCGGCGCCGCAGGCGTGCAGCGCCTTGGTCTCCGCCTCCTGCCGGGTGCTTCCCTTGTGCGCGAAGTGGCGCTTCGGTCCGTCCGCGAGCGCCGCGCAGTCGTTGCGAAAGTGCAGCACGACCTCGCAGTTCGGGTGCGCGCACTGCCTGAGCGACTCGACGCGCGCGGCGCGGTCGGTCGGCTGATCGACGGCGTAGCCGAAGCTCCCGGTAGAGCGATGGTAGGCGAGCGCGCCGTAGGCGGGCCGCGCCTCGGCGCCTGGGGCATGGACAGCGAGCCCCAGCAGCAGCGAGATCGCGAGCGCGGCTCTCACATCGTGGCCCCGAGTACCCACGGCGCGAACTCGTCCTCGCCGTAGCCCCACTGTTCGGATTTCGATTTCGCGCCCGAGGCGGTGCGCAGGATCAGCTCGAAGAAGCGCTTGCCCGCGGCCTGGATCGACTCGGTGCCGTCGACTACCGTGCCGCAGTTGAAGTCCATGTCCTCTTCCTGGTGCACGTAGAGCGGCGTGTTGGTCGCCAGCTTGAGCGAGGGCGCGGGCTTGCAGCCGTAGGCCGAGCCACGCCCGGTGGTGAAGCAGATCATGTTCGCGCCGCCCGCGACCTGGCCGGTGGCCGACACCGGATCGTAGCCCGGCGTATCCATGTACACGAAGCCCTTCGCCGTCACGGGCTCGGCGTACTCGTAGACGTCCACCAGGTTGGTGGTGCCGCCCTTGGCGACCGCGCCGAGAGATTTTTCGAGGATCGTGGTGAGCCCGCCCGCCTTGTTGCCGGGCGACGGGTTGTTGTTCATCTCGTTGCCGTTGCGCCGCGTGTACTCCTCCCACCACCTGATGCGCTGCACGAGCTTCTCGCCCACCTCGCGCGACACCGCGCGGCGCGTGAGCAGGTGCTCGGCGCCGTAGATCTCGGGCGTCTCCGAGAGGATCGCGGTGCCGCCGTGGCGCACGAGCAGGTCGACCGCCGCGCCGAGCGCAGGGTTCGCGCTGATGCCGGAATAGCCGTCCGAGCCACCGCATTGCAGGCCGAGCACGAGCCGCGAGGCCGGCACGCGCTGGCGCCGCGCCTTGTTCGCCTCCGGCAGAAGCGCTTCGATCCGCGCGATGCCTTCGCGCACCGCCTTCATGGTGCCGCCCTTCTCCTGGATGGTGTAGGCGGCCAGCTTGTCCGAGCGCCGCAGCTTGTGCGCCGCGAGCAGGCTGTTTATCTGGTTCGCCTCGCAACCGAGGCCGACGACCTGCACGGCGAAGAAATTCGGGTGGCGCGCGTAGCCCGCCATCGTGCGGCGGAGCAGCTCCACGGGCTCGCCCTCGCTCGCCATGCCGCAGCCGGTCTTGTGCGTGAGCGCGACCACGCCATCGACGTTCGGAAAGGCGTCGAGCCGGTTGCGGAAGTGGTCCGCGATCATGCGCGCCACGGTGGCCGAGCAGTTGACGCTCGTCAGGATGCCGAGGTAGTTGCGCGTCGCGACGCGCCCGTCGGCGCGCACGATGCCCTCAAAGGTCGCTTGTGAAGCTATGAAGTCGGTGTCTTTCCTGTCCGAACAAAAAGAATAGTCCCTTGCGAAGTCGGCCATTCCAAGGTTGTGCACGTGCACGTGCTCGCCCGCCTTGATGGCGCAGGTGGCGAAGCCGATGATCTGGTCGTATCGCTTCACCGGCTGCCCGGCCGCGATGTCGCGCACCGCGAGCTTGTGGCCAGCGGGGATGCGCGCCGCGGCGCGCAGCTTCTCTCCCGCCAACAGGGTGCCCGTGGGGATTTCGACGCGCGCGATGACGACATCGTCGTTCGGATGCAGGCGGATGGTCAGGTCGGCGGCTTGCAGCATGGTTTGCCCTCGGTGTAGTTCTAATGATTGTCGCGCGGCACGAGCGGACCGCTCTTGCCGACGAGGAAATCCAGGTCGGCGCCCTCGGGTGCCTGCAGCACGTGCTCGAAGTAGAGCTTCCAGTAGCCGCGCGCGAGCGGAGCGGCCGGCGCTTTCCAACGCTTCTTTCTCTGTGAAAGAATTTTTGGAGAAACGAGGAGTTCGAGCCTGCGCTTCGCGACGTCGAGCTCGATCTCGTCGCCGTTCTCGACCAGCGCGAGCGTCCCGCCCGCGGCCGCCTCGGGGGCGACGTGCAACACGACCGTCCCGTAGGCGGTGCCGCTCATGCGCGCGTCCGAGATGCGCAGCATGTCGGTGACGCCCTTCTTCAGCAGCTTGGGCGGCAGCGGCATGTTGCCGACCTCGGCCATGCCCGGATAGCCTTTCGGGCCGCAGTTCTTGAGCACCATGACGCAGGTCTCGTCGATGTCGAGCTTCGGATCGTCGATCCTGCGGTGCAGGTCCTCGATGCTCTCGAACACCACTGCGCGGCCGCGGTGCTTGAGGAGCTTCGGCGTCGCGGCCGAGGGCTTGATGATGGCGCCGTCCGGGCACAGGTTGCCGCGCAGCACCGCGATGCCGGTGTTCTTCTTGAACGGCTTCGCGAACGCGTGCACGACCTCGCGGTTCCAGCACGGCGCGTCCTTGTTGTTCGCCCAGATGGTCTCGCCGTTCACCGTCAGCGCGTCCTTGTGCAGCAGATCCGCTTCGCACAGCTCGCGGATCACCGCGGGCAGCCCCCCGGCGTAATAGAAGTCCTCCATCAGGTACTTGCCCGAGGGCATGAGATTGACCAGCGTGTGCACGCCGCGCCCGCAGCGGTCCCAGTCTTCCAGCCTGAGATCCACCCCGATGCGCCGCGCGATCGCGATCAGGTGGATCACCGCGTTGGTCGAGCCGCCGATCGCGGCGTTTACGCGGATCGCGTTCTCGAAGGCCTGCCTGGTGAGGATCTTCGACAGCGTGAGGTTTTCCTTCACCATCTGCACGATGCGCCGTCCGGCGGCGCGCGCGAGCACGTTCCTGCGCGCGTCGACCGCGGGAATCGCCGCATTGCCCGGCATGCCGACGCCAAGCGATTCCACCATCGAGGCCATGGTCGAAGCCGTGCCCATGGTCATGCAGTGGCCGTGCGAGCGGTGCATGCAGGACTCGGCCTCGTGGAACTCGCCGAGCGTTATCCTGCCCGCGCGCAGGTCCTCGGACATCGACCAGACGTTGGTGCCCGAGCCGATGTCGGTGCCGCGGTACTTGCCTGAGAGCATCGGTCCGCCGGAGACCGCGATCGCCGGCAGGTCGACGCTCGCCGCGCCCATGATGAGCGACGGCGTCGTCTTGTCGCAGCCCACCAGCAGCACCACGCCGTCGAGCGGGTTGCCGCGGATTGA
The DNA here is from genome assembly GCA_035624235.1 of Burkholderiales bacterium. Lineage (GTDB taxonomy): Bacteria > Pseudomonadota > Gammaproteobacteria > Burkholderiales > SG8-39 > DAHVFK01. The sequence continues at coordinate 2,928 of DASPRX010000137.1, read as the reverse complement.
CTCCTCAACGTCCATGCTGGCGAGGTTGCGGTAAAGCATCGCGGTCGGCCGCAGCAGCGTCTCGCCGAGCGACATCACCGGGAACTCGAGCGGAAAGCCGCCCGCTTCGAGCACGCCGTGCTTCACGTGCTCGGCGATCACGCGGAAATGCGTGTTGCAGGGCGTGAGCTCGGACCAGGTGTTGCAGATGCCGATCACCGGCCGGCCGTCGAACTGGTCCTGCGGCACGCCGCGGTTCTTCACCCAGCTGCGGTAGATGAAGCCGTAGATGTCCTCGCGGCCGAACCATTGCACGCTGCGCTGCTTGGGATTTTTCTTCGCCATGTCAGTAGGTGGCCCTGCCGCCGGAAATGTCGAACACGGCGCCGGTGGAGAAGGAGCAGTCCTCCGACGCCAGCCAGCCGACGAGCGCCGCGATCTCCTCGACCTGCACGAAGCGCCCCATCGGGATCTTGGACAGCATGAACTTGACGAACTCGGGCGACACCTGGTCAAGGATCGCGGTCTGCGCCGCGGCGGGAGCCACGCAGTTGACCAGCACGCCTGTCTGCGCAAGCTCCTTGCCGAGCGCCTTGGTGAACGCGATCAGCCCCCCCTTGGCGGCGGCGTAGGCCGCGGCATTCGGATTGCCCTCCTTGCCGGCGATCGACGCGATGTTGACGATTCGGCCATAGCCCGCCTTCGTCATTTGCGGCACCACCGCGCGGCAGCAAAGGAAGGGGCCTCCCAGGTCGATGTCGATCACGCGCTTCCAGTCCTCGATCGGGTAGTCGACCACCGGAAAGGTCGGGCCGGCGATGCCCGCGTTGTTGACGAGCACGTCGATCTTGCCCAACGCCTTGAGCGCGCTTTTCGTGGCGCGCTCGAGCGCGCCGGCGTCGGTGACGTCGAGCGCTTCGCCGCTCGCGCTCGCGCCGAGCGCCGCGAGCGCAGAGGCGAGCAGCCTCTCGTCGCGATCCCAGATGCGAACGTTCGCGCCGGAGGCGAGCAGCCTTCGGGCGATGGCGAGGCCGATGCCCTGGGCGCCGCCGGTGACCACCGCGGTTCGACCTGCGAAATCGAGCTTGTTCATCTGCCTCCCCGGCGAGCGCGGAGCCGGAAGTGTACCGCTTCGCGCGGCGGCGAACCGCTATAATTCCTGCCCCGCCATAGAGGAGGATCCACACGTGTCAGGGAGGCTTGCCGGCAAGACCGCGTTCATCACGGCGGCTGGACAGGGCATCGGGCGCGGCGCGGCGCTCGCCTTCGCGCGCGAAGGCGCGAGAGTCTGGGCGACCGACGTGAACGCCAAGACGCTCGCGGAGATAGAAGGCAAGGACGGCATCCGTACGCGGGTGCTCGATGCGACCGACGAGGCGGCGATCGGGAAACTTGCCGCCGAGGTCGGGCAGATCGACGTGCTGTTCAACTGCGCGGGCTTCGTGCACCACGGCACGATCCTCGATTGCGCGCCCAAGGACTGGGACTTCAGCTTCAACCTCAACGTGAAGTCCATGTACCTGGTCACGCGCGCTTTCCTGCCGGGAATGCTGAAAAAGGGCGGCGGATCGATCATCAACGTCTCGTCGATCGCCTCTTCGATCAAGGGGCTGCCCAACCGCTTCGTCTACGGCACGACCAAGGCCGCGGTGATCGGGCTCACCAAGTCGATCGCAGCGGACTACGTCAGGCAGGGCATTCGCTGCAACGCGATCTGCCCGGGCACGGTCGACACGCCGTCGCTGCACGACCGCATCGCGGCGTTCGCCGACCCGGTCAAGGCGAGGGCCGATTTCATCGCGCGCCAGCCCATGGGGAGGCTCGGCACGGTGGACGATATCACCGGCATTCTGGTTTTCCTGGCGTCCGACGAGTCGCTGTTCGCGACCGGCAACGCCTATTCAATCGATGGGGGGATGACAATATGAAGCTGTGCCGTTACGGCAAGTCCGGATTCGAGAAGCCGGGGGTGATCGACGGCGAGGGGCGCCTGCGCGACCTCTCCAAGGTGGTCGCCAACATCGGCCCGAACGAACTCTCGCCGCGCGGTCTCAAGATGCTGTCCAAGGTCAAGCCCGAGTCGCTCGCTCTGGTGAATGGCAACCCGCGCCTCGGCGTGCCCTACGTGGGGATCGGAAAGTTCGTGGCGATCGGCCTGAACTACTCCGACCACGCGAAGGAGGCGGGCATGCCGATCCCTACCGAGCCGGTCGTCTTCATGAAGGCGACCACCTGCATCAACGGGCCGTCGGACGACATCGTCCAGCCCAGAGGCTCGACCAAGCTCGACTGGGAGGTCGAGCTCGGCATCGTGATCGGCAGCAAGGCGCAGTACGTCTCGCAGGACAAGGCGCTCGAGCACGTCGCCGGGTACTGCGTGGTGAACGACGTCTCGGAGCGCGCGTTTCAGCTGCAGTCCTCGCAGTGGGACAAGGGCAAGGGCTGCGATACCTTCGGTCCGATCGGACCGTGGCTCGTCACCACCGACGAGATCACCGATCCGCAGACGCTCGACATGTGGCTCGACGTGAACGGCAAGCGCATGCAGTCGGGCAACACGCGCACGATGATCTTCGGCGTCGCGCAGATCGTTTCGCACGTCAGCCAGTACATGACGCTGCTGCCCGGCGACATCATCACTACCGGCACGCCGCCTGGGGTCGGCATGGGCATGAAGCCCGCCCCCATGTTCCTTAAGCCGGGCGACGTGATGACGCTCGGCATCCAGGGCCTGGGCGAGCAGAAGCAGAAGGTCGCCGCCTGGCCGGGCTGAGCGCCGGCTAGAACATCGAGCTGGAGAAGCCGCCGTCCACCGGCAACGCCGTGCCGGTGACGAAGTCGCTCGCGCGGCCGCAGAAGAACACGGCCGCGCCGGCGAGGTCGGCGGGCTCGCCCCAGCGCCGGGCGGGCGTGCGCCCGACGACGCGCTCGTGCATGCCGGGAATGACC
>DASPRX010000072.1:0-11162 GCA_035624235.1 Burkholderiales bacterium | reverse complement strand
CATGCCGCCGAACCAGCCGTTGCCGATGTGATACGGCAGCGACATCGACGTGTAGCGGATCTGCGTCGGGAACAGCTCGACCAGGAACGCCGCGATCGGTCCGTACACCATCGTCACGTAGATCACCATGACGATCAGGATCAGCTCGGTCATGACCCAGTTGATCTGGCTCTTGTCCGCGGCCGGCTTGTAGCCGGTCTCCTTCAGCGCCGCGTCGAGCTTCTTCGCGTCGAAGCCCTCCACCCTGATCGTGCCGATCGTGGCGACCACCGACTTGCCCGGCTCGGGCGGCAGCGACTTGAACGACAGGCCGCGCGTGGTCAGGTAGTCGCGGGTGCGGTCGCACTCGGAGTACTTGCTCCACGGGCCGACGAACAGGTGGAACTGGCAGTCGGTCGCCGCGACGCTGATCGGGGTCTTCGCCGCGTACGCCTCGAGCGCCGGGTTGGCGTAGTGCGTGAGCGCGCCGAACAGCGGGAAGTAGGTCAGCGCCGCGATCAGGCAGCCCGCCATGATGATCTTCAGCCGCCCGATCTTGTCCGACAGCCACCCGAAGAATATGAAGAAGGGCGTGCCGATCACGAGCGAGATTCCGATCAGCGTGTACACGGTGACGTAGTCGACCTTGAGATAGAGCAAGAGGAAGAACAGCGCGTAGAACTGCCCCGTGTACCAGACCACGCCCTGGCCGGCGGTCGCGCCGAGCAGCGCGAGCAGCACGAACTTGTTGTTCGGGTACTTGAAGAAGCTGTCGGTGAGCGGCGACTTGGAGCCTTTGCCTTCCGACTTCATCTTCTGGAAAACCGGCGATTCCTGCAGCCTGAGCCGGATGTAGACCGAGAAGACGAGCAGGATCAACGACACCCAGAACGGAATGCGCCAGCCCCACTCCGCGAACGCCTTGGCGTCCATGTTGTCGCGACACAGGTAGATCACCACCAGCGACAGGAAGAACCCGAGCGTCGCGGTGGTCTGGATCCAGCTCGTATCGTAGCCGCGCCGTCCCTGCGGCGCGTGCTCCGCGACGTAGGTCGCCGCGCCGCCATACTCGCCCCCGAGCGCCAGACCCTGGACCAGGCGCAGCAGCACCATCAGAACCGCGGCCGCCCAGCCGATCGAAGAGTAGGTGGGCAGCAGGCCGACCAGGAAGGTCGAGCCGCCCATGAAGACGATCGTGATCAGGAACGTGTATTTCCGTCCCACCAGGTCGCCGACGCGGCCGAAGACGATCGCGCCGAAGGGCCGCACCAGGAAGCCCGCCGCATAGGCCGCGAAGGCCGACAGCAGTGCGGCCGTCGCATTACCCGGCGGAAAGAACAGCGCCGCGAAGAACGGCGCGAGCGTCGCGTAAAGGTAGAAGTCGTACCACTCGAATACGGTGCCGAGCGAAGAGGCGAATATGACCCGCTTTTCCTCGGTGCCGAAGTCCTGTCCCCCAGCAGTCCTTGCGCTTGCTTCCGCCATCTTCCCCTCCTCCCAGGTTGTAGGTCGCGGACAAAAAAGCTGTCGCGCAGCATATCAATATTCCTTTTCGCCTGCCCGCAAAAAGCGAGGGCGCGCTATTGCGACGCAGCAAATAACGCTGCTTACGAACGGCTGACGCTCGCGGCTTTCGCCGACGCCCGGCTGGCAGATTTACAGTGAATCAACTTTCGCGTAAGGTCAATCAAAGCCATATCCATACACGTCTGTTGTCAAATATCGCGCATGATCACGGCGCAGCAACTTCGGGCGGCAAGGGCGATGTTGGGCATCCATCAGCGAACGCTGGCGGCGGCCTGCGGTCTTTCGCTGCCGACCATACAGCGCATGGAGACGAGCGACGGGGTCATACGGGGCAATGTCGAGTCGCTGATGAAGCTGATCGAGGCGCTCGACCGCGCCGGCGTCGAGTTGATCGGCGAGGGCGCTGCTAGCGCGAGCGGCGGCCGAGGCGTGCGGCTCAAGCGAACGTCACACACGTCGAGTCAGCGTTTGCGTCGCAGCTGAGGCGCTCGGCGGGAGGAACGAGAGGCGCACGATGGCTCTGACCGGGCTGTTGTGGTGCGTAGCAGCGCTGCTCGCGGTCAGCATCGCGGCGATCCCGGCTGCGCGCCTGCGTCCTGCAAGCGCGCTCGTCTACGGCGCGGCGCTGTCGATCTCTGCGCTTGCTCTGGTCATCGCCGGTGCGTGTCTGCTCGCCGGGGGCCCGCTTCTCGGCGCATTGACGCTCCCCGTCGGATTGCCTTGGCTGGGCGCGCACTTCCGCGTCGACGCGCTCGCGGCGTTCTTCCTGATCGTGGTGAATCTCGGGGCGGCGGGCGCGAGCCTCTACGGCATCGGCTACGGCAGGCACGAAGAGGCGCCCGGGCGCGTGCTGCCGTTCTTCCCTGCGTTTCTGGCCGGCATGAATCTCGTCGTGCTTGCCGACGACGCGTTCACGTTCCTGTTCACCTGGGAATTCATGTCGCTCTCGTCCTGGGCGCTCGTCATGGCGCACCATCGCCGCGAGGGCAACGCAGCCGCGGGCTACCTGTACCTGCTCATGGCGAGCTTCGGCACGCTCGCGCTGCTGCTCGCGTTCGGCCTGCTCGCCGGCCCGGCCGGCGGCTACGCGTTCGAGGCGATCCGCGCGGCTCCTCCGGCCGCCGGCGTTGCGGCGGCCGTGCTCGTGCTGGCGCTCATCGGCGCGGGATCGAAGGCGGGCCTGGTGCCGCTGCACGTGTGGCTGCCGCTCGCGCATCCCGCAGCGCCGAGCCACGTCTCCGCACTGATGAGCGGGGTGATGACCAAGGTGGCGGTGTACGGCGCGGTGCGCATCGTGTTCGACCTGCTCGGCGTGCCGACGTGGTGGGCGGGCGCGCTGGTTGCGCTGCTGGGCGGGGTGACCGCCGTCATGGGCGTGCTGCACGCGCTCATGGAGCACGACCTCAAACGCCTGCTCGCCTATCACACCGTCGAGAACATCGGCATCATCTTCATCGGTCTCGGTCTCGCGCTCGCCTTCGGCGCGAACGGCATGCGCGCGGCGGCCGCGCTCGCGCTGACGGCGGCGCTGTTCCACGTCTTCAACCACTCCGTGTTCAAGAGCCTGCTTTTCTTCGGCTCGGGGGCCGTGCTCACGGCCACGGGCGAGCGCGACATGGAAAAGCTCGGCGGCCTGATCCATCGCATGCCGTTCACGGCGTTTGCATTCCTGGTCGGCTCGGCGGCGATCTCCGCCCTGCCGCCGTTCAACGGGTTCGTGTCCGAATGGCTCACCTTCCAGGCGATCCTCGTCAGCCCGGCGCTGCCGCAATGGCTGCTGAAATTTCTCGTTCCGGCGATCGGCGCGCTGCTCGCGCTCTCGGCAGCGCTCGCCGCGGCCTGCTTCGTCAAGGCCTTCGGCGTGACATTCCTCGGCCGCGCCCGCAGCGACGCCGCGCGCAGCGCGACCGAGGTCGATCGCTGGTCCGTCGCCACCATGTTCGTGCTCGCCGCAGTCTGCCTGGTCGCCGGCATCCTGCCCGGCTACTTCATCGATGCGCTGGCTCCGGTGACCCACTCGCTCGCCGGGGCGCGCATGCCGCCCCAGGGCGCGCTCGACTGGCTGACGATCGTTCCGGTCGCGCAGAGCCGCAGCTCGTACAACGGGCTGCTCCTGTTCCTGATCATCGCGTTCGCCGCGGGTCTCGGCGCCGAGGCGATCCATCGCTGGGCGTCCGGCACGGTGCGCAGGTCCGCGGCTTGGGATTGCGGTTTTCCCGACGCGAGCCCGGCGACCCAGTACACGGCCGGAAGCTTCTCGCAGCCGATTCGCAGGGTGTTCGGATCGGTGGTGTTCCGCGCGCGCGAGGAGGTGCACATCCCGCCGCCGGGCGATCTCAGTCCCGCCGAGATGCATGTGCGCCTGCGCGACGTCCTGTGGGACGCGTTCTACGCACCGATCACCCGCGTCGTGGGCTACGTGGCGGATCGCTTCAACAAGGTGCAGTTCCTCTCGATCCGTGCATACCTGACGCTGGTGTTCGGCGCGCTGGTCGCGCTTCTCATGGTGCTTGCCGTATGGCAATAGCCCTGAATCTGCTCGTGCAGTTCGCGCAGATGGCGCTGGTGCTCGCGCTCGCGCCGCTGTTCGCCGGCTTCGTGCGCAAGACCAAGGCGCATCTGCTGCGGCGCCGGGGCCCGCCGCTCATCCAGCCCTACCGCGAGGTGCTGCGCCTGCTGCGCAAGGACGTCGTGCTCGCGGATTCGGCCTCCTGGGTGTTCCGCGTGGCGCCTTATCTCGTGTTCGCCACGACCTGGGTCGCGGCCGCGCTCGTTCCTACGTTCGCCACCGGGCTGGTGTTCAGCTACGCGGCCGACGTGATCGCGCTCGTCGCGCTCCTGGGCAGCGCTCGTTTCATGCTCGCGCTCGCGGGGCTCGACGTCGGAACCAGCTTTGGCGGAATCGGCTCGAGCCGCGAGATGCTGATCGCCTCGCTCGCCGAACCGGCCATGCTGATGGTGGTGTTCACGCTCTCGCTGCTCGCCGGCTCGACCCAGCTCTCGTCGATCGCCGAGTTTATGCAGGCCTCGGACGTAGGGCTGAGGTTTTCGCTCGCCCTCGCGCTCATCGGGCTGGTCATGGTGGCGATCGCGGAAAACGCCCGCATACCGATCGACAATCCCGCCACGCACCTCGAGCTCACGATGGTGCACGAGGCGATGATCCTGGAGTATTCGGGACGCCACCTGGCGCTCATCGAGGCGGCGGCGTTCCTCAAGCTCCTGCTCTACGTCTCGGTCATCGCCTGCGTATTCTTCCCGTGGGGGATCGCGGTTTCTGGGCAGGGCCCGGTCGCGTACATGGCGGGCGCGGGTGTGTACCTGCTCAAGCTCGCCGCCGGAGGCCTTTTGCTGGCGGTGTTCGAGACCGCGATCGCAAAGATGCGCGTGTTCCGCGTGCCGGACTTCCTCGGCGCCGCGCTCATGCTCGGCTTCCTCGCCACGCTGTTGCTTTTCGTCACGATGGCGCGCTGATGGACCGCCTCGCCCTCGACGTCGCGCACCTGTTCGCCGGCGGGCTCGTGCTGGTGAGCTTCATGCTGCTCTACCAGGACCGCATGAGCGGGCTGGTGAACAACTTCGCGCTGCACGCGCTGGTCGTTTCGCTCGCGGTGGCCTGGCAGGCCCACATCCAGCACGCGCCGCATCTGTACATCACCGCGGCGATCGCGCTGGTCGTCAAGGCGATCGTCATTCCGCTCGCCCTGCACCGCATCATCGTGCAGCTTGGAATTCACCGCACGATCGAGACGGTGGTCGGCATTGGTCAGACCATGCTCGCGGGCATTGGACTGGTCGCGCTGTCGATCATCGTCATGCTCCCGATCACTGCCAAGGCGGGAACCCTGACTCAGCAGGACCTCGCCTTCGCCCTGTCGGTCCTGCTGCTCGGCCTGCTGATGATGATCTCGCGGCGCAACGCGGTAAGCCAGGTCGTCGGCTTCATGTCGATCGAGAACGGCCTGATTCTCGCCGCGACGGGCGCCAAAGGGATGCCGCTGGTGGTGGAGATCAGCGTCGCGTTCTCCATCCTGATCGCGCTGATCGTGATCGGCGTGTTCCTGTTCCGCATCCGCGAGCGCTTCGATACCGTCGACATCCACGCGCTGCACGAGTACCGGGGCGAGCAGCCGTGAGCGGCGCGGGCTCTATGCTGGTGGGCGCAGTCCTCGCCATCCCGGCGGCGAGCGCCGCCCTGCTGGCTGCGCTGCCCGACAACCGGACGACCGCGCGGCTGAACGCGCTGGCGTCGTTCCTGACCTTCGTCGCGGCGAGCGTGCTGTTCGTCGAGCGGCCGCAGCCCGGGCATTACCTCATCGTGGACGACCTGAACGTGGTGTTCATCGTGCTGAGCACCTTCGTCGGCTTCACCACGAGCCTGTTCAGCGGCAGCTACATCGCCCACGAGCTGGAGACCGGCCGGCTCACGCCGCTCTACTTGCGCTTCTACCACGCGATGTACCAGACGCTCATGTTCGGCATGAACCTGGCGCTGCTGTCCAACAACATCGGCCTCATGTGGGTGGCGATCGAGCTCGCGACGCTCACCACAGTGCTGATGGTCGGGATCTACCGGACGCCGGCCGCGCTCGAGGCCGCGTGGAAGTACTTTCTCCTCGGCAGCGTCGGCATCGCGCTCGCTCTGTTCGGCACCATCCTGGTGTATCTCGCGGCGCATTCGGTGCTCGGCGAAGGGCTGGATGCGATGGCCTGGAACGTGCTGGTGCGCAGGGCGCCCGAGTTCGACCCGGCGCTGCTCAACCTCGCGTTCCTGTTCCTGCTGCTCGGTTACGGCACCAAGGTGGGCCTGGTTCCGCTGCACGCCTGGCTGCCGGACGCGCACGCGGAAGGTCCGACTCCCATATCGGCAGTGCTGTCCGGCCTGCTGCTAAACGTGGCGCTGTTCGCCGTGCTGCGTTTCAAGAGCGTGCTGTCGGCGAATCCCGGCGCCTTCGCGCCTGGGCCGCTGATGGTGTCGCTCGGCCTGATCTCGGTGATCTTCGCTTCCTTCATGCTCTACCGCCGGCACGACATCAAGCGCATGTTTGGCTATTCGTCCATCGAGCACATGGGCATCGTCACATTCGCTTTCGGCATGGGCGGGCCGCTCGCGAACTTCGCCGGTCTGCTGCACATGACGCTGCACAGCCTCACCAAGTCCGCGATCTTCTTCTGCGTCGGGCATATCGCGCAGGCGAAGGGCACGCAGCACATGCCCGACATCCGCGGGCTCACCGTCTCGCACCCGGTGCTCGGCTGGAGCCTGGTGCTGGGCGTCGCCGCGATCGCGGGACTGCCGCCGATGGGCATCTTCATGACCGAGTTCCTGATCGTGACGACGACCTTCGCGCGTCACCCGCTGCTGGCGGTCGCGCTCGGTCTCGGCCTGCTCGCCGGCTTCGGCGCGCTGCTGCTGCGCCTGAACGGGCTCGCGTTCGGCGATCCGCATGGCAGCAGCGCGCGCGCCAAGGCTTCATTCGTGCCGGTATTCGCCCACTTCGGGCTCGTGTTCGCCGCGGGGATCTGGTTGCCCCCGGCACTCACCGAGTGGTTCCAGCACGTGGCGCGGCTCCTGAGGTAGGCCGGCATGGCGACGCAGAACTGGACGCGTTCCGACCTGAGCCGCGAGCAGTGGGGGCACACGGCGGCGCGCCTGCAGCGGGGCGAGCTGGCGCTGCTCGGGCTGTGGGCGGAGCCGCGCCGCGCGTACCTGGCGGTGACGGAGCACGACACGAGTTCTTTCGCCGTGCTGAGCGTCGCGTGCGAGGAGGGACGTTTCCCTTCGGTGGGCCGCGTGCACCCGCCGGCCATCCGGCCCGAGCGGGCGATCCGCGACCTGGTCGGCCTGGAGCCCGAGGGCCTGCCGGACACGCGGCCCTGGCTGCGCCACCGCGGCGCCTATGCCTTCCTGCCGGCGGAGGGCGAGAGCCTGCACCAGATCCCGGTGGGTCCGGTGCACGCAGGAATCATCGAGCCGGGCCACTTCCGCTTCACCGCCAACGGCGAGACGGTGGTGCGGCTCGAGCAACGCCTCGGCTACACGCACAAGGGCATCGACGCCCTGCTCGCCGGCGCGCCCGTCGAGCGTGCGGCGGTGCTCGCCGGACGCGTCTCGGGCGACAGCACGGTCGCCTTCGCGCTGGCGTTCGCGCGCGCGGTCGAAGCGGCGCTGGCGATCGAGGTGCCGCCGCGGGCGCTCTGGCTGCGGGGACTCCTCGCCGAGCTGGAGCGGCTCGCGAATCACTTCGGCGATATCGGCGCGGTCTGCAACGACGCCGCGCTCGCCATCCTGCACGCGCAATTCGGCCTGCTGCGCGAACGGGTGCTGAGGACATCGAGCGCCTGTTTCGGCCACCGCCTAATGATGGACTGCGTCGTGCCGGGCGGACTGCGCTGCGACCTGCCGCAGGACGGCGGGCAGCGCCTGCGCGAGCTCGTGGCGCAGGTGCGAAAGGTCTTTCCGGACCTCGTCGAGGTCTACGAGAACACCGCCTCGCTCAAGGACCGCACGGTCGGCACCGGCATTCTCGCGCCCGCGCTCGCGCAGCAGTTCGCCGCGGGCGGGTTCGTCGGGCGCGCCTCGGGACGCCACTTCGACGCGCGGCGCACGCCGGGCTACCCGCCGTACGATGCGCTGCGCTTCGAAGTGCCGGTGGTCCAGGCGGGCGACGTCAATGCGCGCGTGTGGATACGCATCCGCGAGGTCGAGCAGAGCCTGGCGCTGATCGAGCAGATTGTGGACGCGCTGCCGGCTGGCCGAGTTCACGCCGCGGCCGCCGGGAACCCGGGGTCCGGCGCGCGCGAAGGCGTCGCATTGGTGGAAGGATTCCGCGGCGACATCCTCGCCTGGCTCAGGATCGACGCGGTGGGGCGCGTCGAGCGCTGCCACTTGCGCGATCCATCGTGGTTTCAGTGGCCGCTGCTCGAGGCGGCCATCGAGGGCAACATCGTGGCCGACTTTCCGCTGTGCAACAAGTCGTTCAACTGCTCGTACTCAGGGCACGACCTGTAGGAGCCGAGCCATGCGCCGACTGCTGTTCAAGAGCTTCGTCCAGGGACTGCTCACCGAGCCCGCGCCGCAGGCGGACGAGGGCGCGCTCGCCGAGCTGGCCGCGCGCGTAAACCAGGCGTCGCACAAGCGGCTCGGGCGGGCGCTGTCGATTCGCGAAGTCGACGCGGGGTCGTGCAATGGCTGCGAACTGGAAATCCATGCGCTGGGCAACGTGCTGTACGACCTCGAGCGCTTCGGCCTGCGCTTTGTCGCCTCGCCGCGCCACGCCGACGTCCTGCTGGTCACCGGACCGGTGACAGAAAACATGCGGCAGGCGCTCGAGCGTACCTACGCGGCCACGCCGGACCCGAAATGGGTGGTTGCGACGGGCGACTGCGCCTGCGGCAGCGGACCGTTCGCGGGAAGCGAGGCCTGCGTCGGAAGCGTGTCGCGTGTGCTTCCGGTGGATCTGCACATCCGCGGATGCCCGCCGACGCCGATCGATCTGCTCAGGGGGCTGCTAGCGCTGCTCGACAGCGTGGCGGCCGATGGCAAGCGCGCCGGCTGACGAGCCACGGAGCGGGGGAGGGTGAGATGAAGGAGGACGGGCACGGGAAGAAGGGGCTTTCGCCCACGCAGCTGGCGATCGCGACGCTCGGCGCCGCGATCGTCCTGATGATGGTCATGATTCTGATGAGCGTGAGCGGCCTGCTGTAGGGCTAGTACAGGTGGACGGCGGCGGGAAACCAGAACCCGACCACGCAGAGGGCGGCGCCGACGGCGCCGAGCGCGCCGGCGAGCCAGGCGAGCGCGGGAATCGCGGTGATGATCGACGCGGAGGCGAGCACGATCGCGATCTGCACCGCTGCCGAGGCGAGCTCGTAATGGTGGTAGGCGGCCATCGAGCGGTCGCGCCGCTGCTCGGCCTTCTTCGCGCGCGCGGAGAGCTCGGCGCGGCCCTCGCCGGTCTCGGGCTCGCTCTGGTAGCGCGCGGCGGTCTTCTTCCACGCCTCGGCCTGTCCCTTCGCCGCCTCGCCCGTGCCGAGCGCCTCGAGCAGCTCGGCGACCGTCCGCAGCGTCGTCTGGCGAATGGTCTTCGCCTGGAAGAAGGCCCACAGGTTGGACGCCTCGATGTTGGCGTCCAGCGCCGCGGTTTGCGCTCCCTTGCCGAGCGTCTCGGAAAGCGCGAGCACCAGCGCGAGGATCGCGATCAGCAGCGCGATCCCTTTGTTGTGCTCGCCGTGTGCTTCAACGTGCCCGCCAGACATTGCCTTCCCTCGTCGTCGAATTTCGGCGCGCATTCTATCTTGGCCGCGATGCGGCGAGCAGCCCCGCGAGCGCGAGCGCGGTGAAGGCGGCGCCGGCATAGAACGTCCACGCGGGGCCGAAGGCGCTCCATAGCCAGCCGGCGAGCAGGCTCGCGCCGATCAGCGCGAGGCCGCTGACCAGGTTGAATACGCCGAACGCAGTGCCGCGCGCCTCGGCGGGCGCGGACCGGGCGACGAGCGCCGCGAGCAGCCCTTGCGTGAGCCCCATGTGCACGCCCCACAGCGCCACGCCCGCGAATAGCGCGGACGGCCCGCGCGCCGCGCCGAGAATCAGGTCGGACGCGATCAGCACCGCGAGCCCCCAGCCGATGAGCGCGCGCTGCTTGCCGCGGTCGGCGGCGATCCCGGCGGGGTAGGACGTGAGCGCGTAGACCGCGCTCATCGCCGCGATCACGAGCGGCACCCAGGTCTGCGCGAGCCCCACGTCGGCCGCGCGCAGCACGAGGAACGCCTCGGAAAAGCGCGCCAGCGTGAGCACGGCGCCGAGCACGACCACCAGCCAGTAGCGCGCGCCGAGGCGCGCGAGCATCGCGCGCGACAGCGGGCTCGCCGGCTGCGCGGCTTGCGCTGCGCGCTCGGGCTCGCGCACTCCGAAGGCGATCACCAGCAGGCAGGCGAGCGCCGGCACCACCGCCGCCCACAGGGCGGCGCGCAGGCTCTCGGCGAACAGCGCCATCAGCGCGACGGCGGCGAGCGGCCCGAGCACCGCGCCGACCGAGTCGAGCGCCTGGCGCAATCCGTAGGCAGCGCCGCGCAGCTCCGGCGGGGTGACGTCCGCGACGAGCGCGTCGCGCGGTGCGCCGCGGATGCCCTTGCCGACGCGGTCGGCGAAGCGCGCGCCGGCCACCCAGCCGATGCTGGTCGCGAGCGGGAAGAACGGCTTGGACAGCGCCGCGAGCCCGTAGCCGAGCACGAGCAGGAGCTTTCTGCGCGCGAGCCAGTCCGACAGCGTGCCGGAGAACACCTTGACGATCGCGGCCGTGCCCTCGGCGACGCCCTCGACCAGTCCCACCTCGAGCATGCTCGCGCCGAGCACCGAGGTCATGTAGAGCGGCAGCAGCGCGTGCACCAACTCCGAGGAGCTGTCCATCAGCAGCGACACGATGCCGAGCGCCCAGACGGTGCGCGGCAGCGCTGCGCGCGCGGCGGCGCGGCTCACGGCGTATCGGCCTGCGCCGTCTCGCGCGGCAGCGCGCGGCCGCCGCCGAACTGCGCCCAGGCGACGCCCGCCATCGTGAGCGCCGCGCCGCCGATCTTCATCGGCGTGAAGTGCTCGCCGAGCGTGAGCCAGGCCACCAGCCCCGCGATCGGCGGCATGAGGTACTGCAGCGGCGCGC
>DASPRX010000203.1:0-6908 GCA_035624235.1 Burkholderiales bacterium | reverse complement strand
AGAAAGCGTCCGTGAAAATCACCCGCCTCGAAGCGTTCATCCTGCGCGCGCCCGACAAGGGCGCGCCGCACTGGGTCAGCAACTTCATCGTGCCGCGCGCGAACGAGATCCTGGTGCGCCTGCACACCGACGAAGGCATCGTAGGCTTCGGCATTGCGACGAGCTACACGCCGATCGAGGCGCCGATCAAGGCCTTCAAGAGCGGCATCGCCGAACAGGTGCTGGGCGAAGACCCGCTCGCGCCCGAGCGCATCTACCAGAAGCTGTTCGCGCTCACATCGCAGCGCCTCGCGCACGAGAAGGGCTGGGCGCGCGAGGCGCTCATCCGCATCGCCGCGGCGGTCGACATCGCCTGCTGGGACCTGGTCGGCAAGGCGGCGAAGCTGCCCTTGTACCGCCTGTTCGGCGGCTACCGCGACAAGGTGCCGGCCTACGTCACCTGCGCCTACTACCGCGACGGCAAGGGCATGAGCGAGTTGCGCGACGAGATGCAGATGCTGAAGAGCCAGGGCCACCGCGGCTTCAAGGCGAAGGTCGGGGGGCTACCGCTCAAGGAGGACATCGCGCGCCTGGAAGTCGTGCGCGAAGTGATCGGCTGGGACGCGGATCTCATGATCGACGTCAACCGCGGCTGGGACCTCGCCACCGCGATCGAGGGCGCGCACCTGCTCGAGCCCTTGAAACCGCGCTGGCTCGAAGAGCCCGTGCGCTGGCACGACGACAGGAGGGAATTGAAGCTCCTCGCGCGGCACACGCGCATCCCGCTCTCGGCGGGCGAGAGCGAATTGACGAGCTGGGGCTGCCGCGCGCTGCTGGAAGAGCAGGCGATCGCGATCCTGCAGTTCGACTGCACCATGTCGGGCGGCTTCACGGAAGGGAGGAAGCTCTCGGCGCTGTGCGAGCTCAACCACGTCAAGGTCGCGCCGCACCACGACTGCTTCATCCACTGCCACATCGTCGCCGCCACGCCCGCGGGCGAGATCGTCGAGTCATTCACCGACCCCGAGCGCGATCCCCTGCAGGCGGAGCTGTTCGAAAACCCGCCCAGGATCGCGAACGGCTGGCTCACGCTAAACCAGACGCCCGGCCTCGGCTTGAAACTCTCGGAGAAGGCGATCGCCAAGTACGGCGAGCGGGCGCTTTAAAAAGGGGCCAGGCTCGATTTCACTGCGGATGGACGGTCCCCCGGAAGTCGAAGTCGTGATCGAGGTGCCGCGCGGCAGCTTTCTCAAGCGCGGCTCGACCGGCCGCGTGGATTTCGTCTCGCCGCTGCCCTGCCCGTACAACTACGGTTCCGTGCCGAACCTTATCGGCCTTGAGAACGACCTTCTCGACGCGGTGGTGCTCGGGCCCCGGCTGCCGCTGGGCGCTTGCGTGCGCGTCAAGGCCTGGGGTGCGGTGACGTTCACGGACCGCGGCATGAGCGACGACAAGCTGATCTGCGGTGCTCGTCCGCCGAGCGCGCGCGAGCGCCGGCGCGTGCTGCGTTTCTTTCGCTTTTACGCGAGGTGCAAGGGGCTGCTTAACGTCTGGCGCGGCCGCCCGGGCCGCAACGCCTGCGAAGGATGGTGCGAAGCAGGCGAGGCGCTCGCACGCGCCCGGCCGCGCGATCATTCGTGGAGCGGACCGCCGATCGAGTTCTAAAAGGCAAAAAAAGGGGTCAGACCCCTTTTCCGTTTTTCCGGCGGGCTAAGTGCCGCCGGCCGGCTTTCCTCCAGCTGCGCCGAGCGCCAGGCCGAGCGGACGGTACATCGAGCGCTTCTTGTACTGGTGCATCTCCATCTTGCGGATGATGTCGGCCAGCATGCGCACGGCCGCGGCGATGTGCGGCCCGCGATTGAGCATGACGCATTCGGCGCGCATCGACATCGCAGCATCGGTGATCTCGGCCCGCGTCGGCACGCCGCTGTGCGCGAGCGAATCGAGCACCTGGGTGGCCCACACCACCGGCAGGTGGCAGGCTTCGCCGAACCAGAGCAGCTCCTCCTGCATCTCGGCGAGACGCTCGAAGCTCAGCTCCACCGCGAGGTCGCCGCGCGCGATCATGATGCCGACCGGGTCGTAGCGCATCGCCTCGAACAGGATGTCCGCGAGGTTGCGCGTCGCTTCGCGCGTCTCGAGCTTTAGGACCATGCCGAAGCCGGGGCGTGCGTGCCTGCTCACGCGCTCCCCGACGGCGCTCACGTCCGCGGCCGTATTGACGAAGGACACTTCGACGCCGTCGGCGTGCGCGAGGGCGAACTCGAGCACGCGCTCGTCCTCCGCATCGAGCGCGCGCGAGGGGACGCGGCTGTCCGGGAACGCGATGCCCTTGCCGCTGCGCAGGCGGGCCGGCGTTTTCGCCGCCTGCAGCACGCGGCAGCGCAGCACCCCGGAGGAAGCCGATTCGGCGATCGCAGCGATCCTGCCGTCGTCCAGCAGGACGCGCTCCCCGGGGCGCACGCAGCCGAGCACGTCCGCCGCCGGACAATGCAGGGCCGGCAGCCTGCCCGTGCGCGCCGTGCCGCGCGCGCTGACCGCGAACTCGTCGCCGGGCGAGAGCTGCAGCACGGCGGGCTGGCGCGGGTAGGCACCGACGCGGCCGCGCCCGAGCACGCGCTTGCCGCGCCTCCAGGCGAGCGGGAGCCCGCTCGTGAGATAAAGCGACCGGTCGCATTCGGCGCGCGCGCGCTCCCCCGTGCATTCGCGCACGGCCAGCTCGCGCGCCCTTCCTCCGGCGTCGGTGAGCAACAGCACGTCGCCGGCCCTCATGCGGCGCAGCCAGCCGGGCGGCACCGGCAGCTGCGCGCCCCCGGCATAGCGCGCCACGAGCGCGATCGAGGTGTGCGCCGTCGTACGGCCGAGCCCGTCCTTCGACCGCGGCAGATGCAGCATGCCCGGCTCGGTGCGCCGGATTTCGGCGCGCAGCTTGGGGCCCGGAAGATCGATGAGGATGCGGATCTCGCGCCTGAGCGCGGCGGCGCAGCGCCGAATCAGCGCGATCGCCGCCTCCCATTGCGCCGGCGATTCGTGCGCGGCGTTGATGCGCAACACGTCCGCGCCCGCCGCGAGCACCGGCTCGACCCAGTCCGCCGTCACCGCGGCCGCCTCGGGCGCGGTGACCATCACGTAGACATGACGATCGCGCGGCCGCGGGCCGAGCAGCGCGCGCGTGTTCTCGCGCAGGATTTCGTCCGCGCGGCTCGCGTCCACGGGCGCGGCGTTCGCCGCAGGCGCGCCGAGCCAGTGCGCGAGGCGCTCGAGCGTGTCGGCGACGTGGCCCTCGCTGCGCCCGAGCGAGGACAGCGCGATTCCGGCTAGATCGAGCTGCAGCTTGCGCAGGTCGTTGCGGCGCAGGCCGACGTAATGAGCGAGGTTCAGGGCGCTCGCGCGGTGCTTGGGCAGCGCCGCCTCGACCTGCGCGCGCCGGCGCACGGCTTCGGCCTCGATCTCGCGCTGCAGCGCGACGATGCGCTCGCGCAGCGCGGCGAGCGCCGATGCCGGCGGCGGGGGCGCCGCTTCGGCAGGCTGCGCGGAGTGGGTGATCACGGATTGCATCGGGTCTGAGCGCCGCCGCAGGCTGCGCACATTGCAGCGGATTCTACGTTCTCACGCGCTGCGACGGTGCACGTCGGCGCTTGACTGCAATATCGGGTCCGTCATGGTGCCGCAACATTACTGCGCTAGTCTCATCTCGCGGGCGGCGTCTCGTCGTTCGAGTGAATCTTCCGAGGCAAAGAGTGCGCGGAATTTCCCTGTTTCTCGATCAGCTGGCGGAGCATTGCCCGGACATCCGCGCGCTGTGGATGATCGGCGAGCGCGCGGACGACGAAGCGCTGGGCTCCTGCGGTCCGTTCGGCTGGGATCTGCTCGCGTTCGCCGACGCGGAGACCCTGGATCGCCTGCGCGAGGCGACGGATCTGCACCGAAGCGACATCCGGCTGCGTGTCGTAGTCGACGGCGATCGCTTCGAGCCCGCATGGGGCGACCCTGCTCTGGCCGGGTCGCTATCCGAATGGCGCTGGAGGCGGGTAAGCGAACTCGAGGCGTTCTACTCGAGTGAACGGCTCGAAACCGTGCTGCCGCGGCAAAGAGCGGTACGCCTGTCCGAGGGAAGATTCACCGCGTTTGCGGCGGCCCGCGTCGCGCCGGCCGCGCCGCGCGACCTCGTTCACGCCGCTTGACGCAGAGTTTCCCGGGTGCGCCGCGAGGCGAGTAGCGGAAGGTAGGCGCGCACGCGGGCGCCGTCTTGCAGGCGCACAAGAACGTCCTCGTAGACCCGGACGACGTCGGCCATGTTCTTGCCGGTCAGATCAGCAAGCGCCTCCATCTGGAAGAAGTGCAGCGCCTGTTCGTCCGGGCTGTCGTAGAGCTGAACCATTGGCAGCGTCGCGCAGTTGCTGATGCGTATTTTCTCGTTGCGGCTAGCGCGACGCAACGTCGCGCGCTCAGCGCAGCAGCTCGACGGCGATGGAGGACGCGATCAGCAGGATGATCACCCACTCCAGCACTTCCATGCGCCGCACCGCGGCCTGGTCGGAGATCTTCTGGTAGATGCTCTCCAGGGTCTGGATCTTGCGCAGGATGCTCGCGTCCCATTCGTCGAGGTGGAAGCGGCGGCTGACCAGGCGGTAGAGCCGCGCGAGGTACTGGTCGCCGAGCAGCTTGAGGGTGTTGTTTACGCCTTCGAACAGCACCGCGTTGTCCACCTGCAGCTCGGACACGCGGCGCAGCTACAACGCGACCAAAGAAAAAGGCCGGTGCCTCTTGTGGAGGTCACCGGCCCAGACAACTGCGGAATCACTTCCGGAGGAGGAGGAAGAAGGAAGTGCCGCAAGGCCAATCTAGCCCCTTACGTTGCGACGCACAAATTCAATCTTGGGCGAAGAGCATAAGAACTACATATGCGCATACTCGTCAAGATGTTAGATGAATAATACCCATGATTCCGCAGTGCAGAACACGCGGGCGAGATCAGGGGCGGAGGGGAGTTCTCTGCGGCAGTTCGCGCGCCGCGATCGCGCCCGGCTCGGGCAGCTCGTGCTCCGGGATCGCCGCCTCGGACAGGGTCCGCTCCGGTGCGCCACCGAGGAAAGCGAGCACTGACTTGGCACTCTCCGCACCGGTCCAATAATCGCCGTGGCCGTAGCCGGCCATCGGCGCGCGCTCGCTCCAGCGCGCGGCCGGCTCGCCGGCGCGTCCGACGGCCTGCGGGAAGAAGCCTTCGCCGGCGGCGGTCTCGCCCGGCGGGAACGCCCAGTGCAGCACCGCATCCGAGCTCGAGTGCAGCACGAGCGTCTTTCCGGGCGCGGCCGCCGCCGCGCCGAGCGCGCCGCCTTCCTCGACCCTGGGCACCGGCACCGCCGCGGCCATCAGCGAGCAGGCGCTGAAGCGCAGCCCCGCGGGACTGCCGTCGTCGAGCCAGCGCGCGAGCAATTCGAGCAGCAGCCGGTTGCCGAGCGAGTGGCACACGAGCTGCACCTCGAGCGGCCAGCCGTTCGCGGTCTGTACGCCTTTGAGGAAGTCGTACAGGCGCGCGGCGGACTCGCGCGCCCTGCCGATCTCGAAGGGATAGGCGGCCGCGGACATCGGCCCCCAGCGCTTGTCGCCCGGCCAGACGAACTCGCACACCTGGCCCGCGGCGAGCGCGCCATCGAGGCCGCTGTGCGCGAGGAACGCCGCGTAGCTCGCGAGCGCGTCCTGTTGCGGATCGTTGTAGCCGTGCACGAGGAGCGTCACGCGCGTCGGGTGCGGGAACGCGCCGCCGCCGCCGACCGATACGCGATCGGCGACGTCGCCGCCCACCGGGGCGGTGCGCACCGAGAGGACGATCGCCACCACGCGCGCCCTAGCGCAGCTTCTGCAGCGCGGCGAGCAGGTCGCGCGCCACCGGGGCGAGGAAGCCGCCGACGATGCCGACCAGCACGATGCCCGGGACGTCCTTCGCGGCCGGCGCGCCGCCGGCGTGTACGCCCACCGCGAGCACCGTGACGACGAAGCTCGTCGCGAAGGATGCGATCTGAAGATAGAGCTTCCAGCGGTACGAAGCCGAGATCTGCAAGCCGTCTATCGCGCGCTGCACGTGGTGCATCACGCGCGCGCGCGCGTCGACGTCGGCTTGCGCGCGCTTCTCGCCCTGCGCGGGCGCGGTGCTCGCGATCAGCCGCTCGACGTCCTCCGGATCGGCGAGCGCGGCCACCAGGCGCAGCAGCGCCGCGTGCTTCCCGGGATAGTCGAGCGCCACCTGCAGCGCCGCGCCCATCTGCCCGCACAGCTGCTCGATCGGGATGTCGTAGAAGGCCTTGGCGTCGCCCGAGGTGGCGAGCCGCACCAGGTCGTGCTCGGCGATATCCACATTGACGTGCGTCGCGAACTCCGAGCGCGCCGCGGCGCGCTTGCTCGCCAGCCAGCGCCGCAGGAACCTCCGCTGGTAGGAATTGCGCAGCGGCAGCATGTCCTTCAGCGTCTGCACGATCGCCATGCTGAGCACGCCGACCGCGGCCATCGCGCTCACGAACGCAGCGATGTTGGTCGAAAACGCGCCGACGAACTGGATGATCGCGTCGGCGAAGCCTTGGAACATGGTTCCCTCCCGCTGAAAAGGGGCCAGGCTCGATTCTCGGGCGCTGCGTCCTGCGCGATCATAGGCGCCATGCCCGCCCGGCACCACCACCACGTGTACGTCGTGGAACTTTCTCCCGAAGTCCTGCAAGAGGCGAAGTTTCGCCGCGCGAATCCCGATTACGACGTCATGAAGCCCTGCGTGTACGTCGGCATGACCGGCCTCACGCCCGAGGAGCGCTTCGCGAAGCACAAGCGGGGCATCCGCGCGAACCGCTACGTCGAGCGCTACGGGCTGCGCCTGCTGCCGAAGCTCTACGCGTACGCCAACCCGATGCCTTTTGATGCCGCGCGCGACATGGAAGTCG
>DASPRX010000139.1:0-14742 GCA_035624235.1 Burkholderiales bacterium | reverse complement strand
ATGCGCCCGTAGACCAGCTTCGGGTTGCGCGCGAGCGCGGCCTCGGGGCCAAGGCCGAGGCGCTCCATCACGCCGGGGCGGAAGCCCTCGATCAGCGCGTCGGCGCGCGCGACGAGCTCGAGCGCCGCCTCGACGCCCTTGGACGATTTGAGGTCGAGCGTGACCGAGCGCCGGCCGCGCATCATGACGTCGTTCCAGCGCTCGCGCTTCAGGCCCAGGTCGGTCGCCGCCGGCCGGTCGACGACCAGCACGTCGGCGCCCATGTCGGCGAGCAGCATGCCGGCGAACGGCCCGGGGCCGATCGCCTCGAACTCGATGACGCGGATGCCGGCGAGAGGTCCCATGGGCGCGATGATATCCTGCGGCAGGTGCGCGCGCGCTACCCGGAACGCATCGTCTGCCTGACCGAGGAGACCACCGAGACGCTGTATCTCCTCGGCGAAGAGCGGCGCATCGTCGGCGTGTCGGGCTACACCGTGCGCCCGCCCGAGGCGCGGCGCGACAAGCCGAAGGTGTCGGCGTTCCTTTCCGCGAAAACCGACAAGATCCTCGCGCTCGAGCCCGACCTGGTGCTCGGCTTCTCCGACCTGCAGGCCGACATCGCGCGCGAGCTGGCCAAGGCCGGCCTGAACGTCGTGCTATTCAACCAGCGCTCGATCGACGAGATCCTGTCGATGATCCTCATGCTTGCATCGATGGTCGGGGCGGCGGACAAGGGCAGGAAGCTTGTCGAAGAGCTCGAAACAAACCTCAGGCAAATCGAACAAGCGGGGCAGAAGCTTTCCAAGCGTCCCCGGGTCTATTTCGAGGAGTGGGACGAGCCGATGATCAGCGCCATCCGCTGGGTGAGCGAGCTGATAGAGATCGCAGGCGGAGAAGATGTCTTTTCAAGTATTTCATTTTCCAAAGGTGCGAGCGGACGCACCATCGCCGATCCGCGGGAAGTCGTACAACGCGCGCCCGACGTAATCCTCGGCTCGTGGTGCGGCAAGAAATTCCGCCCCGAGCGCGTGGCCGCGCGCCCGGGCTGGGGCGCGATACCCGCGGTGCGCGACGGCGCGCTCTACGAGATCAAATCCTCGGAGATCCTGCAGCCCGGACCCGCCGCGCTCACCGACGGCGTGCGCCGCATGCATGCGATCTTCACTGCGTGGGCAGCAGGCCGCTGACGCGCAGCGCGGGCGAGCTGCCGTCCTTGAGCTGCCCCGGGTACACGGTGACGTGCGGGAAGGGGATTTCGATGCCGCGCGCGTTGTAGGCCTTCTTCAGGCGCTTGAGGAACTCGCGCCGCACGTTCCATTGCTCGGCCGGCGGAACCACCTTCAGGCGGCAGCGGATCGTCACCGCCGAGTCGCCCCATTTCTCCACGCCGACGATCTCGGCCTCGTCGGCGATCTTCGGACCGAACACCGGGTCGGCGCGCATCTCCCGGCCGACCTGGCGCATGACGTCGAGCGCCTCATCCAGCTCCTCGCGGTACGCGACGCCGACCTCGATCACCGCCTGGGCGAAGTCGCGCGTCATGTTCTTCACGATCTTGATCTCGCCGTTCGGCACGAAGATGACGTGGCCCTCGAAATTGCGCAGGCGCACGTAGCGCAGCGTGACCTCCTCGACCGCGCCGTTCGGCCCTCCGAGGTCGACCACGTCGCCCTGGCGCAGCTGGTCCTCGAGCAGCAGGAAGAAGCCGTTGAAGTAGTCCTTGATCAGGCTCTGCGCGCCGAAGCCGATCGCGATGCCGGCCACGCCCGCGGTGGCGAGCAGCGGCGCGACCGAGATGCCGAGCTCGCCGAGCACCAGCATGCCGCCCACCAGCCAGATGACCACCGCGGCGGTGTAGCGGAACACGCGCCCGAGCGTCTGGATGCGGCTCTGCTGGGCGGGATCGCGGCGCTCCATGAACCTGCGGAAGGCGCGGATCAGGCGCGCGGCGATCGCCTCCGCCACGCCCGCGAGCACCAGGATGACGAGGATGCGCAGCGCGTGCGTGAGCGTGACCTTCACGTCGTTATCGAGCGCGTGGTAGTACTGCAGCAGGCTTTTCATCGACGCACCTCCTTCGGCTCCGCAGGAGGTCCCGATGTTATCAGTCGTCGCCGCGCAGATTCGGGTCCGAGTCGATGCGCGCTTTGAGCTTGCGCATGCCGGCCAGCCAGCGGTCGCGGTCCGCGGCCTTGCGCCGCTCGTACTCGGCGACTTCGGGGTGCGGCAGGACGAGGAAGGTCTCGGCCTCGATCGCGCGCACCACGGCCTCCGCCACCTGCTCGACGCTCACCGAGCCTTCGAGCAGGAACGACTTGCGTTCGCCCTTCGGCCCGAGCAGCATCGGCGTGCGCACGCCCTGCGGGCACAGGCACGACACGCGGATGCCGCGCGCGTGGTAGTTGACCGAGAGCCATTCGGCGAACGCGACCGCGGCGTGCTTGGACACGGTGTAAGTGGCCGAGTCGACCTGCATCAGCAGGCCGGCGGCGGAAGCCGTGTTCACCAGGTAGCCGCCGCCTTGCGCGAGCATGTGCGGGATCACGGCGCGCGCGGCGTGCAGGTGCGCCATGAAGTTCACGTCCATCGTGCGCCGCCAGGCCTCGAGGGGCGCGTCCAGCCCCGCGCGCTCGATGATGCCCGCGTTGGAGCAAAAGAGATCGATGCGCCCGTGTTGCGCGATCACTGTTTCGACCAGCCGTTTCACGTCGGATTCGTTCGCGACGTCGCAGGCGATCCCCCGGCCCTCGGGCATGCGCAGGTCGGCTCCGACCGCGGCGCGCGCGCCCTCGGCGGCGAAACGCGCGGCTAGCGCCTTTCCGATGCCGCTCGCGGCGCCGGTGACGACGCAAACCTTGTCGGCGAGCTTCATGGCGCTTCAGCCATGGAATTTCGCGTGCCGCTTCTCGAGAAATGCGCCGATGCCCTCGCCCGCCTCGGGACCATGCAGCGCCTCGACGAAGAGCGCGCGCTCGAGCTCGAGGTGTCGGCTGTAGTCGTTCGTGTGCGCCTCGTTCAGCAGGCGCTTGATGCGGCCGATCGCCTGCGTCGCGCTGGCGGCGAGCTGCGCGGCCCAGTCGAGCGCTTCGGCGAGCGCCTTGCCCTTGGGGGCGAGGCGGTTGACGGCGCCGAGCGCGGCGAGCCGCGAGGCGGCGACCGCCGTTCCCGTCATCGCGAGCTCGGCGGCCATCTGCGGCGGCAGCGCGCGCGCGAGCGAGAAGCTGCCGTTGCCGTCCGGATTCAGGCCAACCTTGACGTAGGCCATGGTGAACTGAGCGTCTTCGGCCGCGACGATCAGGTCGCAGGCGAGCGCGATGGAAAAGCCCGCGCCCGCGGCGTGGCCCTCGACCGCGGCGATCACCGGCTTGGCGCACTGGCGCAGCGCGCGCACCAGCTCGTTCAGCCGGCTGATGCGCTCGTAGTGGTGCTGCCTGGGCTGGGTGCGGCGCGTTTCGTGGAGGGTCCCGAGGTCGCCGCCGGCGCAGAAGTGCGCCCCGGCGCCGGAGATCACCGCCGCCCCGATCGAATCGTCGTCGGAGGCGAGGCGCAGCTCGCGCGCCAGCGCCTGCGAGAACTCGGGGCGCAGCGCGTTGCGCTGCGCCGGATTGTCGATCACCAGCGACAGCACGCGCCCCTGGCGCGCGATGCCGATGCGGCCTTCTTCGGCCACGTCAGTGGATCCCGAGGGCCGCCTCGACATTGCGCACCATCGCGACCAGGCGCGGCCCGATGTCGTCCTCGAGCTGTCCCTTCTTCAGCGCGAAGGAAGGCACGCCGCAATTGAAGGCGATGATCTCGCCGTCGACGGTGCGGCGCATCGGCACCGCGACCGCCGACACCTCGCGGCGCAGCTCGCCGATCGAGACGCAGAAGCCGCGGCCGCGGATGTCCTCCAGGCTCTTGTCGATCGCCGGGCGGAACTTGCGGTGCAGCTCGGGCTCTTTCACCTTGATCTGGTTCAGCACCGCCTCGCGCTCGGCGGGCGTGCAGGCGGCGAGGAAGGCGCGCCCGATCGCGGCCTGCGCGATCGGCACCGCGGTGCCGATGTCGGGCAGCATGGTGAGCGTGTTGCCGTTGCGCGAGGACTCGACGTACACCATGTTCAGCCGATCGCGGATGCCCATCGACACCGAGCCGCCGGTGTAATCGGCGAGCTCCTTCATGAACGGACGCGCCACCTGGCGCACGCTCATCGAGGCGAGCAGCGGATAGCCGATCGACAGCACCGCGGAGCCGAGCTGGTACTTGCCGAGGCGCATGTTGTGCCGCAGGTACCCGAGCTTGGTGAGCGTGTAGGTGAGGCGCGAAACGGTCGGCTTGGGCAGCCCGGTGCGCACCGAAATCTCCTTGTTGCCGAGCATCGGCTCGAGCGGCGTGAAGCAGCGCAGGACTTCCAGGCCGCGCGCAAGCGTGGTCGCGAACTGGCGGTCGCCCTCGTGCTCGTAGCTGTACGTGGTGGCGGCGGGGGATAGGGGGGCATTGGCCTCTGGTGCGCCCATGGACTCGTCTCCTGGTGTTCCTGTGGGGGTACGGCGGACTGTTTCGCGTTTCGATATTCGTTCGACGCCCGCAGCGGTGTCAACTTAGTCATATTATATTTCGCATAGTAAAACACCGAGGATCCGGCCCATGTCCCGCTCCCCGTTCGACCTGCATGGCAAGGTGGCCTTCGTGACCGGCGCGACGCGCGGCATCGGGAAGTCGATCGCCGAGGAAATGGCGCGCGCCGGCGCCAAGGTGGTGATTTCGAGCCGCAAGGCCGAGGCCTGCGAGGCGGTGCGCGCGGAGTTCGAGCGCAAGGGCTGGCCGGTGATCGCCCAGCCCTGCAACGCGTCGCGCAAGGAGGAGCTGCAGCTGCTCGTCGACCGCACGCTGGAGACCTGGGGGGCGATCGATATCGCGGTGGCGAACGCCGCGGCCAATCCCTACTACGGTCCGCTCACCGCCCTGCCCGACGAGACCTTCGACAAGATCTTCACCAACAACGTAAAAAGCGTGCTCTGGCTCGCGAACATGACGCTGCCCGGGATGGCCGAGCGCGGCGGCGGCAGCTTCATCGTCGTCGGCTCGATCGGCGGACTGCTCTCGAGCACTGTGATCGGCGCCTACGGCGTGTCCAAGGCGGCCGACCACCAGCTCGTCAGGAATCTCGCCGCCGAATGGGGACCGAAGAAGGTGCGCGTCAACGCCATCGCCCCCGGGCTCATCAAGACCGACTTCGCCCGGGCACTATGGGAGGACGACAAGCGCCGCGCCGAGCGCGAGGCGATCACCCCCTTGCGGCGCCTGGGCGAGCCGCGCGAGATCGGCGGCATCGCGGTGTTCCTCGCCTCCGAGGCGGCTTCGTTCGTCACCGGCCAGGTGATCGTCGCAGACGGCGGCGTGACGATCGTCTGAGCGCTGCGCTAGACTTGTCGCCCCCGAGGAGGTCGCCATGGATCTCAACTATTCCCCCGAAGAGCTGGCCTTCCGCGACGAGGTGCGCGCCTGGCTGAACGCCAACCTGCCCGAGGACCTGCGGCGCAAGGTTGCCGAATACCGGGAGCTGACGCGCGAGGACCTGCTCGCCTGGCATCGCATCCTCGCCAAGAAGGGCTGGGTCGCGCCCGCCTGGCCGAAGGAATGGGGCGGCACCGGCTGGAACGTGGTCGAGCGCTACATCTTCGAGGAGGAGTGCGGCTACGCAGGCACCCCGCCGCTCATTCCCTTCGGGCTGTCGATGTGCGCGCCGGTGCTGCTCAAGTTCGGCACCGAGACGCAGAAAAAGCGCTTCCTGCCGCGCATCTATAACGGCGACGACTTCTGGTGCCAGGGCTACTCCGAGCCCGGCTCGGGATCGGACCTCGCCTCGCTCAAGACCAAGGCGGTGCGCCAGGGCGACCACTACGTGGTCAACGGCCAGAAGATCTGGACCACGCTCGCGCACTACGCCGACTGGATCTTCTGCCTGGTGCGCACAGACAGCGGCGCGGCCAAACGCCAGGAAGGCATCTCGTTCCTGCTGTTCGACATGAAGACGCCCGGCATCACGGTGCGCCCGCTGATTCTCATGGACGGCGGCCACGAGGTGAACGAGGTGTTCTTCGACGACGTCAAGGTGCCGGTCGAGAACCTCGTGTTCGGGGAGGGCCAGGGCTGGACGGTCGCCAAGTACCTGCTCGGCCACGAGCGCATGAACACGGGCCGGATCGGCGCCTCCAAGCGCGAGCTCGCCAAGCTCAAGGAGTTCGCCGCCGAGCAGACGAGTAACGGCCGGCCGCTCATCGAGGACCTGCGCTTTCGCGACAAGCTCTCGCGCGTCGAGATCGAGCTCGCCGCGCTCGAGATCACCAACCTCAGATTCCTCGACCGCATGCGCCGCACCGGCCAGCCGCCGGGCGCGGACGTGTCGATGCTCAAGATCAAGGGCACGGAGATCCAGCAGGCGCTCTCCGAGCTGATGATGCAGGCGGTGGGGCCCCTTGCGCAGCCGTTCAAGCCCGCGAACGGCGGCGACGGCTTCGACTTCTTCACCGCGGGGCTGGCGCCGCGCTACTGCAACATGCGAAAGACCACGATCTACGCCGGCTCGAACGAGATCCAGCGCAACATCATCTCCAAAATGACCTTGGGTCTGTGAAGCGGGGCTGTCACCATGAACTTCGACTACAGCGAAGAGCAGCAGCTGCTCGCCGACTCGATCCGGCGCTTCATCGCCAAGGACTACGATTTCGAGGCGCGCAAGAAGATCGTCGCCTCCAGGCAGGGCGCGAGCGAGGAGGTGTGGAAGACCTTCGCCGAGATGGGGCTGCTCGGCATCCCGTTCGCGCCCGAGCAGGGCGGCTTCGGCGGCGGCGCGACCGACCTGATGAGCGCGATGGAGGCGATCGGCGAAGGGCTGGTGGTGGAGCCCTTTCTCGCCACGGTCGGGCTCGCGGCGCAGCTGGTGGCGCGCGGCGGCAGCGACGCGCAGAAGAAGGCGCTCCTGCCCGCGGTGATCGAGGGGCGCCTGAAGATGGCGTTCGCGCACACGGAGAATGGCGCGCGCTACGACCTGGCGCGCGTCGCCGCAACCGCGAAGAAAGCAGGCGGCGTGTGGTTGCTCGACGGCGAGAAGCGCATCGTGCTGGGCGCGCCGCTCGCCGACAAGCTCGTGGTGTCGGCGCGCACTTCGGGCAAGGCCACCGACGCGCAGGGCATCAGCCTGTTCCTCGTCGACCGCGCGGCGGCCGGCGTAGGGCTGCGGCCGTACACGACGCTTGACGAGATGCGCGCGGCCGACGTGACGCTGAAAGGCGTCGAAGTCGGCGCCGACGCGCTCCTCGGCCGCGAAGGCGGAGCGCTCGCGCTCATCGAGGAGGCGGTCGACTTCGCCACCGCGCTCGTGTGCGCCGAGGCAGTGGGCGCGATGAAGCAGGCGAACGACGCCACGCTCGAGTACCTGAAGACGCGCAAGCAGTTCGGCGTGCCGATCGGCACCTTCCAGGCGCTGCAGCACCGCATGGTCGACATGGTGATCGCCGCCGAGCAGGCGCGCTCGATGGCCTACCTCGCCTGCGCGAAGGTAGACGGCGAGAAGAATGCGCGCGAGCGCGCGCGCCTGGTGTCGGCGGCCAAGGTCAAGATCGCGGATGCCTGCCGCCACGTCAGCCAGGAGTCGATCCAGCTGCACGGCGGCATGGGCATGAGCGAGGAGCTGAAGGTGAGCCACACCTTCAGGCGCCTCACCATGATCGCGCAGCAATTCGGCGACGCCGAGCATCACCTCACGCGCTTCGCCGCGCTCGACCGGAGCTGACGATGGCGGCGAACAAGGCCTGGACGCTCGCCAGCCGCCCCGCGGCCGGCGTCGGCGAGGACAACTTCAAGCTGGTCGGATCCGAAGCACCGCGCCCGAAGGACGGCGAAGTGCTGGTCAGAAACGAGTGGCTGTCGCTCGACCCGTACATGCGCTTTCGCATGAACGACGTAAAGTCGTACGCGCCCACGGTGCAGATCGGCGAAGTGATGGTCGGCGAGGCCGCGGGCGAGGTGGTCGAATCGAGGCACGCGGGTTTGCGGGCTGGGGACAAGGTGATCGCGCAGACCGGCTGGCAGCTCTACGCCTGCCTGAAAGGCGAGGCGCTGACCAAGGTCGACACCTCCAGCGCCCCCCTTTCGTACTACCTCGGCGTGCTCGGCATGCCCGGGATGACCGCGTACTTCGGGCTGAAGGACATCGGCGTCCCGCAGCGGGGCGAGACCCTCGTGGTTTCGGCGGCTTCCGGCGCGGTGGGCAGCGTGGTCGGGCAGCTCGCCAAGATCGCCGGCTGTCGCGCGGTCGGCGTCGCCGGCGGCAAGCAGAAATGCGACTACGTGGTGAAGGAGCTGGGATTCGACGCCTGCGTCGATCACAAGGCGGGCAACCTGTACCGCGACCTGAAGGAGGCTTGCCCCAAAGGTGTCGACGTGTACTTCGACAACGTCGCAGGCGAGGTGCTTGAGACGATGCTGCGGCTGGTCAACCTGCGCGCGCGCATCGTCGCCTGCGGCCGCATCGCCGAGCGCGAGGAGTCCTACTGCCACAAGAACCTGAGCGTGTTCATCGCGAACCGGGTCAAGATGCAGGGCATGATCGTGTGGGACTGGAGGGAGCAGTATCCGGAGGCCAGAAAGACGCTCGCCGGCCACATCGCGCAGGGCAGGCTCAAGACCCGCGAGTCGATCGCCGACGGCATCGAGAACGCGCCCAAGGCGTTCATCGGCATGCTCAAGGGGCAGAATTTCGGCAAGCAGCTGGTGAAGCTCGCCTGAGCGCGTGGCGCAGCCCGAATACGTCGGCTTCTGGAGGCGGGTGCTCGCCGCGGCGATCGACTTCCTGATCCTGTTCGTGGTGACGACGCCGATCCTGCTCGCGATCTACGGGCGCAGGTATTTCGCGCTCGTACAGAGCGGCACGTCCGCAGGCTTCTGGGACTTTGTCATCGAGTACGTCGTGCCGGCGGTCGCGGTCGTCGCGTTCTGGCGCCGCTACGGCGCGACGCCCGGCAAGATGGCGGTGGGCGCGAAGATCGTCGACGCGAAGACCGGCGAGCGCCCTTCGACCGCGCGGCTGGTGCTGCGCTATGTCGCCTACCTCGTGTCGGCGCTGCCCCTGTTCCTAGGTTTCCTGTGGATCGGCGTCAGCCGCCGCAAGCAGGGATTTCACGACAAAATCGCACGCACAATGGTGATCTACGATGATTGAGCTCTACACCTGGCCGACTCCGAACGGCCACAAGATCCACATCATGCTGGAAGAGACCGGGCTGCCCTACAACGTGCACCCCGTGGACATCGGCGCCGGCGACCAGTTCAAGCCCGAGTTCCTCATGATCTCGCCCAACAACAAGATGCCGGCGATGGTCGACACCGAGGGGCCCGGCGGCAAGCCGTTCGCGCTCGCCGAATCCGGCGCGATGCTCTTTTACCTCGCGTCCAAGACCGGCAGGTTCCTGCCTAGCGATCTGGGCGAGCGCTGGCACGTGATGCAGTGGGTGATGTTCCAGATGGGGCACATCGGCCCGATGCTTGGCCAGGCGCACCACTTCCTCGGCTACGCGCCGGAGAAGATCGAGTACGCGATGAACCGCTACCGGAACGAGGCGAACCGGCTGTACGGTGTGCTCGAGCGCAGGCTCGCCGAGTCGAAGTTCGTCGCCTGTGGCGAATACACCATCGCCGACATGGCGATCGTGCCCTGGCTGCGCTTTCCCGAGCGCCAGGGCGTAAACATCGACGAATATCCGAACGTGAAGCGCTGGCGCGACGCGATCCTGGCGCGCCCTGCGGTGCAAAGGGCGCTGCAGGTGCTCGCCGACCGGCGGCGCACCGGGCCGCAGACCGCCCAGGAGCGTGAGAACCTGTTCGGCGCGAAGCAATATGCCCGACGCTGAGCTGCGCGGCAGAGTCGCCTGGGTGACGGGCGGCGGCAGCGGCATCGGGCTCGCCGGCGCAATCGAGTTGGCGAAGGCCGGCGCGCACGTCGTGATCTCGGGCCGCAACGCGCGCAGCAACGAAAGCGGCCTCGCTGCGCTCAAGAAGGCCGGCAGCGCCGAGGCGACCCTGCTCGACGTTGGCGACCGAGCCGCGGTGGAGCGGACGGCCGCCGACATCGAGAAGCGCCACGGCCGCATCGACATCCTGGTGACGAGCGCCGGCACCAACATCGGCGGAGGCAGGCGGAACTTCAGGACCATGTCGCTCGACGGCTGGGACGACGTCGTGCGCATCAACTTGAACGGGCTTTTCTACTGCTGCTACGCGGTGCTGCCCGGCATGCGCGCGAGGAAGGACGGCGTCGTCATCAACATCTCCTCCTGGGCCGGGCGCTACGCGAGCATGCTCACCGGGCCGGCGTACAACGCCACCAAGCGCGCGGTCATCGCGGTGACCGAGTCGATCAACATGGAGGAGTGCGCGAACGGCATCCGCGCAACCTCCATCCTGCCCGGCGAAGTGGCCACGCCGATCCTCGAGAAGCGCCCCGTGCCGCCCTCCGCCGAGGAGCGCGCGCGCATGGCGCAGGCCGAGGACTTCGGCAGGGCGATCCTGTTCATCGCCACGCTGCCCGCGCGCACCTGCGTGAACGAGCTAGTGATGGCGCCGACTTGGAACCGGTTCTACCTGGGCGGGCTGGAAGCACCGAAGAAAAATTGATCTTCCTGCGCGTTGCGCTGCCGTTCATCGCGGGCTTTTTCGTGTCGTACATGTACCGCGCGGTGAACGCGGTGCTCGGCCCGACGCTCGCGGCCGAGTTCGGCCTGAACGCGAGCGGCCTGGGGCTGCTGACGAGCGTGTACTTCCTCGCCTTCGCGCTCTTCCAGCTGCCGCTCGGCCTGCTGCTCGATCGCTACGGGCCGCGGCGCGTGAACGCGGCGCTGCTGCTCGTCGCCGCCGCGGGCGGGGCCTGGTTCGCCGGCGCGCACTCGGCGCTCGAGGCGATCGCCGCGCGCGCGCTCATCGGGCTCGGCGTGTCGGGGTGCCTCATGTCCTCGATCCTCGCCTTCGTGCTGTGGTACCCGCCCGAGCGCCTCTCGACAATGAACGGCATCGCCTTCGCCGCCGGGGCGCTCGGCTCGGTCGCCGTGAGCGTACCGCTCGAGCTGCTGCTGCGCGTGTGGACCTGGCGCGAGGCCTTCCTGCTGCTCGTCGGGGCGACGCTGGCGGTGAGCCTCACGTTGTGGCTCTGGGTGCCCGAGCGCCACGCGCGCCCCGGCGGCGCGACGCTCGGCGGGCAGCTGCGCGGCCTCGCGCAGCTCGTCGCCGATCCCGGGTTCCTGCGCATCGCGCTCACGATGGCGGGTAGCCAGTTCGCCGCGACGTCGCTGCAGACGCTGTGGATGGCGACCTGGCTGCGCGACGTGGCCGGCTACGGCGCGGCCGAGGTGGCGCGAGGCCTGATGGCGGTAAACGTCGCGATGATCGTCGGCTACCTTGGCTTCGGCCGCGCGGCGGACGCGCGCGCGCGCCACGGCAAGAGCGTGCTGCCGCTGCTCGGCGGCGGGCTCGCCTGCGCCTCGGCGAGCCTCGCGCTGCTCGCGCTCGGTACGCGCACCGGGGCGCTCGCGCTGTGGTGCGCGTTCGTGGGCGGCAGCACCGCGATCGTGCTCGCGTTCTCGCTCCTTTCGCGCCGCTATCCCAAGGAGCTGGTCGGGCGCGCCAATACCGGCGCGAACGTGTTCGGCTTCAGCGGCATGTTTCTCGGCCAGTGGGGCATCGGCGCGGTGCTCGACCTGTGGCCGCAGAGCGCCGCGGGCTACGACCCCGCCGCCTATCACTGGGCGCTCGGCATCGCCTGGGCGATGCAGATGGCGGGACTCGTCTGGCTGTGGAGCGGACGGCGGTTGTTCGAGGCGCGCGCCTAAGTCTTGCGCGTGCCCTGGTCGCGCTTTTCGTCCGTGACAACGAATCCGATTGGTCGGCGCTTGGACTCCGGTGGAGCCATGAGGGTTCGAAGTGCGTCGACCAGCCCTGAGATCGCCTGGTCGTGTGAGGTCAGCTTCCTTTCATGCTCCTCGAGCCGACGGGAAATTTCCTTGTTCGACGCGAGGAAGTTGCGCAGGTGAACAAACGCGCGCACGACGTGGAGGCTCACTTCGATGGCGCGCGTTGAATTCAAAACAGTCGCTGCCATGAGTGCGCCATGCTCGGTGAAAGCAAACGGGGCGCGACGCAGTCCCATCTTCGCGGCCGGATTGGACATCACAAATTGTGATCTCCAACTGGCCAGTTCCTTGGACGACAAACGGCACATGAAGTCGTGCGGAAAGCGCTCGAGGTTCCGCTTGACGGCCTGGTTGAGCACCCGCGTCTCCACGCCATAGAGCGCTGCAAGGTCGAAGTCGAGCAGGACTTTTCGGCCGCGGATCATCAGGATGCGGTTCTCGATGTGCTCGAGCGGGGCTGTGATTCCGGTAACCATCGGTGGCTCGGCGCAGCGCAGCTTTACCTCTCTAAACGCCGTGACGCGTCCTGCGTTGACGTGCAGGCTCCGCGCTTGCCTAGCGCGGCGGACTTGCTCGCGTGCCGGGGTTGTTCGCCGACGGGTAGCCAATGTTGGTGTTCGAGTGCCAGGTCGGCGCCGGGCGCTGCACCAGGTGCGGGCCGCCCGCTCCGCCGCCGTCGTCCTCGCCTTCGTCCGCCGCGGGCTGAGCCGGGGGCGGCGGCGGGCTGGAGAGTTCCTCGCGAAGCTTCTTGCGCTGCTCGATGCGCGCCGTGCCGATCGCGTCGTCGAGCGGGGCGTCGGGCTGGTAGACGTTCATCCGGTCGCCGACCGGCTGCGCCGCGACGCCGGCCGGGGGATGGTTGCCGTAGTGCGTGACGCCGTCGGCGTCGACCCACTTGTACACCTGCGCGGCAGCCGCGTTCGCCGCGAAGAGCAGCGCAAGCGCGGTGCGGCGCACGGCTAGGCCTTGCGCGCCCGCACGGTGCCGACCGCCTTGGCGACGAGCGAGCCGTCCTCGTTCAGCGCCTCGCCCTCGGCGAAGATGATGCTGCGGCCGTTCTTCAGCACGCGCGCCTCGGCGACTAACCGCGGGCCGGCGGCGCCGCCGATGAACGAGGTGCTCAGGTCGATCGTGATCACGCCCGCCGAGTCCGGGTGCAGCGTGCGCGCGGCGGTGCACAGCGCCACGTCGAGCAGCGTGAGGATCACGCCGCCGTGCGCAGTGCCCAGGCTGTTGGTGAGCTGCGGCGCGAGCGCGACCGAGAGCCGCGCCCGGCCCTCGGCGAGCTCGTCGATGCCGATGCCGAGGTGCTCGACGAAGGGGATCTTCTTCTGGTAGTCGCGCGCGAACGCGAGGCTCTCGTTCATATGAGGAGCGCGCCGCCGTCGACCGCGATCGCCTGGCCGGTGATGTGGCGCGAAGCCTCCGAGGCGAGCAGCACCGCGAGCCCTTTCAGGTCCTCGCGGCCGCCGAGCCGCCGCGTCGGTGTCATCTTGCGCACCATCTCGCCGGTCGTGTCGAGCGTGGCGCGCGTCATCTTGGACGGGAAGAACCCCGGGCAGATCGCGTTCACCGTGATGCCGTGCTCGCCCCATTCCGCGGCGAACTGGCGGGTCATGCCGACGACCCCGTGCTTGGTGGCGTTGTAGGCGACCGTGCGCACCACCGCCGGATCGCTCGCCATCAGGCCCGCGACCGAGGCGACGTTGACGATGCGGCCCCACTTCGCCGGGATCATCGACTTCTTCGCGACCCGCTGGCTGACGAGGAAGGTGCCGGTGAGGTTGAGGTTCACCAGCTTGTCCCAGGCATCGAGCGGATGATCCTCGGCGGGCGCGCCCCAGGTAGCGCCGGCGTTGTTGACCAGGATGTCGACCTTACCGAAATCGGCGAGCACCCGGTCGACGAGCGGCGCGACGAGCTCGCGCTTGCCGAGGTCGCATACGTAAGGCCGCGCTTCGATGCCCTGCTTTTTCAGCTGCGCGACCGCCTCGTCCAGCTCATCCTGCTTGCGCGCGGTGAGGGCGAGGCGGGCGCCCATCTCGCCCAGCGCCTCCGCAATCTGCAGGCCCAGCCCGCGCGAGCCGCCGGTGACGATCGCCGTGCGCCCGGTGAGGTCGAGAAGCTTCTTCACGCTCATGCGCGCTCTCCTGCGGTGGGAACCGGAATTCTAGCCGAATTGGTACACTGCGCACTTTTTCGGAGCCGACGTGCAACTCGTCTGCCTCGATCTCGAGGGCGTGCTGGTGCCCGAGATCTGGATCGAATTCTCCGAGCGCACCGGCATCGAAGCGCTGCGCCGCACGACGCGCGACGAGCCCAACTACGACAAGCTGATGCGCTTCCGCCTCGGCCTGCTGCGCGAGCGCGGCCTGCGCATGTCCGACATCGAGCGCGTGATCGCGGGCATGCGGCCGCTCGAGGGCGCGGCCGATTTCCTCGAGCGATTGCGCGCGCGCTACCAGGTGGTGATCCTGTCGGACACCTTCTACGAGTTCGCCGGCCCGCTCATGCGCCAGCTCGGCCGGCCGGCGCTGTTCTGCAACGAGCTGGAGCTTGGCGCCGACGGCTACCTCACCGGCTATCGCCTCAGAATGCCTGACCCGAAGCGGGCGGCGGTGCGAGCATTCCGCGGGCTGAACTTTCGGGTAATCGCCGCCGGCGACTCGTACAACGACACCGCGATGCTCGCCGAGGCTCACGCGGGCATCTTCTTCCGGCCGCCGCCCGCGATCGCGGCGCAGTTCCCGCAGTTCCGGGTGACGCAGGCCTACGCCGAGCTCGAGGCGGCGATCGACGCGGCCGCCTAGCCGGG
>DASPRX010000138.1:0-12901 GCA_035624235.1 Burkholderiales bacterium | reverse complement strand
GATCTACGAGACGAAGGACGGCGACTTCGTCGTGCTCGCCGGGCAGGAGGCGAAGTTCGCCAATAACCTGCTCGAGCCGCTCGGGCGGCCGGATCTCGTCGCGCTGTGCGAGCTGCCGCCGGGCGCGGGCCAGGATCCGGTGCGCGAGTTTTTGCGTTCGGCTTTCAAAACGAAAACGAAAGCCGAATGGGTGCAATGGTTCAAGGGGCGAGACGTAGCGTTCGCGCCGCTGCGCACGCTACCGGAAGCGCTCGACGATCCGCACTTCAAGGCGCGCGGCATGGTGCTCAAGGACGCGCGCGGCTGGGATCACCTCGGCGTGCCGATCGCGTTCCGCGACGAGCCCGCGCGGCCGCGGTTCGATCCGCCCGCCCACGGCGCGCACACGGGGCAGATTCTGCGCGGGCTTGGCTACGGCGAGGCAGACATTGCGCGCCTTGCCGAACGCGGGGTGGTCAAGACCGTTTAGGCGGGCATCGAGGTGCCGCCGAAGGAGGGCTCATGTCCGACGACCAGCCCAACGCGCGATGGCTTCGCAGGCTGACGTTGCTGACCTGCATCGCGCTGTTCTGCTTCTTCGCCATTTACGTGGCCCAGGCGGCTTTCGCCCCCGTGGTGTCCGCAGGGCGGTGGGAGTTGCTGTTCATCGCCATCGCCGGACTTGGATTCGTGCTCGCCGTTTGCCGACGGATATTCGATCTCTCCAGGAAGCCCAGAGCGGGGGCGGCAGGCGAAACACGCGCTCGGCAACGGAACAGAGGATAAGGTTGGTTGGCACAAGCGCCAGCAGACGCAGCCCAGATCGCTACGGCAACCCCGCGGCACGCAATGCGTCGGCAAAGCGCTGGCGCTGCGCCGCATCGCGGAACGGCTGCGTCGTCGTGATGCGCTCGACGCTGATATCGGCGCGCTCGCGCAGCAGCTGGGCCGCCTCGGCCTTCGCTTCTGCCGTGCGTCCAAGCGCCGTCAGGGTTGCGATGCGCAGCGTCCGCGCGAAGCTCAGGCGCGGACTGGCCGCCAGCACCTGGTCGAGGGTCCTGAGCGCCTCGTGCTCGTGTCCCGCGAAGTGTTGCGCGGCCGCCATCAAATAGAGGTACCAACCGGGATAGACGGGATTCAGCTCGATCGCATTGCGGGCATTTTGAATGGCGTGCTCGTAGCTGCCGGAGTACAGCTGCACGTAGGCGAGGCCCGCCCTTGGACCCGCGCACATCGGGCGTATCTCCAGCGACATCCTCGCTTCGGCGACGGCCTCCTCGAACCCTCCCTCGAACAGCGCTGCAACCGCCCTGGCCCAATGTCCGCCGGCGCTGGCCTCGTCGAGCTCCACCGCCTTCGTACCCAGCCGCCT
Organism: Burkholderiales bacterium; assembly: GCA_035624235.1. GTDB lineage: Bacteria > Pseudomonadota > Gammaproteobacteria > Burkholderiales > SG8-39 > DAHVFK01. Next base: position 11,550 of record DASPRX010000138.1, on the reverse strand, counting down.
CGCCTCGGACAAGGAAAGGGCGACGTCGTTGGACCACCCTTGCGTCACGTCGACCGCATGCGTGACGCCAACGTACGCATAGCCCATCGGCGATTCGGGCTCAAGGCGTGCCACTTCCAGAAACATTTCGCGCGCGGCCCGATTCCCCTCGGGCGTCGACTGTGCATACGCGTCCCAGGCGCGCATGAACGCTTCGCGCCCCGCGACTGTCTTCACGGCACGGCGCCAGATCCGCGCCTCCTCGCCATGTGCCAACCTGATGTCGAGCGCCTCGACAATGTCGCGCGCGATTTCGTCGCCAACGAGGAATACGTCATCGAACTCGCGGTCGTAGCGCTGCGCCCACATGTGCGTGCCGCTATTCGCTTCGATCAGCTGCGCCGTGACACGCACGCGGTTTCCGCTCTTGCGCACGCTGCCCTCGAGCACGTAGCGCACGCCAAGCTCGCGGCCGATGCGGCGCAGGTCGTTCGCCTTGCCCTTGTAGGCGAATGCAGACTGGCGGGCGATGACCGCCAGGCCGTTGATCTTCGAAAGATCCGTGATGATGTCTTCGCTTATGCCGTCGCAGAAGTGCACCTGATCCGGATCGCCCGTCATGTTGTCGAAGGCAAGCACCGCGATGGATTGCTTTCGACGCCGGTATTCACCTGGCGCCGGCGTCGCCGGCGAGCGCGGTGCCTCGCCAGCACAACTGAAGGCGTGCACAGGCTGGTCGAGGTTCTTCACCGACTGTTCCCCCAGGTCCGCGAACGATGCCGCGATCTTTCCCCGTACCGCGTTTCGGATGGACTCCGAGACGGTGATGCCCCCCGGATCGGCCAGCCCTTCGAGGCGCGCCGCAATATTGACGCCGTCCCCGTACACCGAGCCGTCATCCTTCTCGATGATCTCCCCAAGATGCACGCCCACCCGGAAACGCATGCGCCGGTCATCGGGCACTGCAGCAGCTCGCTCGTCGAGCTCTTTCTGGAGCGCCAATGCAGCCGCCACCGCGCCGGACGCAAGCTCGAATACCGCAAGTACCGAATCCCCGGCCATGTCGATAACGCGGCCGTGATGGGCGCGAATATGCTCGCGGAATACGATCCGGGCAGCGTCGAGCGCCGCGATGGTGCCGCGCTCGTCGTCAGCCATGAGCCGCGAGTAGCCGGCAACATCCGCGGCCAGGATGGCGGCCAGCCGCTGGCGGGTTTGTGTCGCGCTCAAGGTTCGTCCCGATCGAGGCCCAACGCGACTATCTTAAACCCACAAGGCTAAAACGAGCGCGGCAGGCCTAGCACGTGCTCGGCGACGTACGACAGGATGAGGTTGGTCGAGATCGGCGCCACGAGGTAGAGGCGGTTCTCGCGGAATTTGCGCTCGACGTCGTACTCGGCGGCGAAGCCGAAGCCGCCGTGCGTCTGTAGGCAGACGTTGGCCGCCTCCCACGACGCCTTCGCGCCGAGGTGCTTCGCCATGTTGGCTTCCGCGCCGCAGTGCTTCTTCTGGTCGAACAGCGCCGCCGCCTTGTAGCGCATCAGGTTCGCCGACTCGATGCCCATGTAGGCCTCGGCGATCGGGAACTGGATGCCCTGGTTCTGCCCGATCGGCCGGCCGAACACCACGCGCTCCTTGGCGTACGCGGTCGCGCGCTCGGTGAACCAGTAGCCGTCGCCGATGCATTCGGCGGCGATGAGTATCCGCTCGGCGTTCAGGCCGTCGAGGATGTACTTGAAGCCCCTGCCTTCCTCGCCGATCAGGTTCTCCGCCGGGATCTCGAGGTTGTCGAAGAACACCTCGTTCGTCTCGTGGTTCACCATGTTGCGGATGGGACGCATGGTGAGGCCCTTGCCGAGCGACGCGCGCTTGTCGACGATGAACACCGACATGCCGTCGGACTTCTTCTTCACCTCGGCAAGCGGGGTGGTGCGCGCAAGCAGGATCATCAGCTCCGAGTGCTGCAGGCGCGAGGTCCACACCTTCTGGCCGTTCACGACGTAGCGGTCGCCTTTCCTCACCGCGGTGGTCTTGATGGTTGTGGTGTCGGTGCCGGCGGTCGGCTCGGTAACGCCCATCGCCTGCAGGCGCAGCTCGCCCGAGGCGATCTTCGGCAGGTATTTCTTCTTCTGCTCCGGCGAGCCGTTCCGGAGCAGCGTGTTCATGTTGTACATCTGGCCGTGGCAACAGCCGGCGTTGCCGCCGGAATGCGTGATCTCTTCCATGATCACGCTCGCCTCGGTGAGCGACAGGCCCGAGCCGCCGAATTCCTCGGGGATGAGCGCCGACATCCAGCCCGCCTTGGTGAGCGCATCGACGAAAGCTTCCGGATAGACGCGCGCCTCGTCGACCTTCTGCCAGTAGGCCGAGTCGTACTGCCTGCACAACCCGCGCACGGCGTCGCGCAGCTCGGTGTGGGTTTCCTGTCCTAGATTCATGGTTGCGCAGCAGAACGCGGTCGGTCGTGAGGGGCTGCTAGCATAGCAACATGCGGAAGGAGCGGGTGCGAGCGGCGCCAAGTGTCGACTTCGTATCATGATCGCGGACCTGCAGCAACTGCTGGCACGCGTCGCAACGGGCGACCGGGTGGCATTTCGTCAGCTGTACGATGCGACGGCACCGTCTCTGTATGGCGTCGCGCTTCGTATAGTCAGGCAGCGGGACCGCGCGGAAGAGGTGCTGCAGGATGCGTTCGTCAATGCATGGAACCGGGCCGCCGGGTACCAGGCCGCATTGAGCCAGCCGATGACCTGGCTGACGGCCATCGTGCGCAATCGTGCCTTGGACGAGCTCCGCAGCGGGGCTCGCCACGGTGCGGCATTCCTGGACGACGGGGAGCGCGGACCCGCGGCTGATATCGAGGACGAGCGACTGGATCCGCTGGGATTGCTGGAGCAGGCGGCAGATACCCTTGCGATCCGCGCGTGCCTGGATGCAATCGACGGGTTGCAACGTCAGTGCCTGGCGCTCGCCTACTACCATGGGCTCAGTCATTCCGAGATCGCCGACCATGTCCGCTCGCCCATTGGCAGCGTCAAGGTTTGGCTGCGGCGCGGGCTGGCGAAACTGAAGCGCTGCCTGGAGTCGCCGGCGTGAATTACGATCGCCCCGAGCTTCTCGATCGGCTCGCGGCCGAATACGTGTTCGGCACGATGAGCGCGCGAGTGCGGCGCCGATTCCGGGCGGTGCAGCTCGCGCTGCCGGCGGCACGTCGAGCGGTCGAGTTTTGGGAGCGGCGCATGACGCCGCTCGCGAGGTCGGTACCGCCAGCGCAGCCCTCCGCCGCCGCGTGGGAAGCGATCGATCGCAGAACCCGCGGCCGGACGTCGCGCCCGGTCGAGTCGGCCTTCTCCCGGTTCGCCTGGCTCAAGCCCGCCCTCGGCGTGGCTTTCGGGGCGATCATCACCCTCGGACTGGCGAGGCTCTACCCGACGGCCGTGGCGCCCGTGGACGAGTTCGTGCAGCAGCGCGGAACGTTGCCGGCGAGCTATGTCGGCTTACTTACGGACGACTCCAACAATCCGGTGGTTCTCGCCAGCTCGACCCGCTACGGCAGGATCATGTCGATCAAGATGCTGCGCAAGCTCGATGTGCCGCCTGGCAAGGTGTTGCAGCTCTGGGCGTTGCCCAAGGAGGGCCCACCCTTCCCGCTCGGCGTCGTCGCGCCCGAGGGCCAAAGCTCATTCCAGATGGCCGACACCTCGGACAAGTTGCTGTTCGGCGTGCCGCGGCTCGCCGTTTCGGTCGAGAAGGCCCCGGCGCGCGCAGGGACGACCCCCGCGCCGTATCTGCTAACCGGCAACTGCGTCAAGCTCTGGTAGCCATCGCCCCATGGGGAAGAGGAATTCTGCCCAGGGGTGTCTCCGATCCGGCGGGTCGATCCGTATATCGGCACAGGTTGCGCAATGACGCGCGGCCCTATCCGTAGACAGGAGATGATTGTGAATAAGCTGATACTTGCCGCCGTCGCGACGGCCTTCACGGCTAATGTCGCCAGCGCGGCGTCGGTCACCGAAGCGAACGGAATTCTCGCCGACGCGACCGGACGCACCCTCTATACGTTCGACAAGGATGCGAGCAACAAGAGCAACTGCAACGGCGGCTGCGCCGCGGCCTGGCCTCCGTTCATGGCGACGGAAGGCGACCGCGCCCCCGCGACCTTCAACGTGATCACGCGCGACGACGGCGCCAAGCAATGGGCGATGAACGGAAAGCCCCTGTACTTCTTCGCTGGGGACGGCCAGGCCGGCGATGCGAACGGCGACGGCAAGGGCGGCGTGTGGCATGTCGTTCGCGGCGAGGGCAAGCGCTCGGTGGCGAAGCCTGCGGCTGAATCGCGTGCTGCCCAGCCTCGCTCCTACAGCAGCCCTTACTGAGCCGGCGGAGGACCCGATGCGTAGCACAATGAAGGTTACGGCCCTCCTGCTCGCGCTCTTGGCCGCCGCATGCGCGAGCGCGCAAGGAGCCGTATCCGCAGTCCAGGTACCGGACGCCCTAAAGCCCGGCGCGAACGAAACTCTGGCGATGATCGCTTCCGCAAGGGGCGTGCAGATCTACCAATGCCGTGCCGCAAAGGATGGATCAGGGGGTTACCAATGGGCATTCGTGGCTCCCGAGGCCGATCTATTCGACGCCGGCGGAAACAGGATTGGCCGTCACTATGCCGGCCCACGTTGGGAGTCGACAGATGGCAGCAGGATCCTCGGTGCGGTGAAGGAGCATGCCGATGCGCCGGCGGCCGATGCCATCCCTTGGTTGCTGCTCACCGCGAAGTCCGTCGGTTCCGAAGGCGCGTTGAGCAAGGTCACGAGCGTGCAGCGCGTACGAACCGTGGGTGGCATGGCGCCCAAGGTCGGTTGCTCCCGAGCCGCGGCCGGAACGTCAGTGCGCGTCCCGTACACGGCGGACTACTACTTCTTCACCACGGGGTAGGCCCGGACGTCGGCGACGCTGAGATCGTTCATGCGGGGCGTACGATAGCGACCTGTCAGGGGGCAGGGGTCTTTTTCGAACGCGTTGGGAGGCGCCATGAATTCCTGCAGGCTGGGCTGGACGCTGGCCGTCCGTGCTGGCCGTCGACGTCGTCGCGTTCGCCTACAAGTTTACCGTCGGCGAGGTGCGGCCTTCCGAGGACGGCCGCGTGGCGGTCGTGCTTACCAAGGACGAGCGCAACGCGCTGCTGCTCGAGATGCGCGCCTGGCTGGAGAACTCCCAGCTCATCCTCGCTGCGGCGTCGAGGAACGACCTCGGCGGAGTCGTCAAGGCGGCGAGTGCCTCGGGCATGGCCGCCGAGGCGGAAACGCCGGCTTCGCTGTTCAGGAAGATCCCGCTCGAGATGAAGACGCTAGGCTTCGCCACGCGTAAGAAGTTCGACGGCATGAAGCCGCGCATCACGCTGATCACGCTCGGGGTGGACGACCTGGAGCGGTCGCTGCGCTTCTACCGCGACGGGCTCGGCCTGAAGAGCGACGGCATCGTGGGCAAGGAGTACGAGCACGGCGCGGTGGCGTTCTTCGATCTGGACGGGGGCCTAAAGCTCGCCCTGTGGCCGCGCGCGAGCATCGCGCACGACACCGGCCTTCCGGCCGGCGCCCCCAGCTCGACCGAGTTCACGCTCGGGCACAACGTGGCGTCTCGGGCGCAGGTGGACGAAGTGATGGAGCAGGCGAAGCGGGCCGGCGCGACGGTCGTCAAGCCGGCGCACGAGACCTTCTGGGGCGGGTACGCCGGCTACTTCTAGGATCCCGACCGGCACCTGTGGGAAGTCGCCTGGAATCCCCACTGGGTCGCCTAGGCCGGGAAATAGCTCTTGCGCGCCAACGCTTCGTATAGCGGAGGAGTGAACGCGCCCGAGATGCGCGCGGCGAGCAGCGCCGTGGCCATCATTGGGATGAGCAGGCTGGTGCCGTTGGTCATCTCCATCACGATGACGAAGGAGGTGAGGGGCGACTGCGTAACCGCGGCGAGATAGCCCGTCATGCACAGGGCAATGAGCGCGGCGAGCGGGGCCCAGGCAAAGGCCCAGTGCACCCACTGCGCGAGGCCCGCACCGATCGAAAGCGACGGCGAGAACAGCCCGCCGGGGATGCCGGCCATGTAGCTGATCACCATTGCGGTCCACTTGGTGATGGCGTAGGTCTGATTCAGCGGGGCGCTGCCCTCGAGCATATGCCGTGCCTGGTCGTAGCCGCTGCCCCAGGTCTCGCCGCCGGTCGCCACGCCGAGCGCCGCAATGATCAGCCCGATCGCGAGCGCGTACGCGAGCGGCCTGCTCGCGCGCCAGGTCCTGAGCGGCGCAGGCATCCATCTCTCCCAGTTGAGCAACGCCCAGTTGAACGCCGCGCCGAACAGGCCGCACAGCAGGCCGGTGAGGACGACCGGCAGCGCGAAGCCGATGCCGAGGGTCTCCGGCACGTTGATCTGGCCGAAGTAGAGATAATTGCCGGCGAGCGCGAGCGAGACGAGGCCCGAGAACACCACCGCAGTGATCATCGTGCCGTTGGTGCGGTTCTCGAAATCGCGCGCGATTTCCTCGATGGCGAAGATGATGCCGGCCAGCGGCGTGTTGAACGCGGCGGACAGCCCCGCCGCGGCGCCCGCGATCAGCAGCTGGCGCTCCAGGCGCACGCTGCGGTGCGGATACAGGCGCCGCGTCTCGGCCATGATCGCCGCGCCAAGGTGCACCGTCGGCCCTTCGCGGCCGATCGTCATGCCGCCGAGCAGGCCCAGCAGCGACACGAAGATCTTGCCGAAGATGACGCGCAGGCCGAACAGGCGCGTCATCACCGTCTCGTCGGCCGGACCGTGCAGCGCGGCAATTACCTGCGGGATGCCGCTGCCCTCGCTGCCCGAGAACCAGCGTCGGGTGAGGTAGACCGCCAGCACGGTGAGCGTCGGTGTCACGACGAACGCAAGCCACGGCCGCGCGCCGACCCAGCGCATGAAGAAGTCGTACACGTCGGTGGTCCACTGCGCGTACAGCACGGCCACCAGGCCCACGACGACGGCGGCGCCCCAAGGTGCTCCGAACTGCAGGAACAGCCGGCGAAACCGGTCTCTCAGCGAGCGCAATTGATCCTATCGTCCCATCAGCTGCCAGGCCATCACTATCGCATGCGCGCCCGGCTGCCGCGCGCGTCCGGCGTTTCGGTATAGTCGTCCTAGAGGCGAACGCTGGATAGGACGGTACATTGAGGGTATTCGTCGCAGGGGCGAGCGGCGCGATCGGCCGGCGCCTCTTGCCGCAGCTCGTCGCCGCCGGGCACGAGGTCGTCGCGCTCGCGCGCAGCGCCGACAAGGCGCGGGCGCTCGAAGCGCTCGGCGCGAGGACGGTGGTCGCCGACGCGCTAGACGCCGAGGCGCTCGGCGCCGCGGTAACGAAGAGCGAGCCGCAGGCGGTCGTCCACCAGCTCACGGCGATTCCACGCAACGGCAGCTTCAGGAACTTCGAGCGCGATTTCGCGCAGACCAACCGCCTGCGCACCGAGGCGACCGACACGCTGCTCGCCGCGGCGCTGCTCGTCGGCGCGCGCCGCTTCATCGCGCAGAGCTTCTGCGGCTGGCCCTACGCGCGCGAGGGCGGGCCGGTGAAGAGCGAGGACGATGCGCTCGACATCAATCCGCCCATGAGCTTCATGAACGCGCTCGGGGCACTGCGCTACCTGGAAAGCACCGTGCGCGACGCCGCGGGTATCGAGGCGATGGCGCTGCGCTACGGCATGCTGTACGGGCCTGGCACCGCGTTCGCGCGCGACGGGGCGGCGGTGAAGGCGGTTCGCCGGCGCGCGGTTCCGATCGTCGGCAAAGGCACCGGCGTTTGGTCGTTCGTCCACGTCGAGGACGCCGCGCGCGCCACCGTCGCTGCGCTCACGCGCGGCAAGCGCGGCGTCTACAACATCGTCGACGACGAGCCGGTGCCGGTTTCCGAATGGCTGCCGTGCCTCGCGCGCGCGCTCGGCGCGCGGCCGCCGCGCAGGATGCCTGTCTGGCTCGCACGGCTCGCGATCGGCGAAGTCGGCGTGTCGCTGATGACCGACGTGCGCGGTGGCTCGAACGCCAAGGCGAAACGCGAGCTCGGCTGGCAGCCGGTCTTCGCGAGCTGGCGGCGCGGCTTCGTCGAGGGCCTCGGTTAGCGTCGCGCGCATGGCGGCCGCCTGGCCCGAGATTCCGTACGCGCCGTGGCGCGATACCTGCGCGGCGCTGCACCTGTACGCGCAGATCGCCGGCAAGTACCGCTTGGCGCGCACGCCGTGGGTGAACCACTCGTGGCACGCGACACTTTACGTGACCGCGCGCGGGCTCAGCACGTCGCTCGTTCCCGACGGGCCGGGCGGCATCGAGATCGAATTCGACCTGCTCGATCACGCGCTCACCGGCGCGGCGAGCGACGGGGGCACGGCGCGCTTCGCGCTCGGCCCGATGACGGTCGCCGCCTTCCACGCGCGCTTCCTCGAGCTCGTCGGCGCGCTCGGCGGTACGCCGAAGCTGCACGGGACGCCGAACGAAGTGCCCGATCCCGTGCCTTTCGCGCAGGATCGCGCGCCGCGGCCGTACGACGCGCACGCGGTGTCGCGCTTCCATCGCGCGCTCGTCGCGGTCGAGCCCGTGCTCAAGCGCTTTCGCACCGCCTTCCTCGGCAAGGCAAGCCCGGTGCATCTGTTCTGGGGCAGCTTCGATCTCGCGGTGACGCGCTTCTCCGGCAGGCGTGCGCCGCTGCATCCGGGCGGCATCCCCGGTCTGCCGGACAACGTGACGCGCGAAGCCTACAGCCACGAGGTGTCGTCGGCGGGATTCTGGCCGGGTGGAGGGCCGATCGACTTCCCGGCCTTCTACTCGTACGCGTATCCCGCGCCGGCCGACTTCGCCCAGGCGCGCGTGCAGCCCGAGGCCGCAGCCTTCAATGCGATGCTGGGCGAGTTCATCCTGCCCTACGAGGCGGTGCGCGGCGCGCGCGATCCCGGAGCGGCGCTGACGGCGTTTCTGGAAAGCACTTACCGCGCGGCGGCTGACCTCGGCGGCTGGGACAGGCGAAACCTCGAGTGCGCGCCGGGCGAACCCCTCAAGCCGCGGTCGCTGGACGGCGGCGCGAACTAAACGCCGCCAAGAATGTCCGCCCCGCCGCGGGTCGAATTGGCGCATCATTCAGTCACGAGATTCAGTGGAGAAGCTGACATGCGCTACTTACTCGTACTATTGGTGACATTGCTCGGCGCGGTGCGCGCGGCCGATGCGCAAGTGAGCATCGGCATCGGCTTGCCCAACGTCAGCATCGGCATCAACGTGCCTGTGTACCCGCAGTTCGTCCCGGTGCCGGGCTATCCCGTGTACTACGCGCCGCACCTGCACGCGAACTACTTCTTCTACGACGGCGCGTACTGGGTGTACCGCGGCGACCGCTGGTACGCGAGCACCTGGTACAACGGCCCCTGGACGTACGTCGACCCGTATCACGTGCCGCTCTTCGTGCTGCGTGTCCCGGTGCGCTACTACCGCGACCCGCCGCCGTATTTCCACGGCTGGCGTGGCGGCGAACCGCCGCGCTGGGGCGAGCACTGGGGCCACGAGTGGAGCGACCGCAATCACGGGTGGGAACACTGGGACCGCCACGACGCGCCGCGGGCCGCGCCGCTGCCGCGCTACCAGCGGAACTACTCGGGCGACCGCTACCCGCACGCAGAGGACAGACGGCGCGAAATCGAAACCCGCAATTACCAATATCAGCCGCACGACCCGCGGGTGCGCGAGCACTACGAAGAGCGGGGCCGAGGCCATGGCAGCGCCGACTACGGGCGCGGCCCCGGCGGTGACCGCGGGCGAGGGCCCGGTGGTGGCGACCACGGACGAGGACCCGGCGGGGGCGACGACCAGGGACAAGGGCACGGCAGGTAGCCTTGAAGCGCGCTGCCGCGCGGCTCGCCGTGAATTCCGTGCTGTCTAGCCTCCGACGGGCGAGCTCGCTCTTTCGAAGGATAAACAGCGCGTTGACCCATCAGGGGTCGGCTATCTCGCCCGCCGTCCCTATGTCGACTTGCCAAGACCTTGATTACAGGGGAAGTCGCGGTGACTGGATCAAGCGTCGGCCATGTTATTCAGCAGCTAATCTGACCATTTCACGTTAGGTGTCTCGGGCCGCCACATTCGTTGGGCTCGTCGTGCTGGCCGGTCTTGTGGCGGCTATCGCTGCGTTCGTCCCTGACGAGCAGTTGCGTCGGCCTATGTGGGTTTTCATTTATTTAGCCATAGCGGCCGCGGCGCTCTTTGTCTGGAACCATCCGGAAGCGCCCAAAGCGGCAATGGGATGGCCTCATCGGGCCGGAGCATCAGTGCTTGTGGCTGCCGCTCTCTTCGCGCTGGACGGTGTTATCGGACTAGTGCGAGACCCGAAGTTATCATTCATCGACGCAATGACTTCGAACGGATCATCATTTGTCCTCAATTTTTTTGTCGCGCCTTGCCTTACATTCATTGCATTGGCGGGTTGGGCTCGTAGTCTTCTGCTTCCCAAGCCCGAGACCCCTAACCCCACGGCGGAATCCGACGTGCGCAAAAGCAGCGCGCGCGGTTCACCGTGAACGTTGGGCCCCACGCTCAGTTGGACCAGCTGCCGCGCTTTGAGGGAAACACGCCGTGGCTATAGAACCGAAGCTGAGGTTGTACACCTGGTGGCGCTCCCAAGCCTCGTTCCGTATCCGGATCGCGCTCAATCTCAAGGGCTTGGATGCCGAGATGATCTTCGTCGATCTGTCGAAGGACGAGCAGCTCGATCCGAGATACCGATCTATCAATCCAGAGATGGTTGTGCCGGCCTTGATCGACGGTCCTGGGCCGCCGCTCGTCCAGTCGCTCGCGATCCTGGAATATCTCGAAGAGCAATACCCCAAGCCCCCTCTGTTGCCGATGGAGACCCGCGCCAGGGCCCATGTGCGAGCTCTTGCGCAGGTGGTTGCAGTGGACGCGCACCCGTTCGTCGTCCCACGCGTGCGCAAGTATCTTCAGCAGGAGCTCGGCCTGGATGAGCCAATGCGGATGAAATGGCTTCGTCACTGGCTCGATTCTGCAACCCGAATAATCGAAGAGCAGCTGTCGCGCGGCCCTCGGACCGGGCGGTTCTGCTATGGCGATACACCGACTATCGCAGATATCTGCTTAGTCGCACATCTCACGAGCGCCAAGATGCTCTATGACTGCGACCTCGCGCCGTACCCCACCGCGCAACGTATCTTCGAAAGCTCCATGCAACTTGAGCCGTTCATAAATGCGCATCCACTGCAGCAGCTAGACAAGCCCAAAGCAGCATGAGGCGAGCAGTGATGATGTTTCGCACAACAAACGTCTGGCTGTGGGGTCCAACCCCGCGCTCAACCGGACCGGCCAGCAGCTACGCTGTTGGCTATCCTCGGTGCTAAGTGCCCCGGCGACCGGTTAGCGCGAACTATAAGGACTTCCCCGCTGCTGCAATGGCGGCGGTGACGATGTTGGAAGGTCTGACTGCGTCACTATAACCGGCCTGTTTGTGGGCATGCGAAGTGCCCTGGCCCTGATGAAAGCCGCACGCCCGGTCCTCGCTCGTTA
>DASPRX010000155.1:0-6450 GCA_035624235.1 Burkholderiales bacterium | reverse complement strand
GGCCTGAGCCTCGCGCACCGCGTCCTTCATCTGGCCGAGGATCTGCGGCTCGCCGAGCACCATCGAGTCCAGGCCCGAGGCGACGCGGAAGGCGTGGCGCACGGCCTGCTCGCTCGGCAGCGTGTACAGGTAGGGCGTGATGTCGCCCGGCTTGAGGCTGTGATACGTCGCCAACCAGTCGGCCGCCGCGGCGGGCTGCTCGGCCGCGAGGTACAGCTCGGTTCGGTTGCAAGTCGACAGGATCGCGGCTTCCGACGCAAAGGCGTGCGTGACCTGGGCGAGCGCCTCGCGCATGCGCTCGACGTGAATCACCACGCGCTCACGGACATCGAGCGGCGCGGTCTGGTGGTTCAGGCCGAGGGCGTACAGCGTCATGGCGACCGGGGTGCGCTAAGTGCCGAGATTATAAGGCGTAGCCGGGGAGCCGCCGCTTGCGCTGGATCAAGCCGGCCTCAGCGGTAGGTGTGCATTCCGGCATCCAGGTGCGGCAGGGCATTGAACGAATCGAGCGCGATGCGCCCCCCGCCGAAGGTGAATTCGGTGAGCGACGCGTTGCGCACGCGCCAGTTGAGCTCGAGCGCCACCCGCTCCGGCGCACCGAGCGCGGTCTGCACCGCCAGGCCGATCACGCCCCCGGAGGTGAAGACGGCCACGCGCCGGCCGCGGCCTTCGGACTGCAGGATGCCTCGCAGCGCGCCGCGCACGCGGGCGCTGAAGCCCGCCCAGGCCTCGACGCCCTCGACCGCCGGCGAGGCGGCGAGCCAGGCCGCGACCAGACGTTCGAACATGCGCTGGAAGTGGCGGTTGCGCTCCGGCGTGTCGCGCAGGCGATCGAAGGTCTCGGCGAGCGCGCGGAACTCCCCGTCGCGCGCGGCGAGCGCCGGCGCGAGCCGGGCGAGCATGCCGGCCGAGTCGTACTCGTTCAGCGCCTCGTCGACGCGCAGGCCGGGCCAGCGGCCGGCGTGCGCCGCGTAGCTTTCGCCCGCGATCTCGGCCGTGCGGCGCTGGCGCTCGAGCGTTCCGCTCCAGACCTCGTCGAACACCGCGCCGCGCGCAGCCCAGAAGCGCCCGAGCGCGCGCGCCTGCTCCTCCCCCGTCGGCGAGAGCCGGTCGCTGTGCGTTTCGAAGGTGCGCGCCTGACCGTGGCGCACGAGAACGAGGTAGCCCATGACGAGCCGGCAAGCCTACTACCGATCGGATCGCAGGCGACGACGGACATGGACCGGTTCGCGTTCCTCGTGCTAGAAGCGGCAAATGGAGAAGACGAGTACGCCGACGCTCAGGCTGCTCAGCGGCGGCGCGGCCCACGGCGTGGTCGATGCGCTCGCCGCCCAATTCAAGGCCGATACGGGTGCGGAAATCACCGGCAGTTTCGGCCCGGTCGGCGGCATGAAGGACAGGCTGCTGGCGGGCGAGCCGACCGACCTCGTCATCCTCACCAATGCCCTGATCGACGAGCTCGTCGCCACGGGGCAGGTGCTGCCCGACGCCCGCGTCGACCTCGGGCGCGTGCACACCGGCGTCGCGGTGAAGGCGGGCGAGCCGGTGCCGGATGTGTCCAGCGCGCAGGGCCTGCGGGCCGCGCTCGGCGCCGCGCGCGGAATCTATTTTCCCGATCCGCTGCGCGCCACGGCCGGCATCCACTTCGCCCAGGTGCTCGATCGGCTCGGCTTGCGCGAGGCGCTTGCGGATCGACTGCGCCCGCACGCGAGCGGCGCGGCGGCCATGCGCGCGATGTCGCTCGCGGGCGGCAGCGGCCTGCTCGGTTGCACGCAGATCACCGAGATCGTGATCACGCCGGGCGTGACGCTCGCGGGCGCGCTGCCCGCCGAGTTCGAGCTGGCGACGGTGTATACGGCCGCGGTGTGCGTGCGGGCCGCGTCTGCCCCGCTTGCGCGCCGGCTCGTCGCGCTGCTCGGCGGCGAGCTGACGCGCCCCTTGCGCGCGCGGCTCGGCTTCGAGTTCTAGGAGGTTCGTCTCGCGTGGGGCGAGCCGCGTTGCCAATCCGCCGCTCGCAGGCGAGAATGCCCCGCTTCTCAAGGAGGAGGGATAGAACAATGTACAAGCGTATCTTCGCGACTTTCGCGGTCGCGGCGCTGCTCGGCGCCGCCGCCGGCGCGCAGGCGGCGCCCACGGACATCCGCTGGGGCACCGGGCCCGTCGGCTCCGCGGGCGGCAAGGCGCTCGTCGTGCTGGCCGACGTACTGAACAAGGCGCTGCCGCAGTACCGCATCACGGTGCTGCCGACGCCCGGCGCCGTAGCGACGGTGAAGGGCTACGCCACCGGCGACTTCGACGGCTACTACGGCTCGGACGTGGCGCTCAGGGAGTTCAAGGCCAACGACGGGCGCTTCAAGGGCTTTAGGGTCAACGTCAAGCACCAGCCGATCCAGTCGTTCTGGTGCTACACGCTGGACGTCGGCCTCGCCATCAAGGCCACCGACCGGGACAAGATCAAGAAGTGGGAAGATCTCACCGGCAAGCCGGTATACACCGGCCCCCTGCCCTTCGATACGCGCAAGCACCTCGAGAACGCGATGGCCGCGGTCGGCGTGCACCATGTCTACCAGCAGGTCGATCTGGAAACTGCCGGCTCCCAGCTCAACTCCGGCGCGATCAAGGCCATCAGCATTTACGCCGCCGGCGGCGAGACCCCGGCGCCGTGGATCGCCGAGGCTTCGCTCGCGGTCGACTGGGCGGCGCTCAACCCGAGCCCGGACGAAGTCGCCAAGCTGAAAGCCGCCGGCTTCAAGGTCGAGCAGGTGCCCGCGGCCAACTTCCACAAGAAGAACATCTACGTCGACAAGGTCACGCTGCTGCCCTTCTACTGGGGCTTCGATCTCGGCCCGATCCTCTCGGAGGAAGAGATGTACAAGATGCTGCTCGTCATCGAGCAGCACGCAGACGAGCTGGCCAAGGGCGACCCGAGCTTCAAGCAGATCAGCGGCGGCCGCATGGCGGCCTTCCAGAAGGAGGCCCTCGAAACGACGTGGAATCTCGTGCCGATCCATCCCGGCCTCGTCAAGTACATGAAGGCGCGCGGGGTATGGGACAGCAAGTGGGATTCCAACGTCGCCAAGTGGTAACCGCGCGAACCGCCTGGCTCGATGACTGCTAGCGTGCTGCCGCGACGGCCGCCGTTCGCGCTCGACCTGCTGTACTACGCGGCGGGGGTCGGGTATCTCGGCTACATGCTCGTCTACTACTGGACGAGCGCAGGCGGGCCCACGCTGCTCGCCATGACGATGATCCCGGTCACCTTCGCGCTGTTCACGCTGCAGTCGCTGCGCCAGGACGACCTGTATCCCAGGCTGCCGCGGCTCGCGAACTACGCGATCGCCGCGGCCTATTGCGGCTTCTCGCTGTACTGCGCGTGGTACATGAGGACGAACTACGTCGCGCTCGGAGAGGAGCGCGCCGGCATGTGGAACGCGGCCGACGTCACCATCGGCGGCGTGATGACGCTGCTTATCATGGAGTACTCGCGTAAGCGGCACATGCCGCTCTTCGTGCTGAACATCGTCTTCATCCTGTACGCCGTCTACGGCTACGTGGTTCCGGGCATGTTCTACCATTCGGGCCTCACATGGCACCGCGTCATCACCGCGAGCAGCGTCGAGATGGCCACCGGCATCTTTTCGCGCCTGCCGCAGATCGCGCTCACCGTGATCGGCTCGTTCCTGCTGGTGCTGTCCCTGCTGCAGGGCTACGGCTGCATCGACTCGCTGCTGCGCGCGACCAAGCGCGTCGCCATCCGCTCGCCGCACGCGATTCCGCAGTCGGCGGTGGTCGGCTCGATGGCGATCGGCACGGTGAGCGGCAGCGGCGCGGCCAACTCGATCACCGTAGGCTCGGCGACGATCCCCGCGATGATCAACGCGGGGCTGCCGCCGCCGACCGCGGCGGCGATCGAGACCGCCTCCTCGCTGGGCGGGCAGCTCATGCCCCCGGTGATGGGCATCGCCGCGTTCCTAATGGCCGAATTCCTCGGCGTCGATTACTTCGACGTGGTGGCGCGCGGCTGGGTGCCGGCGTTCATTTACTACATCACCGTCGCGGTCTCGGTCTACCTGCTCGCGGTCCGGCACCGCGCGCACCTGGTCCCAGACATGCGCGCCGAGCCGCTCGCCTGGCGCGACAAGGTCAACCTGGGCGCCTTCGCCGTCGTGGTCGGCGGCCTGGTCACGCTCATGGCGGCGATCTTCCTCGCGCCGATGTTCGCCGCGCTGTACATGTTCTACGCCGTCGGCGCCGCGCTGCTCGTCATCCATCTGGTGCCGCTGCTGCGGCCGGGCCGATGGTCGATAAGCGAGTTCGTCAAGCCGCTGCGCCGCTTCCTCGACGCCTACGTCGACATGATCACCGACATCGCCCTGCTTCTCGCGACGCTTTCGATCATGACCGGCGCGCTGGTGATCACCGGCGTGCCGACCAAGCTCGGCACGCTGCTGATGGACGCTGCGGGCGTGAACATGGTCGCCATGGTCGTGATGGCGTTCATCTTCGGCGCCATCCTGGGGCTGGGCCTGCCGCCGGCGCCGACCTACATCCTGGTCGCGATCGTGATCGCGCCGCCGTTCATCAAGCTCGGCGTCAATCCCTGGGTGGTGCACTTCTACGCGTTCTTCCTCGCCGTGTTCGGCGAGCTGACGCCGCCCACCTCGGTCACCGCGGCGATCACCTCCAAGATCGCGAACGCCTCGTTCTACACAACCCTGTTTCGCGCGCTGCAGATCTGCGTGTCGCTCTTCACGCTGATGGCGGCAGTGTTCGTGCATCCCGAGCTGGTGATCAAGCCGGGCCTGGACCAGCTCGGCGCGGCGCTGCTCGTCGCGATCTCGACCATCGGCATCACCTTCAGCCTGCAGGCCCGCTTCGCCGACACGCGCGCGACCGACGTGGCGATCCGCGTCGTCCTGGCGGCGTTCGCGCTGGTCGCGCTCTTCGATCCAGCCTACAGCGTCGCGACGCTCGCGTGCGTGCCCGTCGTGCTCGCGATCGCCTATTGGCTCGTCTGGCGCCGCAAGCTGAAGCACGCCGCGGCTGGCACGCCGGTATTCGAGCATTCTTGAATGATGCTTTTGACCTTTCACCTTAAGGAGGAAAAGTGATGCATTCCTGCAAGAAGATCCTGGTCGGGGCTGCCATCCTGGCGGGCTCCGCGCTCGCCGCGGGCAGCGCTCTCGCGGACGGCTTCGCAGGCGCGCAGCCCACGAAGGAGCACTATGGCGTGATCTTCCACATAGACCGCGGTGACGAGGCGACGATCAAGAAGACCCTCACCAACGTGGAGAACCTGCTGCACGACCCGCGCTTCAAGGGCCGCAAGCTGGACGTAGAGCTGATCGCCAACAGCAAGGGCTTCGGCGTGTACGTGAAGGGCAACGGCTTCGAGAAGCGCCTGCGCGAGCTGCAGCACGACGGCGTGCTGCTCGCCCAGTGCTCCAATACCCTGCGCGAGCAGCACGTCGACCGCAACGACCTCTACCCCTTCATCAGCATCGTGCCGTCGGGCATGGGGGAGATCACGATCCGCGAAGCGCAGGGCTGGGCCTACATCCACCCGTCCTCGCCGGAGAGCGAGCTGTAAGGGCGGGGACTTCCGCCGCGTCGTAAGTCGCATCAATCGCTTGAACAGATCGTCAGCCAAGGGCGCAACCGCCCTTGGCTAGACTCTGCCCAGTTCGTTCGCGCCTTTCGGTCTTGTTGCTCGGGATCGGGCTGCTGTTCGTTCTCTATTTCGGTCCGTTGATGCGGGCTTTAGGGGATCTGCTTTCCTACGGGCAAGCCGGCCGCGTTGTCCAGAGCTACCCGGCCCGGCTGCGCGGAGAGCTCAGCGCCAAGGGGCTTCGCTATGTGCCCTACGCGGAGATCCCGCTATGTGCGAGACAGGGGATCGCGTCCGTGGAAGACAAGAGGTTCTTCACAAACTCCGGGATCGATTTGCTCGCGATCGTCCGCGTGCTCGCCATGACCGTCGTGAACGACCACGCCGACCACGGAGGCAGCACGATCACCCAGCAACTGGCGCGCATCATCGTTGAGGAACCCCGCAATGAGCCGGGCGTGCTCGCGGAAGCGCTCGGCATGATGACGGTCCTGCGCTACACCCTGGTAGTGAACTACGAGTTCACAAAGCCGCAGATCATGGAACTGTATTTCAACAGCGTCTATTTCGGCAGGCGCGCGCAGGGCATTGCGCAGGCCGCCAAGGCCTACTTCCAAAGCGACCTCGAGCACCTTCGCATGGGGCAATGCCTGTACCTGACCGGTCTGCCGCAGGCCCCGAGCATCTTCGGGCGCGATGCTGCGGGGCCCGGCGCCATGCAACGCTATCGACACGTGCTCTCGACCATGGCGCGCAACCACTACCTTTCGGGAGTCGCGGCACGAGAGCTGGAGCGCGAAAGCCTGGGCTTGGTTCCTAGCCCGGAGCCGCCGCGCGTCCAC
>DASPRX010000113.1:0-17574 GCA_035624235.1 Burkholderiales bacterium | reverse complement strand
CAGCACCGTGACGCTCCCGAACAGGAGGCCCTGGCCGGCGATCAACGCCGTGACTGCGACGTACATCGGATTGCGGACGTAGCGATAGAACCCGGTGACGACGAGGCGCTTGGGAGGCATCACGGGCGCCGGTGTGCCGAGCCCCTGCAACGCGAAGCGAGCGAACGAATCGAGCAAGATTGGCAACCCGGCGACGGTCAGGGCGGCGCCGAGCGCGCGAGCGAACGGGAATAGCGGAGGCGCGAAGTGCCAGTGCGTGAGGTACCATGGGACGTACACGGCGAGCGTGCCCGGAGCGATGACCAGGAAGATCGCGGAACCGATGATCGCGGCGGCGCGCTGCACGATAGGAGCTTACTCTCAACGCCGCCGCGAATCGTGCGGATTGGGCGAGCGCGGGCGTCTGACGACCGCGGGCTCCGGACAAGCGATGCACTTGACTTAAGACGCGTCGGGGCTGCAAAGGTGCGATTTGCGACGCCTAACTAGTATTAGTCGACGTTCTAGTTGCCAGTCGTGGTCGGTTTGCAAACCACACAAGTTGTAACGGCCACTGTCATCCTCTCCTTAGGTCAAGACGTTACGCTTCCATATAAGCGCAAGCAATTCGACCATGGGAGCGGGAAATGGAGAAGGAACTGTGCGCGCCGGCCAAGCCACCGCGGCTGCCCTCGGTGCTAAGCGTCGCCGAGGTCCAGCGCCTGCTCGCCCAGATGCAGGGGACCAAGTGGCTGATGGCGAGCCTGCTATACGGCACCGGGCTCCGCCTGCGCGAATGCCTGAAGCTGCGCGTGAAGGATCTCGACTTCGACTACGGACAGATCCTGGTGCGGGATGCGAAGGGCGGGAAGGATCGGGTCACAATGCTTCCGCAGTCGGTGATCGAGCCCCTGCGAAAGCACCTCGTCCGCGCTCGGTGGACCCGCGCAGCGGCGTCATCCGCCGTCACCATGTCTTCGAGAGCTACCTGATCCGCGGCGTGAAGGACGCGGCCCGCGTCGCGCGCATCGCGAAGCACGTGAGCTGCCATACGCTGCGTCATTCCTTCGCGACGCACCTCTTGGAGCGCGGCCAGGATATCCGCACCGTGCAGGAGCTGCTCGGTCATTCGAGCGTCGAGACGACGATGATCTACACGCACGTCATGAACAAGGGTGGTCGCGGCGTTGACAGTCCGCTCGATGCATTCCAGCACTAGGTCCGTGCCGGATCCCACAGCCACGCCGCGCCGCGCACGCCGCTCGAGTCGCCGTGCTTCGGCGGCACCAGCCGCGTCGCCACGCGGTCGGAAAAAACATGCTGTCCCCACAGCCTCGGCACCTCGTCGTACAGGCGCGCGATGTTGGACACGCCGCCGCCGAGCACGATGACGTCCGGGTCGAGGATGTTGATCACGCCGGCGAGCGCGCGCGCGAGGCGCTCGCAGTAGAGCGCCAGCGCCGCCTCGCCGCCGTCGCGCTCGAGCGCGGGTCCGCACAGGTAGGTCTCGATGCAGCCTTCGCGGCCGCAGTAGCACGCGCGCAGCGGCATGTCCTCCGCGCGCGGCGAAGGCAGCGGGTTGTGGCCCCACTCGCCGGCGATCGCGTTCGCGCCCTCGACGAGGCGCCCGCGCACCACGATGCCCCCGCCCACGCCGGTGCCGAGGATCACGCCGAACACCACCTCGGCGCCCGCACCCGCGCCGTCGACCGCCTCGGATAGCGCGAAACAATTGGCGTCGTTCGCCAGGCGCACCGGCCGGCCGAGCACGCGCTCGAGGTCTTCCTTGAGCGGCTTGCCGATCAGCCAGATCGAGTTGGCGTTCTTGACGAGGCCGGTCGCGTGCGAGACTGCGCCCGGGATGCCGACGCCGACCGTGCCCGCGCCCGCCTCCTCGACCAGCGCCGCGATGGTCTTCAGCGTCGCCTCGTAATCGCCGCGCGGCGTCGGCACGCGCCTGCGGAATGCCTCGCGGCCCGTCGTATCGAGCGCCAGCGCCTCCGTCTTGGTGCCGCCCAGGTCGATTCCGATGCGCAACAACGCGAACCGCCTTTCGCGACTGGAGTGACTACCCCTAAGGTAGCATCATTCCAAGATCGATACGGAAGGATCGCTCCGAGGTCAGGCGCTAGGTCATCCGCAGGTCCTCTCTCCTCAGCGGCAGTCTGCGGATGCGCTTGCCGGTCAGCGCAAAGACCGCGTTCAGCACCGCCGCCTGGAAGGGCAGGATGCCGGGCTCGCCGTGGCCGCCCCAGAAGCCGCCGGTCGGCACGAGCACGAGCTCGACCTTGGGCATGTCGCCGATCATCGGCAACCGGAAGTCGTGGAAGTTGGACTGCTCGATGCGCCCGTCGCGCACGGTGCACGCCTGAGTGAGCGCGCCCAGGCCGTACACCGCGTTGCTCTCGGCCTGCGCCGCGCAGGTATCGGGGTTGACGACGTAGCCCGAGTCGATCGCGACCACGTAGCGGTGCACCTTGAGTCCGCCCTCCGGCGACACCGAGACCTCCGCCACGCCGGCGGCGTAGCTGCCGAAGCCCTCGACCACCGCGAGCCCGCGTCCCACTCCCGCGGGCGGAGGCGTGCCCCAGCCGGCGGCCTTCGCCGCGGCCTCGAGGACCAGGCGGTTCCTGTCGCCCGCCTTCAGCATCGCGAGCCGGAATTCGAGCGGATCCTTGCCCGCGGCCTGCGCCAGCTCGTCCAGGAAGCACTCGCGGTACACGCCGTTCTGCTGCCCCGGCGCGCGCCAGAAGCCCACGGGAACATGGCCGGTGCGCGTCGCGTAGTCGATTCTCTGGTTGGGAATCTCGTAGGGCATGTCGCTCAGCGTGCGCACGGCGGTGAAGTCGATCCCGCCGCGCGCCGCCCCCGGCATCAGCACTTCGAGGATCGACGGGCAGGCGATCTTCGCCTCGAACGCGACGACCTTTCCTTGCGCGTCGAGCGCCGCGCGCAACTTCACCAGGCTCGCTGGCCGGTAGAAGTCGTGCTGCATGTCCTCCTCTCGCGACCACATCAGCTTCACGGGCGTCCCCCGCAGCGCCATGGCGATCGTGACACCCTGGCGCACGAAGTCCTGCGGCGCGCCGCGCCGGCCGAAGCCACCGCCGAGCATCGTCTTGTGCACCTCGGCACGCTCGAGCGGCACGCCTGCCGTCTGCGCCGCGGCGGCAAGCGACGCCATGCCGTCCTGCGTGGACGTCCACACCTCGACGAAGCCGTCGGGCTTGATCCACGCCGTGCAGGCCTGCGGCTCCATCGTCGCGTGGGCGAGGTACTGCGAGGCGTACTCCGCCTCGACGACCTTCGCGGCCGACGAGAAGGCCGCGGCAGCATCGCCCGTTCTCCGTGCCGAAGCGATGTTCGGGTCGGCGAGCCCATCGCGCAGCATGGCCGCGATGGTCGCGTCCGACGCCTGGCCGTTGGCGCCCACGTCCCAATCGATTCTCAGCTTGCCGAGCGCACGGTTGGCGCGCCACCAGCTGTCGGCCACGACGGCGACGAAGCCCTCGGCGCGCACGACCTTCTTCACGCCGCGCATCGCCTGTGCTTCGGACGCATCGACCGACTTCACCTTGCCGCCGAACACCGGGCTCTGCGCGATCGACGCGTGCAGCATGCCGGGCAGCACGACATCTGCGGCGAACACGGGCTTGCCGAGCACCTTGTCGGGCGTGTCGAGCCGGTGCAGCGGCCTGCCGGCGATCTTCCAGTCCTTCGCGTCGCGCAGCGCGACGTCCGCGGGCGGGCGCAGCTTCGCCGCCTGCGCCGCGACCTGCCCGTAGCGCAGCTTGCGTTGCGTCGGGCCGTGCGTGATGACGCCCTTGTCGGCGGAGCATTCGGACGCACTCACCTTCCACTGCGCGGCAGCGGCGGCGATCAGCATCTCGCGCGCGGCCGCGCCGGCCTTGCGCACGTAGTCCTGCGAGCTCCTCACGCCCTGGCTGCCGCCCGTGGACATCGAGCCCCACGCGCGGTCGCGGCGCACGTTCTCGTTCGGCGAGGCGAACTCGGCGGAGACTTGCGCCCAGTCGCAGTCGAGCTCTTCGGCGACGAGCTGCGCGAGCGCGGTAAAGCTGCCCTGGCCCATTTCGGAGCGGGCGATGCGGATCACCACGCGGTCGTCCGGATGGATCACGATCCAGGCGTTGACTTCCGTCGCGGAACGGCCGGCCGCGGCGCGCGCCGCGAACGGGAACGAGAACTCCAGCAGCAGGCCGCCGCTCGCGGCGGCGGAGGCCTTGAGGAAATCGCGCCGCTGCGGCGACTTCAGCAACTGTGCACGGGTCGTCATGGCGTGCCTCCTCAGGACTTCGACGCAGCCGCGGCGTGGATCGCCTTGCGCACCCGCGCGTAGGTGCCGCAGCGGCACAGGTTCGTCATCGCGGCGTCGACGTCGGCGTCCGTCGGCCGCGGGTTCTTCTCGAGCAGCGAAACGGCCGCCATGATCATTCCGGTCTGGCAATAGCCGCACTGCGGCACCTCGTGCTCGATCCACGCCTTCTGCACGGGGTGCATGCCGTGCGCGGAGATCCCTTCGATGGTGACGATCTTCCTGCCCGCGGCGGCGGCTGCCGGCAGCCCGCAGGAGCGCACCGGCTCGCCATCCAGGTGCACGGTGCAGGCTCCGCACAGCGATACGCCGCAGCCGTATTTGGTGCCGTGGAGATTGAGGTGATCGCGCAACACCCAGAGCAGCGGCATTTCCGGTTCGACGTCAACCTCGTACGCGCGGCCGTTCACGTTCAGCTTGATCATGGGGCCTCCTTGCGTATATGCCTACGACTGCGCGCTCGGCCGGCGGTTCAACGCGCGGTCACATCGAGATCGAGCCTTCGCGGAAGTCGGTCTTGTCGAGCCACACGTTGACCAGCGCCGGGCGCCCGCCGGCGGCGGCCTCGCGCGCGCGGCGCAGCGTCCATTCGAGCTCGCGCAGGTGCTTCACCTCGAAGCCCTCGGCGCCGAAGCCGCGCGCCACTTCGTGGTACGCGGTGCGCGCGAGCGCCGTGCCGACGCCGTCGCCGAGCAGCTTTTCCTGGTCGCGCGCGATCTGCCCCCAGCTCGCGTCGTTGCCGACGATCGCGATGACCGGAATGCCGTGGCGCACGAAGCTGTCGAACTCCGCCAGGCCGAAGCCGCTCGCGCCGTCGCCCCACACCAGCCACAGCTCGGCCGACGGGCGCGCGAGCGCCGCGCCGAGCGCGAAGCCTGCGCCGACGCCGAGCGTGCCGAACACGCCCGGATCGAGCCACGAGAGCGGGCTTCTCGGGCGCAGTATGTAGGACGCGGTGGCGACGAAATCCCCGCCGTCGGCGACGAACAGCGCGCCGTCCGCCGCGATCCCGTCCAGCGCGCGGAACAGCGCCACCGGATTCACGTACTCGCCGTCGCGCGCCGCGCGCGCGTCGATGTCCGCCTCGCGCGCCTCGTCGCGCGCGCGCAGCTCGGCGATCCACTCCGGGCGCCGCGCGCGCTCGCCCAGCGCCTCGGCCAGGCGCTCGATGAATTCGCCCGCATCGCCGATCGCGGCGATCGAGGGCGTGCGGTTCAGGCGCGCGTCCTGCGCGCTGCGGTTCGCGGCGATGAGCGTCGCGGCGCGCCGCACGTGGCGTCCGTAGTCGAGCCGGAAGTCGCACGGCACGCCCGCGAGCAGCACGCAGTCGCTCTGGCGCAGCGCTTCGCGGCGCGCGTGGCGCATCTGCAAGGGGTGGTCGCGGCCGAGCAGGCCGCGCGCCATGCCGGAGAGATACACCGGCGCGCCGAGCCGCTCGAGCGCAGCCGCCAGGCGCGCGGCGTTTGCCGCCTGCGCGAGCGCCTGGCTGCCCACCACGAGGAGCGGCTTTTCCGCCCGCCCGAGCACTTTCGCGGCGCGCGCGACGGCGCGCCCGCGCGTGCGCGGCGGGCTGGACTCGCCTGCGCGCGCGACGAACGGCTGCCCGGCTCCGGCGAACAGCTTGCTCGCGTGGCGCTCGAGCACCCAGCGCAGCAGCCGGTCCGACAGCGCGCTTCCGCGCCCGCCCGCCTCCGCGTACCACTGGCGGATGGTCGCCTCGTCGTACAGCAAATCGACCGGGCATTCGACGAAAGCCGGGCCGGGAACGCCGTCGCGCGCCGCGGCGAAGGCATCGCTCAATGACGGGCCCAGGTCGGCAACGCGGCGCACGCGGCGCAGGAACTTGACGTGCGGCGCCACCAGGGCCTGCTGGTCTATGTCCTGCAGCGCGCCCCGGCCCTGCAGCGCGGTCGGCGCCGCGCCGCCGATCAGCACCAGCGGCGACTGCGCGAGCTGGGCGTTCTTGAGCGCGGTGATCGCATTCGTCACGCCCGGTCCGGCGGTGACCGCCGCCACGCCGGGGATTCCGGTCAGGCGCGCCGTCGCGTCGGCGGCGAACACCGCGGTCGCCTCGTCGCGCACGTCGACCACGCGCATGCCGCGCGCCTTGGCAGCGACCAGGAGAGGCGAGATGTGCCCGCCGCACAGCGCGAACAGCGACCTCACGCCGTGCACCGCGAGCACCGCGGCGAGCCGCTCGCCGCCGTTCATTGCCGGCTCTCGGCGGCGAGCGCGCGGAAGTCCACCTTGCCGATGCGCGTCTTGGGCAGCTGGCGCCGGAACTCGATCTCGCGCGGGCACGACCACTTGATGAGCTGCGCGCGGCAGTGCGCGATCAGCTCCTCCTTCATCGCGTCGCTCTCTGCGGCCGGGTCCTTGAGAACCACGAACGCCTTGACGCGCTCGATCTGCGCCGGATCGGGCACGCCGACCACGCAGGCTTCCGACACCGCGGGGTGGCTGTACAGCACGCCTTCCACCTGCGACGGGTAGACGTTGAAGCCGGAGGACTTGATGATGCGCTTCAGGCGCAGCACGAAATAGAAGAAGCCGTCCGCGTCCCGCCGCGCGAGGTCGCCGGTGTGCAGCCAGGTGCGGCCGTCGGCGTGCACGCGCAGCGCCTGCGCAGTCGCCTCGGGATCGTCGAGGTAACCCGTCATCACGGCCGGCCCCGCGACGCACAGCTCGCCTTCCTCGCCCGCAGGCGCCTCCTCGGTGGTGCCGGGCAGGCACAGCTTGGCGGCCATGTCCGGCAGCGGGATCCCCATCGATCCTTCGCGGTACTCTCCCCTCGGCATCGCCATGATCGCGGATACCGCCTCGGTGAGCCCGTAGCCTTCCAGCAGGCGCACGCGCCCGCCGCGCTCGGCGACCAGCTTCTCGAAGCGCTCCTTTACCGGGCGCGGCAGCGCATCGGCGCCGCAAAAGCAGGCCTTGAGCGAGGACAGGTCGGACCGCGCGAGCGAGGGATCGCCGGCGAGCGCGTGATACATCGTCGGCACGCCGACCAGCACGCTCGGGCGCTTCGTGCGCAGCAGCTTCGCCGTGGTCGCCGGATCGAACACCGGCACCAGGATCGTCTTTCCGCCGGCCATGAGCGCGGCGTTCACGCACACGCCCAGCCCGAAGCCGTGAAAGATCGGCAGCGTGGCGAGGATCGAGTCGCCCTGGACTAGCCCGCCCCAGGCGGCGGCCTGCATGCCCTCCGTGATGAAATTGCGGTTGGAGAGCACGATGCCCTTCGGCGTGCCGGTGGTCCCGCCCGAGAACAGGATCGCCGCCGCATCCTCGGAGCTGCCGACCGCGGTCAGGGAGCCCGCGTGGCGGCCGTCCATTTCCTCGGACCACCAGTGCACGTTCGGCCCGGGGGGCACGGGCGCAATGTGGCGTCCCCTGGCGAGCCAGAAGCCGAGGCGCTTGAGCGGCGACAGGTAGTCCGAGATGCGAGCGAGCAGGATCGTACGCAGCGGGCGCTGCGGACGCGCCGCCGCGAGCGCGCCGTAGAAAGCGTCCAGCGCGAGCGCGATGCGCGCGCCGCTCGCGTCGAGGTAGTGCGCGATCTCCGGCGAGGTGGAAAGCGGGTGGATGAACGCCGGCACCGCGCCGAGCTTGTTCGCAGCGTAGAACGCGATCACGCCCTGCGGCGAGGTCGGCAGCGACACGAGCAGCCGCTCGCCGCGCGCCAGGCCGAGCGCGGCCAGCATCGTGGCGCAGCGGTCGATGTCGGCGATCAGCCGGCGGTAGGTCGAGGTCGTGCCGAGGAAGTCCCAGGCCACTGCGTCCGGAACGCGCGCCGCGGTCGCGGCCAGCGCCTCGTACAGCGTCGACTTGGGATACTCGAGCGTCGGCGGGACGTCGCCGTAGAAGCGCAGCCAGGGGTAGGGCGCAGCGGCCATTTCGGTAAGGCCTCGCATGCCTTGGGTCCGGTCTATGATATCCGACCGTTTGCGAAAGGCGACCCATGCCAGAAATTCTGTTGATCCAGGGCCCCAACATGAGCTACCTCGGCAAGCGCCAGCCCGAGCTGTACGGCCGGACCACCGCCGCCCAGCTCGACGCCATGCTGCGCGCGCACGCCAGGGCCAACAAGTACCGGCTGGACATCTTCTATACGCACAGCGAGGCGGCGGCGATCGAGCGCCTTTACCGCGGCGTGGACGAGAAGCTCGACGGGCTGGTGATGAACCCGGCTGCGTTCCTGTTCGCCGGCTACGCGCTGCGCGACTGCCTGCGCGCCATACCCTTTCCGTACGTCGAGGTGCACATGACCAACGTCGAGAAGCGCGGCATCCACTCGATCCTCGCCGAGACCGCGGTGGGGATGGTCGCGGGCTTCGGCGTGAATTCCTACCTGCTCGGGCTGGATGCGCTGCTCGGCCACCTGAAGACGGGGCGCAAGCGAAAGCGCGCCGCCGCCTGAGCGCACGAAGCGCGATTCCAGTGTATCTTCCCGGCCGATGACGCCGCCGCCCTTCGAGCTGACGAAACTCACGCCGCTGTGCGGCGCGGAGCTGCGCGGCATCGACCTCGCGCGGCCGCTCGAGGAGCGCGCGGTGAAGGCGCTCGAAGGGGCGCTCGCCGAGCACTGCGTGCTCTTCTTCCGCGACCAGTCGCTTACGCCCGAGCAGCAGAAGACGCTCGGCCGCCGCTTCGGCGAGCTGCACCTGCACCCTGCGTGGCCGCGCCTGGTGCCGGGGCACCCCGAGATCATGGAGATCTACGCCGACGAGAAATCCAAGCGCGTCGCCGGCGAGGATTGGCATTCCGACGTGTCATGCGACCCCGAGCCGCCGCTCGGCACGATCCTCTACATGCTCGAGGTGCCGCCGGTCGGCGGCGATACGCTGTTCGCCAACATGTACGCCGCCTGGGAGTCGCTCTCCGCTCCGCTGCGGCGCATGCTCGAGGGAATGACCGCGCTGCACGACGGCGAATACGTCTACCGCGGGCGCTACGAGGGCGCGGTCGAGGAAGGAAAAGTCTACCCGCGCTCCGAGCATCCGGTGGTGCGCACGCACCCGGTGAGCGGGCGCAAGGCGCTGTTCGTCAACCGCACCTTCACCACGCGCATCGTGCAGCTCGCCAGGCACGAGAGCGACGCGGTGCTGGCGATGCTGTTCGAGCACCTGGAGCGGCCCGAGTTCCAGTGCCGCTTCCGCTGGCAGCCGGGATCGGTGGCGTTCTGGGACAACCGCTGCGCGCAGCACCACGCCATGTGGGACTACTACCCGCAGCGCCGGCGCGGGCTGCGCGTGACGATCAAGGGCGACGCGCCCTTCTACCGTCCATGAAATTCCTGCTCTGGCTCTCGCAGCAGCTCGACGCGCTCGGCACCAGCGGGCGCAAGGTCCTGCTCGGCGTGATCGGCCTGGCCGCGCTCGCCGCGGTCGTGTTCTACGGCCCGGCGCTGCTCGAGCGCGATTCCGGGCCGGTCCCGGTGCGCACGCCGCCCAGCCCCGCGGCGAGCAAGCCGCTCGCTCCGCCGGCGCCGGTCGCCGACAAGCCGATCGAGAAATCGCCGCAGCCCGAGCCCGTCAAGCCGATCATCGCGGCCGCTCCGCCCGCACCGCCGCCCGCACCCGAGCCCGCTCCGGCCCCGATCGCCGCGGCGGAGCCGGCGCCCGCGCCTGCCGAGGCGCCCGCGCCCGCCCCGGCCAAAGCCCCCGCGTCCACCACTTACCAGGTGCAGCTCGGCGCGTTCCAGGACGAAGCGCGCGCGAAACGCCTCGCCAAGCGCGTCGCACGCGCCGGCTTTCCCGCCACCGTGACGCCCGTCGACCTGCCCGATCGCGGGCGCTTCTACCGCGTGCGCCTCAAGCCCGAGCTGACGCACGCGGAAGCCAAGCAGCTGCTCGCAAAGCTGCACAAGAAGATGCCGAAGCAGACGCCGATCTTGGTATCGAGCGGCAGCTGATTCAGGGCGCGGCGCAGGACACGAGGATCTTGCCCGAACGCCCGCCGCGCGCGGCGTGCGCGACGGCGTCCTTGAGCTGGCGCAGCGGATAGACCTTCTCCACGGCGACCGCGAGCGTGCCGTCGGCGAGCTTGCCGGCGAGCCTACCGTAGAGCGCCGCGATCTCCGCGGGCGGCGTCTCGGCGAACCAGCGCCGCAGCCAGAAGCCGGTGAGGCTCACGCCGCGAAAGATGAGCTCGCTGTTGTCGACCATGCACGCCTCGCCGCTCAGCGCGCCGTAGTTGACCACCGTGCCGCCATCCGCCACGCAGCGCGCCAGGCGCTGGGTGGCCGCGCCGCCGACCGCGTCGACCGCCAGCGCGAGCGTCCCGCCGCCGATCGCCGCGCGCACGCGCGCATCGAGGTCCGGGCCGTCGACGAGCACCGCGTCGCCGCCGTGCGCGCGCAGCGGCTCGACGAGCTCCTTGCGGCGCACGACGTTCACCGTCTTCACGCCCGCCTCGCGCGCGAGCTTGATGAGGCAATGGCCGACGCCGGAGTTTGCGGCGTTCTGAATCACCCAGTGTCCCGCCTGCGGCGGGACGTAGCGGTGCAGCATCAGGTAGGCGGTCGGCGGGTTGACGCGCAGCATGGCGAGCTGCTTCGGGTCGACTCCTGCGGGCAAGGCGAACATCGCGGCCGCCTTGCCGAGCGCACGCTCGCGCCAGGCGCCCGGGCCCGGCAGCAGCACGCGGTCGCCCGGCTTCAGGTGCGCGACGCCGGCGCCGACCTTCGCAATCCTTCCAACGCCCTCCGCGCCCGGCACCATCGGCAGCTTGGGCGGCGTCGCGCCGTACCTGCCTTCGAGGTTCAGGACGTCGGCGGGATTGATCGGAAAGAGTTCGGTCTGCACGAGCGCCTCGCCGGCGCCCGGCTCGCCCGGCTCGGGCTGCTCGACGACCTCGATCACTTCTTCGGGCTTGCCGAACCTCGTTACCTGCGCGACCAGCATGGCATCCTCCTCTTGGCGAGCCGCGATTCTCGCATCAATGGCCGTCGCGCAGATCGCGCTGCGCGAGCGCCGCGAAGGCGCCGAGCGCGAGCAGCGCGGCCGACCCCGCGAGGCCCATCTCGAGCGAGCCGGAGCGGTCGGCGAGCCAGCCGATCGCCAGCGGCCCCGCGATCTGCCCGGCGGCGAACGCCGCGGTGAAGGTGGCGATCGCCGATCCCCAGGCGGGCCGCGGCAGCGCGCGCTTGATGAAGCTGCCGACCGACGATGGCGCGCTGAACATGGCGATGCCGAACAGCGCCGCCGAGACGAGCATCGCCGCCGCCTGCGTCGAGGCGAGCGGCAGTGCGGCGCCGCAGGCGAGCACCGCCATGACCGCGGCGAGTGGCCGGCCGCCCGGCCAGTGCTCCGCGGGTTTGCGCCACACCAGCGGCGCGAGCAGCGTGGCGAGGCCGAGCACGAACCACACCGCGACCACGCTCGCAGTGCTCGCGCCGTTGGCGCGCATCCAGGCGATGACGAAGGTCATGTAGCCGATGTAGCCGAGCGCGAACAGCGTGTAGGAAACGAGCTCGGCGGCGAAGGGCGCGAGCCGCCAGCGCGCCGCGCCCCCCATCCTGCCCGGCTCGGCGATGCTCCACGCCGCCCAGGCCGCGGCCGCGCTCATCGCCAGGCTCGCGTAGCCCATGGCGCGCCAGGCGAGCGGCCAGGCGCCCGCGCCGCGCGCCTCGAGCAGCAGCGGCAGCGCGACGCCCGAGAGCATCAGCCCGATGCCGCCGCCGGCGAAGTAGATCGCGATGGTGGTGGTGGCGAGCTGAGGCCGCCGCGGGAACACGTTGCCCGAGAGCGCGCCGCCGCAGATGAACACCGCCGCGCCGCCGATCCCGGCGACCACGCGCACTGCCATCAGCGCCCCGAAGTCGCGCACCATGCCGGTCGCGGCGATCGCCGCCGAGGTGACCAGCATCCCCCAGCCGAACAGCGCGCGATTGCCGAGACGACCAACGAAAGCGCGCACCAGCAGCGCGCCGGCGAGGTAGCCGAACGCGTTTACGGTGTTGATCGAGCCCGCCTGCGAGTAGCTCCAGTCGAGGTCGGCGCGCATCGCCGGCAGCACCAGCGCATAGGCGAAGCGCGCGAACGAGTTCGAGACCGCGGGGCCGAAGGACAGCAGGAAAGCGACGAGCAGCCCGCGCGCCAGGGCCGGGTCTCGGGGATCGGTGCGCACGCGCGCCATCTTAGCGGTTACCATGCGCGGCATGAGCCAGGACGCGTTGCGCCTCGATATCCTGCTCGCCGCCGCCTGCGAGCGTTTCGCCGCGCGCGAGGCGCTCCCCGGACTGAGCTACCGGGGTTTTCTCGAACAGGCCTCATCGGTAAGCGATTCCTTGAAAAAGGTCGGCCTGGCCCGGAACGAGCCGTTGCACGTGCGCATCTCGAACCACCCCTCGGATCTTGTCGCCTACTTCGGCGCCTGGCTCGCCGGCGCGGTCGTGGTGCCGGTGCACCGCAGCTCGCCGGCGCTCGCCGCGGCGCAGATCGGCGAGCGCACGCGCGCCCGCTTCCAATGGGACGTGCTCGCGCCGCAGCCGCTCGCGCGCCTCGCGGACGCGCCGCCGCCCGCGCGCCCGATCCTCCAGGGCGCGGCGCTGGTGGTCTTCACCTCCGGCTCCTCGGGCACGCCCAAGGGCGCGGTGCTCTCGCACCGCGCCTTCGCCGGCAAGCTCGGCGCGGTCCAGCAGATGCTCGCTTTCGGCGAGGACGATCGCACGCTGCTCGTGCTCAACATCACCTTCAGCTTCGGCATCTGGGTGGCGCTGCTGACGCTGCTGCACGGCGGGCGGCTGCTGCCGGTCGAGAAATTCGTTCCGGCAGCGTTCCTCGACACGCTGGCCCGCGAGGCGATCACGCGGGTCGGCGTCGTGCCGACGATGATGCGCGCGCTCGTCCTCGAGCGCCCGGAGCAACGCCTCGGGCGGAGCGCGCTGCGCACAGTGATGATCGGCGGCGAGTCGCTCGGCAAAGGGCTGGGCGAGACGCTGCGCGCGCTGTTCGCGCCGGCCGAACTCGTCGACATCTACGGCCTCACCGAGACCTCGACCTGCGATTTCTTCCTCTTGCCTGAGGACGCCGCGCGCTACGCAGGGTCGATCGGCCGGCCCTCGCCCGGCGTGCGATACCGCATCCGCGGGGAGGACGGCGCGGACGTCGCGCCCGGCGCGGTCGGCGAGCTGTGCATCGCCAGCCCATACTTGATGAATGGTTATCTCGAGCAGCCCGAGCTCGACCCGATCGACGCCGAAGGCTGGCTCGCCACCGGGGATCTCGCGCGCGAGCGCGACCCCGGCGTGGTCGAGATCGCGGGGCGCAAGAAGGAGCTGATCGTGCGCGGCGGCAACAAGATCGCGCCGCAGGAGATCGAGTTCGCGTTGAGCGCCCATCCCAAGGTCGCCGGTGCGCTCGCCGTCGGCCGGCCCGACGCGCGCCTCGGCCAGCGCATCCACGCGCTGGTCGTGCCGCGCGACGCGAGGCTGACGGCGGGCGAGCTGCGCGAATACCTGCGCGAGCGACTCGACAAATTCAAGCAGCCGGACGCCTTGTACTTCGCGCGCGAGCTCCCCGCCGGGCACACCGGCAAGGCCGACCGCGGCCGCTTTGCGGCGCTCATCGAGGCGGGCGACCTGACTCCCGAGTAGTCGCCGCGCGGCGACGCGAAATTGTCCGCAGTTGCGCTCCGACAGTCGCGCAATTGTCGCAGGAACGTTGTATCGTTTTTCCTGCGCACTAGGTAGTCTTATGAACCTGTCCGATCACGGCGCGTACGTCGCCGCGGGCGGTTCGCCCGCGGAAGCCCTGCGCGCAACGCTCGCCGCCTTCGCCCTGCCCGTCGCCCTGTTCGCGGCGTCGGCGCTCGCCATCCGCTACGCGCCGGAATTGCCCGAGTCGCTCGCTCCGCTGCGCCTGTACGCGCCCTACCTCAGCCTGGGCGTCGGCTTGCTCATCAGCCTCGCTTTCAAGCGCGGGCGCGCGCTGTTCGCGATCCTGTCGCTGCTCGTCGCCGATGTCGCCTTCACCGCCTATTTCGGCGACGGTCTGCACAGGGCGGGTGCCGCGGTTTACGGCGCGATTTGCCTGTTCGTGCCGCTCAACCTCGCGTTGCTTGCGCTCGCTAGCGAGCGCGGCGCGCTCAACGTCCACGGCGCCCGCCGCCTCGCGATCCTCACGCTCGAGATCGGCGTCACCGCCGCGGTGGTGCGCGGCGGCTACGACTGGATCGTCGACGCCGTGTACCGGCCGCTGTTCGCGGTGCCGCCGCTGTCGCCGATTCCGCAGGCCTGCCTGGCGGTCATGGCGTTGTCGACGTTCGTTGCGCTCGTGGCCGCGGCGCGCCGCTCCAGCGTCACAGAAGCCGGGTTCGGCGTCGCGATCGCGGCGTTCGCCGCCGCCTGCCAGGCCGCGGGAGGCCCCGATACCTACGCCTGGCTCGCCGCGGCCGGCGTGATCCTGACCGCCGCGGTGCTGCAGGATTCTTACCGCATGGCGTTCAGGGACGAGCTGACCGGGCTGCCGGGCCGGCGCGCGCTGAACGAGGGGCTGATGGGGCTCGAGGGCCATTACACCATCGCCATGCTCGACATCGACCACTTCAAGAATTTCAACGACACCTGGGGGCACGAAGTCGGCGACCAGGCGCTCAAGCTGGTGGCCTCGCGGTTGCAGCGAGTCGGCGGCGGCGGCATCGCCTACCGCTACGGCGGCGAGGAGTTCACGATCGTCTTTCCTGGAACCCGCCTGCCCGCGGCGCTCGGGCACCTCGAGCGGCTGCGCCGCGACATCGAGCGCTACAAGTTCGAGATCCGCAGCCGCAAGACGCGCCGCGCGCGCGGCCAGGGCGCGCAGGATCCCGAGGACGATCCCTCGCGCTGGGTCTCGGTCGAAGTCAGCATCGGCGCCGCCCACAGGAACGGCCGGCTCTCGACGCCGGACGCCGTGATGAGCGCCGCGGACCAGGCGCTGTACCGCGCCAAGCAGGCGGGCAGGAACCGCGTCAGTCATTGACGCGTGCGTCCAAAGCCGCGATAGTGGCGCGCTCCGCAAGGGCGCGCATGCACATCGAACGCATCGGCAAGCATCTCGGCGCGCAGATCTCGAGCGTAGACCTCTCGCAACCGCTCGGCGAGACCGCTTTCGCCGCGCTGCGCGCGGCGTTCTTCGAGCACCAGGTGGTCGTGTTCCGGGATCAGCGGCTCACGCCGGGAGCCCAGATTGCGTTCACCCGCCGCTTCGGCGAGCTCGAGGAGCACGTGCGCAAGGAGCACCGCCTCCCGGGCCATCCCGAGATCCTGATCGTGTCCAACGTGCGCGACGCGCAGGGCCGCGCGATCGGCGTCGAGGACGCGGGGCGTTTCTGGCACAGCGACCTGTCCTACAAGCGGGCGCCGAGCCTGCTCTCGGCGCTGTACGCGCTCGAGGTGCCGGAGAAGGACGGCGTGGTGCTCGGCCACACCAGCTTCGCGAGCGCCGCGGCCGCGTATGACGCGCTGCCCGCGCGCACCCGGCGCCGGCTCGAGGGCCTGCGCAACGTGCACAGCTACCGCAGCTACCGCGGACGCAACGCCGCTGCGCAGAGGGACGAGCAGGCGCGCGGCGCGCGCGTGGTCGACGAGCACGCGCCGAGCGCCGCGCAGTGGGCGAGCGTGCCCGACGTCGAGGCGCCGGTCGTGCGCACGCACCCGGTCACCGGGCGCAAGAGCCTGTTCGTGAACGAGGCGCACACCTCGCACATCGTCGGGCTGGCCGAGGAAGAAGGCGCCGCGCTGCTCGCAGAGCTGTACGCGCACATCGTGCGGCCGGAGTTCCGCTACGAGCATCGCTGGCGCGCGGGCGACCTGCTGATGTGGGACAACATCGCCGTGCAGCACAGGGCGAACTTCGACTACGACCTGCCGCTGCGCCGGCTGATGCACCGCACCACCGTGCGCGGCGAAGAGGTGCTGCGCGAGACCCGATGAGGTATGCCAACCTCGACGGCAGCTCGCGCGCCTCGAGC
Organism: Burkholderiales bacterium; assembly: GCA_035624235.1. Classification (GTDB taxonomy): domain Bacteria; phylum Pseudomonadota; class Gammaproteobacteria; order Burkholderiales; family SG8-39; genus DAHVFK01. The sequence goes on along the minus strand of DASPRX010000113.1, from coordinate 1,310 downwards.
ATCGCCAGGATCCTCAGGTGGAAGGCCGGCCTGCACGCCGAGAAGCGGCCGCGCACGCCGACGACGGGCGTGCCGGTGCCCGCGGTGCAGAACGACGGCCTCGGCCTGCGCAAGGCGGCGCAGGACGCGCTCACCTGGATCGGGCACGCCACGTTCCTCGTCCAGCTCGGCGGATCGAGTGCGCTCATCGACCCGGTCATGTCGCCGAAGATCGCCGGGATCATCCCGCGTAACGTCGCGCCGGGGCTCGACTGGCAGGCGCTGCCGAAGATCGACCTGGTGCTGGTCACGCACAACCACCGCGACCACATGGACGCGCCGACGCTCGCGCGCCTCGGACCCGACCCGGTGTACGTGGTGCCGCAGGGCCTGGGCGAGTGGTTCGGGCGCGCGGGACTGCCGCGCGTGCTCGAGATGGGCTGGTGGCAGGAGGAGGAAGTCGCCGGCATCAAGGTCAGCTTCGTGCCCGCCGAGCACTGGAGCCGCAGGGGCCTGTTCGATGTCAACAGTACCTGGTGGGGCGGCTACGTGCTCGAGCGCGGCGGCCTGCGCGTGTATCACTCCGGGGACACCGCCTGGTTCGAAGGCTTCGGCCTGATCGGCGAGCGCTGCGGTCCGATCGACGCCGCGCTGCTGCCGATCGGCGCCTACGCCCCGCGCTGGTTCATGCGCCGCCAGCACATGGACCCGGCCGACGCCGTGCGCGCCTTCCGTGCGCTCGGCGCGCGGCGCTTCGTCGCCATGCACTGGGGCACCTTTAAGCTCACCGACGAGGACCTGCTCGAACCGCCGCAGCTGTTGCACGAGGTCTGGCAGCGCGAGAACATGCCGTCCGGACCCCTCGCCGTTCCGGCGATCGGCGAGACGCTGCGGCTCGGCTGAAGCGACAGGACGAGGAAGCGAACATGAGCGCATACGAAAACATCCGCGTCGCCTTCGAGGACGGCGTGGCGCGGCTCACGCTGCACCGGCCCGAGCGACTGAACGCCCTGAACAAGGCGACGCTGCTCGAGATCAACGCGGCGATGGACGCCCTCGAGGCGGACGCCACCGTGCGCGCGATCGTACTTTCGGGCGCGGGGCGCGGCTTCTCCTCCGGCTTCGACCTGAAGGAGCAGATGGAGCGCAAGCCCGAGGGCGCCGAGGCCTGGCGCGAGATCCTGGAGCTGGATTTCTCGACCACGATGCGCTTCTGGGACTCGCCCAAGCCGACGATCGCCGCGATCCACGGCCCGTGCATGGCCGGCGCCTTCGAGATGGCCCTCGCCTGCGACCTCGCGCTGTGCTCGCGCGAGGCGGTGTTCGGCGAG
>DASPRX010000178.1:0-10956 GCA_035624235.1 Burkholderiales bacterium | reverse complement strand
GCGGCGCAGGTGGTGTACTACTTCAAGGGCTACTTCGCGGCCACGCGCTCCGACGCCGAGCAGGTGTCCTTCGCCGTGCCTTCGGGCAACTTCGGCAACATCTACGCCGGCCACGTCGCGCGCGAGATGGGGCTGCCCGTGCGGCGCCTGATCCTCGCCACCAACGAGAACGACGTGCTCGACGAGTTCTTCCGCAGCGGCCGCTACCGGGTGAGGAAGGCGGCCGAGGTCCGGGCGACCTCCAGCCCGTCGATGGACATCTCCAAGGCGTCCAACTTCGAGCGCTACGTCTACGACCTGGTAGGCCGCGACGCCGCGCGGGTGCGCGCGCTGTGGCGCGAGCTCGACGCGGCCGGCGCCTTCGCCCTGTCGGGCTCGGCCTGGTTCCGCAACGTACCGGAGACCGGCTTCGTGTCGGGCAAGTCGGTGCATGCGGACCGGCTTGCGACGATCCGCCGCGTATGGGAGACGTACGGCGTGATGGTCGATCCGCACACCGCCGACGGCATCAAGATCGGGCTCGAGTGGCGCGAGCCGGGCGTGCCGCTCGTTTGCCTCGAGACGGCGCAGCCGGCCAAGTTCGCCGAGACGATCCGCGAGGCGCTCGGGCGCGAGCCGGCGCGGCCGGAGGCCTTCCGCGGCCTGGAGAAGCTGCCGCAGCGCTTCGATCTCGTGCCGGGCGACGCCGAGGCGGTCAAGCGCTACATCGCCGCGCATGCGGCGTGAGCGAGGCCCGTCTTACTTTACGGCGCCGCCGGTGATCCCGGCGATGAAGCGGTCGAGGAAGAGGTTGTAGGCGATCGCCACCGGAATGCTGGCGATCAATGCGCCGGCCATGATCTCGCCCCAGTAGAAGATGTCGCCGCGGATGAGATCGGTCGCCACGCCGAGCGTGATCGGCTTCTGGTCGGAAGAGGAAATGAAGGTCAGCGCGTAGACGAATTCCTGCAGGGTCAGCGTGAACGTGAAGATCACCACGGTCAGGATCCCCGGCAGCGACAGCGGGATCGCCATCTTGAAGAAGGCGCCGAACAGACTGCAGCCGTCGACGATCGCCGCCTCCTCGATTTCGGGCGGCATCGCCTTGAAGAACCCCATCAGCAGCCAGGTGCAGAACGGGATCGTGAAGGTCGGGTAGATCAGCACCAGCGACCACATCGAATTCTGCAAGCCCAGACCGGCGATGACCCGCGACAGCGGCAGGAACAAAAGGGTGGGCGGCACCAGATAGGTAAAGAAAATGCCTATGCCAAGGGTCTCACCGGTTCGCCCCGTCAGACGCGCCAGGCTGTAGGCGGCCGGCAGCGCGGTGACGAGCGTAATGACGACCACGCACAGGCCGATGATCAACGAGTTCAGCAGCCAGGTCGCGAACAGCGTCTTCTCGAACAGATAGCGGAAATGTTCGAGCGTGGGCGGATCGTTGAACCAGAACGGGATGTTGGTGACGTTGTAAAGGTCGCTATTGGTCTTGAACGAGGTAATCACCATCCAGTAGAACGGGAACGCGGCGAGGATGAAGAAGAATGCGACCGCTCCATAGAACGAGGTCTCTCGCGCGGCTTTGGCGACGGTGACGCGCGGCATGTCAGATCTCCCGCCGCCGGATGAAGCGCAGCATGAAGATCACCACGACAAGCAGCACCGGCAGCATGAACAGCGAGATGGCAGCGCCGTGCGACACGTCGCCGGATATGATGCCGGTCTGGAAGCCCTTGTAGCCCAGCACCGAGGTCGCGCCGATGGGACCACCCATGGTCATGAGAAAAACGATCGAAAGGTCGGTGAACGTAAAGACGATGCCGAAAATCAGGCCGATCGCCACGATCGGCAGGATCATCGGCACGATGATCTGGTAGTTGCGCCGCCAGAAACCGGCGCCGTCGACGGTCGCCGCGTCGAGCACGTCCTGCGGGACCGCCGTGATACCGGCGAGGAAGATGACGATGGCGAAGGGGAAGAAGCGCCAGGCATTGACGACAATCACCGAGATCATCGCCAGTTCTGGCGTGCCGAGCCAGTTCGGCGCCTGCGAGCGGGTGATGAAACCGAGCGCGATCAGCGTCCAGTTGATGACGCTGTAGAGCGAATCGAACATCCACTGCCAGGCGACCGTGGCAAGCGCGACCGGCACCGCCCAGGGCAATATGATCAGCGCCCGGACGAGCTTGCGGCCGGGAAACGGCCGCAACAGAACCAGCGCACCGAACTTGCCGAGAATGAGACCGAGGAATTGCGATCCAAACGTGAAGATGAAGGTGTTGCTCAGCGTTCGCCGGAATTCAGAGTCCTGCACGATCTGCGCGAAATTCGCCAAGCCGACGAACTGCCATGTCGGATCGTAGATCGTGTAGGCGCTGACCGAGTAATACACGGCCATCAGGAACGGCACGCCGACCAGCAGGAGCACATAGAGGATCGCCGGGGCGACAAAGATCGAGCCGAGCACATCGCGCCGGTCGAGGATGAACCGGAAGCGCGAGGCCGCCTTGGGGACTGAATCCGCGACTGCGGCCATCGGTGAAGAACCCTCCCTATCGGCGGCCGGTTCGCTTGCCGTCTTTGTCGAAATTGCGCAACGCGCTGTTGCGAACGGCGAAGGGATGCCACTCGCCGGGCCGGATGCTTTCCTCGGCGACGTGCGCCGGCGGCAATTTCGCCGTGATCACCTGGCTCGGATCGAAGCCATCCAGCACGCCGTAAACGATTCGCTCGGAGCCGAGATATTCGGAACGATCGACGCGGAAGTTGAATTCGGTATAGGCCTCGTCGTCGATCATGTCCTTCGGCAGGAAATTCTCCGGGCGAAAGCCGAGATAGCCTCCGTTGCGGGCGACGATGTTCATCGGCGGCGTGCCGACGAAGGTGGCGACGAAGCGGTCGGCGGGGTCGTCGTAGATTTCCGTCGGCGTTCCCACCTGACGCACCTGCCCGTGGTCGATGACGGCGATTCGGTCGCCCATGCCCATCGCCTCGACCTGGTCGTGCGTCACGTAGACGGTGGTGATGCCGACCCGCTGCTGGAACTGCTTGATCTCCAAGCGCGCCGAAGCGCGCAATTTGGCGTCGAGGTTCGAGAGCGGCTCGTCGAGCAGGAGCGCGGTCGGCTCGCGCACGAGCGCGCGCGCGAGAGCGACACGCTGTCGCTCGCCGCCCGAGAGCTGACGCGGCCGCCGCTCGAGCAGGTGCCCGATACCGAGCAGCTGCGATGCCCATTCCACCTTCTTTGCGATATCGGCGCCGGGAACGCTCTGCGTCTTCAGCGGAAAGGCGATGTTGTTGCGCACCGTGAAATGCGGATAGAGGCCGTAGCTCTGAAACATCATCGCCACGCCGCGGGCGCGCGGCGGGATATCGTTGACGAGGTTGTCGCCGATCAGGAGGTCGCCGCTCGTCTGCCGCTCGAGCCCGCAGATGATGCGCAGAAACGTCGTCTTGCCGCAGCCCGACGGCCCCAGCAGTACCATGAACTCGCCGTCCGGCACAGTCAGAGAAATGCCGTTGACGGCGGGGATGTCGCCGAATTTCTTGACGATATCTCTCGTCGAAACCTGAGCCATGGAGCCCCCGCCAGACGCCAACCGTGCCGGCATGACCCGGAGCGCGCGCAAGCGCGCGCTCCGGGCGCCGGGCAACTAGGCCCTATGCTGCCACTTCTTGAAGATGGCCTCGCACTGTCCCGTGGCCCACTTGACCGACTCTTCGGCGGTGGCCTGACCCGTCGCCGCCTTCGCCATCATGTCGTTGATGATGAAGGCGTAGTAGATCTCGTCCATCGCGGGCGTGGCCGGCCCGGGGTAGCCCGGAATGGCGGACCACTGGTCCGAGTCCTGGAGGATCGCCAGCTTGTCGTGCGGGGTCGATGTCGGATCGTTCGACAGGATCGGCATCGGCTTGGGCACAAGACCGGCGAAGCACGGATTGTTGTACCCGGAGCTCGCCTTGAAGGCCTCCGGCCAGTTTGCCGAATAGTGCCTGAGAAACTCGAGCGCCGCTTCCTTGTTCTTGGCGAATTTCCAGATGCCGTAGAACTCGGACGCCGCCCCCATGATCTGCCGCACCGGGCCTTTCGGCGGCTTGATGACGAAGATGTCGTCGGCCAGCTTCTTGTTGAGCGTCTGCGCGGTGCGGTAAGCGGAGATCGGGTTGATGATGTACGAGCCGACGCCCGAATCGATGTACTGGTTGTTGCTGGAATCGTTCCACGACAGCACGTCCGAGGTCATCGCCTCCTTGTAGAGAGCGGCGGCGTACTTGACCGCTTCGATCGTCTCCTTGCTCTGGAGAACGATCCTCTCGCCGCGCTCGTCCTGCTCCGAGGCGCCGTAGCACCACAGCAGGCCGCGCCAGGTCGTGCTCGGGTCGTTGCTGTGACCCAGCGGGATGCCGACCGGGTGCCCTTTCGCCTTCAGCTTGGCGCCACCGATCCTCAAGTTCTCCCACGTGTCCGGCAACATCCCGATCTCGTCCCACAGGCTCTTTTGATACATGCCCGGGAAGTTGATGTAGTAATCGGGGAAGGCGGACCAGCTTCCGTCGTCCGCGTTGTAGCCGAGCTGCCTGCCGATGATGGAAACCTTGCCGTATTTCTTCTCGGTTTCCTTCACGAGATCGGCGACGTTGATGAAGAACTTGCGATACAGGTGCGCGCCACCGGAGCCGTTGAAGCCGAACAGATCGTGTCCCGATCCGGCCGACGCCTCGGCGGCCGCGCGTGCCGGAATGTCCTGCACCGGCACGTGGTCGACCGTGACCGACACGCCATTCTTCGCGCCCCAGGCCTTTGCGAAACTGTCGAACCATGTGTCGTACGCGGGGACGAAATGGCTCCACTGGACGATCTTCAGCTCCTTGTCCGCGGCCTGCGCGCTGCGCACGAAGATGAACGGCGCTGCCGCTGTCGAGGACAGGGCCGCGACACCGGCGCCCGCTCCCGCCGACTTCAGGAACCGTCTGCGCGACGTGCGCGACTCGGGAACTTTTCCGTCCTTTCTTGATTTCGACTTGGTCATGCTGAACCCTCCTCCTCAGGATGGCAGTTCTTTCAGCGTTCCCCGCGGCAGGATGCAATAGATCGAGGGCGACGACAAGCGGAATCTACGCCCCGGCGCCCGGCGCGGCGGGCCCGAAATGCAGGCCGAGCCGATCCGCGCGACAATTGCTGCGCTGCGAGACTCGGGGACTGGCGATGGCTGAGACCGGCGTCAAGGAGAAGAACGTCATGGGTGGCGAGCTGCTCGCGTGCAGCTACGCGCCGCTCACCGGGTACTTCCGCGACGGCTGCTGCGCCACGCACGGCGAGGCAGGCGTCGCGCACCTGGTATGCGTGCGCGTGACCGCCGAGTTCCTCGACTTCAGCGTGTCGCGCGGCAACGACCTGGTGACGCCGAACCCGGCGATGCGCTTCCGCGGCCTGCAGCCCGGCGACCGCTGGTGCCTGCACGTACTGCGCTGGCGCGAGGCCTGGGAAGCCGGCTGCGCGCCGCGCGTGGTACTCGAATCGACGAACGAGAAGGTGCTCGAGCACGTGCCGCTCTCCGTGCTCAAGCGCTACGCACTGGATCTACATTGAGGGACTGACCGCATCATGAAGAAGAAAGCATCCACGACCCCCGCAACCAAGCATGCCAAGCTGCCGGGCAAGCTCGTCATCGTCGGCTTCGGCTCGGTCGGGCAGGGCGTGCTGCCGCTCATCCTGCGCCATCTGAAGATCAGGCGCTCCGACGTGATGGTGGTCACCAGCGACGAGCGCGGCGCGCGCGAGGCGGCGCGCTACGGCGTGAAGTTCACCGTCAATCCGCTAAACCGCGGCAACTACCGCGCGGTGCTCGAGCCGCTGCTAGACGCGGGCGACTTCCTGCTCAACGTCTCGGTCGACGTCTCGAGCGTGAACCTGATCGAGCTGTGCGCGAGGCGCGGCGCGCTGTACCTGGACACCTGCATCGAGCCATGGGCGGGCGGCTACGTCGACCGGCGCCTGTCGCCCTCGCAGCGCTCCAACTACGCGCTGCGCGAGGCCGCGCGCGCCATCCGCGAGGAATTCCCCGAGGGCCCGACCGCCGTGCTCACGCACGGCGCCAATCCCGGCCTGGTGTCGCACTTCGTCAAGCGCGCGCTGCTCGACATCGCGCGCGACACGCGCGTGCGCGTGCAGCGTCCCGACACGCGCGAGCAATGGGCCGCGCTCGCCGAGAAGCTGGGGGTGAAGGTGATCCACATCGCGGAGCGCGATACGCAGAAGGCGGTGCCCGACAAGCGCCGCGGCGAGTTCGTCAACACCTGGTCGGTGGACGGCTTCACCGGCGAGGGCTGCCAACCCGCCGAGCTCGGCTGGGGCAGCCACGAGAAATACTTCCCGCACGACGGCCGGCGCCACAAGTTCGGCCCGGGCTGCGCCATCTTCCTGCAGCGCCCCGGCGCCTCGACGCGCGTGCGCACCTGGACGCCGCTCGAGGGTCCGTTTCACGGCTTTCTCATCACGCACGGCGAATCGATCTCGATCGCCGACTACCTGACGGTGCGCGACGGCGAGAACCTGCGCTACCGGCCCACGGTGCACTACGCCTATCATCCCTGCGACGACGCGGTCAGCTCGGTGCACGAGCTGGCGGGCAAGAACTGGAAGTTGCAGGAGCGCAAGCGCGTGCTGATGGACGAGATCCAGGACGGCATCGACGAGCTCGGCGTGCTGCTGATGGGCCATGCCAAGGGCGCGTACTGGTACGGCTCGCGCCTGTCGATCGACGAGGCGCGCCGGCTCGCGCCGTACAACAATGCCACCACGCTGCAGGTGTCCTGCTCGGTGCTCGCAGCGATGGTGTGGGCGATCGAGAACCCGCGCCGCGGCGTGGTCGACCCGGACGAAATGGACTTCGAGCGGGCGCTCGAGATCGCGGCGCCGTATCTCGGCGAGGTCGTCGGCGCCTACAGCAACTGGACGCCGCTCGTCGACCGGGGGCTGCTGTTTCCCGAGAAGCTCGACCTCGACGACCCGTGGCAGTTCAAGAATTTCAGGGTCGTCTAGAACCCGCGCGCTGGCGCGCGGTCGTCGTCTACGCGGTCGCGATGGCGCTGCTCGAGGCGGCGGTGGTGACCTACCTGCGCACGATGCTCGGCAGCCTCGATCCCTATCGCGCCGGCGCGGTGCTGCCGCAGCCCTGGCTCGGACGCATCGAGCTCGCGCGCGAGGCGGCGACGCTGGCGATGCTCGGCGCGGTGGCCTGGCTCGCCGGCAACGCGCGCCGCACGCGCTTCGCCTATTTCCTGCTCGCCTTCGGCGTGTGGGACATCTTCTACTACGTCTTCCTCGTGCCGATGAGCGGCTGGCCGCGCTCGCCGCTCGACTGGGACGTGCTGTTCCTCATCCCGCTGCCCTGGTGGGGCCCGGTGCTCGCGCCCGCGTCGATCGCCGCGCTCATGGCGGCGGGCGGAACCGTCCTCACGCAGTGCGCGCGCGGCGGCCGGCGGCCCTGGCCCGCGCGCTGGGCCTGGGCGGCGGCCGCTGCCGGCGCGGCGCTCGCGCTGTACGTCTTCATGGCCGACGCGCTGCGCGCGCCGGCCTGGAGCGCGCAGGCGCTCGGCGAGCTGCGGCCGACCGAGTTCGACTGGCCGCCGTTCCTCGCCGCGCTGGCGCTGATGTGCGTGCCGCTCGGCGACGCGTTGCGGCAGCTGCGGTGACGCCCGAAGCCTGCGGACCGTGGAATCCGGGCGTCGAGTCGGCGCTGCCGCGCCGGCTGCTGCCGCTGGTGACGCTGTACCGCGCGGACAACGCGACCGGCGGCCCGGCCGAGGCATTCGAGCTCGCCGACCTCACCGGCCTGCCGGCCGAGGAGCTGGTCGCCTTCCGGCCGCGCCGCCTCGTGCTGCACGAGCTGCTGGTGCGCGTCACCGCCGACCTGTCGGTGCCCGACGGCGCGCGCGTCGAGGTCCTCGGGATCAATTTCCGCGCCATGACCTCGACCATCCTCGCGCGCTACATCGAACCGCACATGGCGGAGCTCGAGCGCGCGCACGCGCTGCTCGAGCGCGAGATGGCCGCGATTGCCGGCGCCGCCTTGGTCTCGCGGTCGGCCGACGGCTTGGAAGAGCGCGCGGCCGCGGAAAAAGATGCCGCGGCACGCGCCATACTGCGCGCGGCGGCGCGGGTGGCGGGCACGGTGTGCGCGCGCCACGGGCGGCCCTGGGGCGAGCCCGCGCTGCTCGCCAGGATCGCCACGCGCCTCGCGATGAACGAGCACGGCAGCGTGGCGCTCGGCCGGCTGATCGAGCCCTTCATCGCCGCGGCCGTGCGCGCCGAGGGCTATGCCGTGCTGCCGGCGCAGCGCCAGCCGGTCGTGATGAACACCAAGGGGGCGTCGGCCTCCGGCAAGAGCAGCATGCGACCGCTGCAGAAGGCGCTCGCCGGCGAGATCGGCGCCGCCTGGAGCGACTTCGCGCTGATCAGCCCCGACATCTGGCGCAAGCAACTGCTCGACTACGGCACGCTCGGCGACGCGTACAAGTACGCGGGCAGCTTCACCGGGCAGGAGCTGCGCATGGTCGACCACAAGCTCGATCGCTACATGGCCGCCAAGGCCGAGCGCGGCGGCATGTCGCACCTGCTGATCGACCGCTTCCGCTTCGACAGCTTCGCGGCGGAGTCGGACGAGGCGGGCAGCAACCTGCTCACCCGCTTCGGGCACTTCCTGTACCTCTTCTTCATGATCACGCCGCCGCACGCGACCGTCGAGCGCTCGTGGCGGCGCGGGCTGGAAGTCGGGCGCTACAAGGCGGTGGACGACCTGCTCGCGCACAACGTCGAGGCCTACACCGGAATGCCGGAGCTGTTCTTCACCTGGGCGCTGCGCAGCGACAAGTGGGTGCACTACGAATTCCTCGACAACGGCGTGCCGGCCGGCGAGCGTCCGCTCACGGTGGCCTTCGGCCTGAACGGCGAGCTGAGCGTGCTCGACGTGAAGGGCATGCTCGACATCGAGCGCTACGCGAGGATCAACGTCGGCGCGAGCTGCGCGGCCGAGGTCTATCCCGGCGGCGGGGCGGCCGCGCCAGGGCGCAACACAGGCTTTCTCGTCCAGTGCGCGCGCCGCCTGCACGCGCTCAATTTCGCCGAGCGCGACACCGGCCGCATCTACGCGCGCATCGAGGCGGGCGCGCTCGCCTGGACCGACCCGCCGGCGCTCGAGCGCGCGCTGGCCGACCCCGAGACGCGCGCCGGCGTGCTGGCGGTGGCGCCCGGGGCGCTCGGCGCGGAAGTGCGGCGCGGCGGCCAGCTGCTGCCGGGGGGGCGGGCCCACACGCTCGGCCGCTGGCGCGTCGCCTGACGGCGGCGGTTGCGGGACGTGCCGTCCAAGTGATCTAATCATCTGGTCTCTCGTCGTGGACCCTGGGAGGGGAGGGGCGAGATGGGCAATCGCGCTGATGCTGACCGCCGCCTGCTGGCCTTCGTGCTCGCCGGCGCGGCGCTTTGCGCGCACGCCGCCGAACCGCCGAACTGGGAGGTGGCGCACGACTCGGGCTGCGCGCTGCGCTCGGCGCCGCAAACGATGAACGACGGCTACCAGAACGTGCAGGCGCGCATCGTCGTCGATGCCGCCAAGGTGATCGTCGAATCGCCTTCCGACCTGGATGACAGTTTTTCGGACATCGGGCTCGCGCTGTCCGAGCACGACTTCATCCGCATGGACCGCGTCGAAGGCAAGAAGCGTGCGGTATTCGAGTCGCGCTACGCCGATCTCGTGAAGGCATTCAAGGCAGGCCGGGAAGTGGAGGCACGGCTGCGCTTCTGGCCGGAATTCCCGGCGACCGGGCTGCACGGCGCGCGCTTCAGCCTTATGGGGTTCACCAAGGCGTACGACGAGGCGCAGGGCTGCAAATAGGCGGAGGCTCTATGGGCATACGGTTCAAGTTCAACCTGGTGCTGCTGGCGGTGTTCGGGGCCGGGCTCGCGCTCACCGGATGGATCTCTTACGGCCTGCTGCAGGCGAACGCCAAGGACGAGGTGGTGCGCAACGCGCGCCTGATGCTCGAATCGGCGCTCGCGATCCGCGGTTACACCATCAAGCAGGTCAAGCCGCACCTCGAGCTGCAGCTGATGCGCGTGTTCCTGCCGCAGAGCGTGCCCGCGTATGCCGCGACCGAGACGGTGAACGAGCTGCGCAAGGACCACCCGGACTACTCGTACAAGGAAGCGACGCTCAATCCGACCAACCCGCGCGACCGCGCGGTCGACTGGGAGGCCGACGTGGTACGCGACTTCCGCGATCACGCCGAGATCAAGGAGCTGGTCAACGAGCGCGACACGCCGACCGGCCGCTCGCTGTTCATCGCCCGCCCGATCAAGATCGTCGATCCGGCGTGCCTTGCCTGCCACAGCGTGCCGCAGGCCGCCCCGGCGTCGATGATCAAGCTCTACGGCGAGTCGAACGGCTTCGGCTGGAAGTGGAACGAGATCGTCGGCGCGCAGATCGTCTCGGTGCCGATGACCCTGCCGATCAGGAACGCCGAGCGCGCCTTCCGCGCGTTCATGGCCTCGCTCGGCGCCGTCTTCCTGGCGGCGTTCGTAGTGCTCAACCTGATGCTCGGCTGGCTGATCGTGCGGCCGATTCGGCGTATGTCGGAGACCGCGGACAAGGTGAGCACGGGCGACTTCTCGCGCGCCGAGCTGCCCGCGCATGGCAAGGACGAGATCTCGGTACTGGCGGCGTCGTTCAACCGCATGCGCCGCAGCCTGCAGAAGGCCATGCAGATGATCGAGCCGTAGCGCATGCACAATCCGCAGCTAGGCAGCGTCGGCCGTACATTCATCTGCAGCGTCGTGTTCGTCGACATCGTGGAATATACGAAGAAGACGGTGGCCAAGCAGGTTGCGCAGCGCGGCTGGTTCAACGGTATGCTGGCCGAGGCGCTGCAGGGCATCTCGCAGGAGGACCGCATCGTGATCGACGCCGGCGACGGCGC
>DASPRX010000093.1:0-6980 GCA_035624235.1 Burkholderiales bacterium | reverse complement strand
GCGCGATCCGATCGTTACGCTGATTGGCGCCGGAGCCCTCGGTTTGCTGCGCTATTTCATTCTCGGGGTCTGACGGATAGCGTGCCCCGTGGTCGTCCCGACCCCTCGCACTGCGCGGTGCTCCCGCCAATCTGCACAGGGACGAAGTCCGGCCCGAGCATCGTCTCGGCGATGACGCCCCACTGAGGGGACTCGCGCGCGTCGGGTTTCTGCCCGCAGGCCGTCGCATGAACCGCACGCTGATCTGGAGTCATGGCTATCACGAAGGCTATGCACGCACCGGCCGCCAGCGTGGCTGCGAGCACAGCCGCCATCGCGTTCAGCTTCCCCTTGGGTCTGAAGATCATCGCTCCCGTCCGTCACGCGTCAATTGAGGATGCATACGGATGGGGTGAGATGCGCATGCACCTACATTGCCGCACGAGCTCGCGGTTCTCCGGCGGTACCACAATCGCCCTAGTCGATTCCGAGGCGGTCGTCGTCGTCGATTTGCGCGAGCAGCTCCTCGACGCGGCGTGCGCCGTCCGCGCTCGCGAGCATCGCGAGCGGCGTGCGCCCGCCGAGCTGGACGCTCGGCCGGATCAGCCACTTGCGCGCCTGGGCCGGGTCGCCGAACACGCGCTCGGCAAGGCGCAGCACGCGCCGCTTGCCGTGCTCGTGCACGCCGCCTACTCCTTCTTCGGCGCCGCGCCCGGCTCGACGCCTTCGACGCGCGGGATGTCGCGCTGCGGGCTGCGGCGCGCGAGGCGCTTCTTCTTTTCGTCGCGCGCGATGCTGCGGTCGGCGCTCTGCTGCAACTCGGGCTCGGCGGTCTTCGGCAGTACGGGCTTGCGCTTCATCGTGTTTCTCCTCAATTCTCAGGACGGCATGTCGTGCACCATCTTCTTGAACTTCGACCATTCGGTTGCCGCCCAGATCTCGGAATGCGCGCGGCCGCTGACGCGCATCAGCGTGGAGACCTTGGCCGCGGTCTCGATGTCGGGGGCCTCGAACACGTCCACGTAGTCGTAGGGCCCGAGCACCGCGTAGCTCGACAGCCACTTCACCTTGGGACACTGCTTGCGCACCGCCTCCGCAGCGCGCTTCTCGAGCTCCTCGAGCGCGCGCGCGTTGCCGAGCGCCCCCGGGTCGATCCTGGTCAGCATGACGAAGCTTGGCATGGTCGCCTCCTGTGAGTCATCGTAGGCGCAGTGGCAGGCGGCGCAGACGCCGTCCGCTCGCTGCGAACACTGCGTTCGCCAGAGCCGGCGCGACGACCGGCACCACGGGCTCGCCGACGCCGCCCGGCTCGGCACTGCTCTCGACGATGTGCGTCTCGACCGCCGGCATCTCGGCCAGCGTGAGGATCGGGTAGTCGCTGAAGCTCGCCTGCCGCACGCGCCCCGCGCCGACGCGGATCTCTTCCTTGAGGGCGGCCGACAACCCGAAGGCGATGCTGCCCTCGAGCTGCGCGTGCACCGCGTCCGGCAGCTCGGTGGTGCCGCAGTCGATGGCGCAAACGGCGCGCTCGACGCGGATCGCGCGCGCCTCGACGTGCGCCTCGATCACCAGGGCGGCGATGCTGCCGAAGGATTCGTACAGCGCGATGCCGCGGCCGCGCCCGGCGCCGAGCGGCGTGCCCCAGCTCGCCCCGCGCGCGGCGCGCTCGAGCACTGCGCGCTGGCGCGGCCCCTTGGCGAGCAGCGCGAGACGGTACTCGAGCGGATCGCGGCCGGCGCGCGCGGCCAGCTCGTCGATGAAGGACTCGATCGCAAAGGCGTTGTTCGACGCGCCGACCGAGCGCCAGGCGCCGGCCGGCAGCGGCGAGCGCACTTCGACCCGCGCTTCGCGCAGCGGCACCGCGTAGGGCGAGTGCACGCCGTCGAGCGCGAGCTGCGGCCCGGCGATGCGCATGCGCCATTGGGCGGGCAGGCCGTCCGGACCGAGGCTTGCCTGGAGCCGCGCGGCGTGCGCCGGCCGGTAGAAGTCGTGCTGCAGGTCGTCGGCGCGCGTCCACACCACCTGCACCGGTCGCTTGAGCGCCTTGGCGAGCTCGACCGCCTCGGCGACGAAATCGGTCTCGAGCCTGCGGCCGAAGCCTCCGCCGAGAAACTGCGTGTGCACGCGCACCTTCGACTTCGCCACGCCTGCGACGCGCGCAGCGACCGCCTGCGTTTCGGCCTGGTGCTGCGTGCCGACCCACAGGTCGCAGCCGTCGCCGCGTACTTCGGCGACGCAGTTCATCGGCTCGATGGGAGCGTGCGCGAGGTACGGCGTGCGGTACACGGCCTCGATCGCGCCTTTGCCGCCGCGGCCGAGCGCCGCGACCAGGCGCCGCTCGATCTGCGCGCCGCTCAGGCGCGCGTTCCTGCCCGGCCGCCACGCGACGCGCAGCGCCTCCCGCCCGCGCAGCGCCGACCAGAAATCGTCCGCCAGCACCGCCACGCCGCTCGCGATCGCGCGCACCTCGCGCACGCCCGGCAGCTTGCGCGCGGCGCGCGCGTCGAAGCTTTGCACGCGCCCGCCGAACGCGGCACAGCGCGCGACCGCTGCGACGAGCATGCCGGGACGTGCCACGTCGATCCCGTAGCGCGTCTGGCCGAGGCACATTGCCGGAACGTCGAGGCGCGCGAGCGGCCTGCCGATGTAGCGCCAATCCTCGCGCGCCTTGAGCGGCGCGCTGCGCGGCGCAGCAAGGCGCGCCGCCTCTTCGGCGAGCTCGCCGTAACCGAGGCGCCGGCCGCTCGCCGGGTGCAGGATCTCGCCCTCGCCGCTGCGGCAATCGCCGGGCGCGACGCCCCAGCGGCGCGCGGCGGCCGCGAGCAGGCGCTCGCGCGCCTGCGCCGCCGCCTCGCGCAGCGGCCTCCACTCGCCGCGCATGCTGCTCGAGCCGCCGGTGAACTGCTCGCCCCAGTAGCCGTTTCGATAGCGCGCATCCGCAGGGGCGAACACGGTGCGCAGGCGCGCGAGCGGAACGTCGAGCTCCTCCGCCGCGAGCGCGGCGAGGCCTGTGAGCGCGCCCTGCCCCATCTCGGAGTGGTTGATAATCACGGTGACCGTTCCCGCGCGGTCGATCCATAGCCAGTCGTTCATCCGCGTACCGGCATCAGCCGGCAGATCGTCCAGCAGCGCCGCAAGCGTCGCGCCTGGCGCAGCGCCTTTGCCTTGCGCCGCGCTGCGCACCGCGCGCCGGATGCGCGCGTAGGTGCCGCAGCGGCACAGCACACCCGACATCGCCTCGTCTATCTGCTGCCCGTCCGGCGACGGATGCTGCGCGAGCAGCGCCGCTGCGCTTAGGATCTGGCCCGGCTGGCAATAGCCGCACTGCGGCACCTGCTCCGCAACCCAGGCGCGCACGACCGGATGATCGGCGGCGATGCCCTCGATGGTGGTGACTTTGCGCGCGCCGACGCGCGCGAGCGGCACCATGCAGGCGTGGTTCGGCGCGTCGTCGAGCAGCACCACACAGGCGCCGCACACGCCGACGCCGCAGCCGTACTTCGTTCCCTTGAGGCCCAGCTCGTCGCGCAGCACCCACAGCAGCGGCTTGGCCGGGTCCGCGTCGCTCCGGTAGTTCCTGCCGTTGACGACGAGCTGGTGCACGTCGCGACCGCGCAGCGCGGCTCAGGCGTGCGCCGCTTCCCGTCCGTTGCCGACGAGCTTCAGCCTGCAGCGGCTTGTATGCGCGCTCAGTTCGCGCAGCATGTCGCGCACGCCGGGCTCGAACGCATCGGCGCTGTCCAGCACCACGGTCACGTCCTTCCACCACAGCCGCGGCAGCTGGGCGTACGCCGCGCGGCAGCGCGCGAGCTTTTTGTCGTCCACGTGGCCCCTGAACTCGATCAGGACCCTCTCGCTCTGATCCATCTTCATTCGTACCGACATGACCGATCCTCTTCGCGCTCGTCTTGCGCATGTTCGCCTGTCCCCCGGAAGCGGGCTTGACTTACGTCAAAAGCCCGCGCGCCGCGCGGATCGAATATTTCCCTGCATGGCCCCTCTTGAGGCGGCGCTCGGCTACCTGCGGCGCGGCTGGTCGGCGATCCCGATCGAGCCGCGCGGCAAGCGGCCGCTCGTCGCGTGGCTCGAGTTCCAGGACCGCCTGGCGACACCGGCCGAGCTGGAAGAATGGATCGCACGCTGGCCCGAGGCGAACGTCGGCATCGTGACGGGACGCGTCTCGGGGCTGGTGGTGCTGGACGTCGATCCGGCGCACGGCGGCGCGCAGAGCCTCGCGCGCCTTGAGTCCGCGCACGGCCCGCTGCCGGCGACGCTCGAGGCGCTGACCGGGGGCGGCGGGCGCCACCTGTACTTCGCGCACCCCGGCGGCCGGGTCGGCAACCGCGTCGGCCTGCATGCCGGCATCGACCTGCGCGGCGACGGCGGCTGCGTGGTCGCGCCGCCTTCGGTGCACCCGAGCGGGCGGCGCTACGCCTGGGCGGCTGGGCGCGCGCCGGACGGAGCGCGCCCGGCACAGCTGCCGCAGTGGCTGCTAAGCGACGCCGCCGCGAAGCGCGGCGGGCATCCGCTCTCGCACTGGCGCGAGCTGGTGCGCTCGGGCGTCGGCGAAGGCGAGCGCAACAGCACGCTCGCCTCGCTCGCGGGCCATCTGCTGTGGCACGAGGTCGACCCCGAGGTGGTGCTCGAGCTGCTGCTCGCCTGGAACCGCGCGCGCTGCACGCCGCCGCTCGCGGACGCCGAGGTCGCGGGCGTGGTCGACAGCATCGCGCGGCTGCACTCGCGCGAGGACGGCGCGCAGCGGTCGTGACCCCGATCCAGGACCTGCTGCACCGCATTCTCTGGGACCCCGAGTTCGGCAAGGGCGAGATCGAGATCGGCTACGACGACCACCTCGCCGCCCGCGTGGTGCGCGTGCCGCTCGAACGCGTGCGCCTGGAGCGCGGCGAGCGCTTCGCGTTCCAGGCCGTCGAGGACGACGGCAGCACGCACATGGTGCCGTTTCACCGCGTGCGCGAGGTCTGGCGCGACGGCGAATCGATATGGCGCCGGCCGCCGAAGGGCCGGGTTTGATCAATATCAAGCCCGCGCCTCGCTCCCCCGCTATCCTGAAGCCGGGCACCAAAGCCCGAAAGCACTGACACCATGCAAATCCCACTGCAGATCACCGTACGTCACATGCCGCGCTCGGACGCGCTCGAAGCGCGCATCCGCGATCAGGCCGCCAAGCTGGACGAATTCCACCCCCACCTGATGAGCTGCCGGGTCACGGTCGAGGAAAAAGGCCGGCACCATAAGCAGGGCCGCCAGTTCCAGGTGCGCATCGACGCGCGCGTGCCGGGGCGCGAGATCGTCGCCAACCGCGACCACGACGAGGACGTGTACGTGGCGCTGCGCGACGCCTTCGCCGCGGTCACGCGCCAGCTGGAGGAGGAGGTGCGCGTCACGCGCGGCCACGTCAAGGTGCACGAAGTGCCGCAGCATGGCCGGGTCGCGCGGCTGATCGCCGACGAAGGCTACGGCTTCATCGCCACGCCCGACGGGCGCGAGCTGTACTTCAGCCGCGACAACGTCGTCGAGCCCTCGTTTGACGACCTCGCGGTCGGCACCGCGGTGCAATTCATCGAGGAGCCCGCGGCCGAAGGCCCGCAGGCCAAGCGCGTAACCGTCGGCAAGCACGGACCGCTTCCCTGAGCAAAGACATCGATATCGCAACGAAAGGTCATCCATGAAACAGGATCGTGGCAGTTTTCGGATGCTGCGCAGGGAGCAGCTGCTGCAGGAGCTGGTGCACGACAGCTACAAGACCAAGGGCAAGCTGCATGAGCCGACGGTGTGCCCGGATTGCGGCGCGACCTACCACCACGGCCGCTGGACCTGGGACCTCGCCCCGGCGGGAGCGCACGAGCAGCTCTGCCCGGCCTGCCACCGCAAGCACGACAAGTTTCCGGCCGGCTACGTGACGCTCAAGGGCGCGTTCGCGCAGCAGCACAAGTCCGAGATCAGGCAGCTGGTGATGAACTGCGAAGGCAAGGAAAAGACCGGCCATCCGCTCGAGCGCATCATGAAGATCGAGGACACCCGGGAAGGCATGCTGGTCACGACCACCGGCACGCACATCGCGCGCGACATCGCCGAGCGCGTGCACGACGCCTACAAGGGCGAGGTCGAGTTCCACTACAACAAGGAAGATCAGCTGCTGCGCGCGACGTGGAGTCGCTGAGCTAGACTCCGTGCCTGCCGGAAGCCTCCGGCGCACGGAGACACGCGATGAAGGACAAGCCGCGCCGGCCGGTCAAGGCCTATACGAACCGCTTCTTCCTGAAGAGCAAGGATGCGCGCGCGCTGCGCATCCTCGCCGAGTACCTCGAGCCGCTCAGCCGCTTCGAGCACCACCGCGTAGACGACACGATCGTGTTCATGGGCTCGGCGCGCATCAAGCCGCGCGAGCAGGCGGAGGCCGCGCTGCGCCAGGCGCAGCTCGGCGAAGGCGATCCGGAGCGCGCACGCGCCGACCTGGAGATGTCGCAGTATTACGAGGCGGCGCGCGAGCTCGCGTTCCGCCTGACCGAGTGGTCGAAGGCGCTGGATTCCAGGGAGCGGCGCTTCGTCGTGTGCACCGGCGGCGGACCCGGCATCATGGAAGCCGCCAACCGCGGCGCGGCCGAGGCGCGCGGCATGAACGTCGGGCTCACCATCTCGATCCCGGTGGAGGAGTTCGACAACCCGTACGTCACGCGCGAGCTGGCGTTCCACTTCCACTATTTCTTCATGCGCAAGTTCTGGTTCGCCTACCTGGCGAAGGCGGTGATCGTCTTCCCGGGCGGTTTCGGCACGCTCGACGAGCTGTTCGAGCTGCTCACGCTGGTGCAGACGAAGAAGATGACAAAGCCCATGCCAATTGTCCTGTTCGGCACGAAGTTCTGGCGCCAGGTGATCGACTTCGACGCGCTGGTGCGCAACGGTACGATCAGCGCGCCCGACGTGAACCTCGTCTACCGCACCGATTCGGTGGACGAGGCCTTCGCGTGGATCACCGGGCG
>DASPRX010000134.1:0-3070 GCA_035624235.1 Burkholderiales bacterium | reverse complement strand
ATCGTCCGGCTACTTGAGCGACAGGACCCACTCCACCAGCTTCTTGATGTCCGCATCGGGCACGGCGGAATTCGGCGGCATCGGGATATTGCCCCAGACGCCGGAGCCGCCTTTCTTGACCTTCTCGATCAGCTTGGCTTCGGCATCCTTCTGACCGGCGTACTTCTTGGCAACGTCCTTGTATGCGGGCCCGACGACCTTGTGGTCCACGGCGTGGCAGGCCAGACAGTTGTACTTCTTGGCCATCGCCTCGTCCGCGTGGGCCGGCAGAGCGGCCGCCAGGCCGACGAGCAGTAAGGGAACTGCAATGCGCTTCATTAACGACTCCTCTTGAATAAATGTGAATTAATCCTAACCGAATGTGGGCTCTTTGCAAGCGGACTTCAGCCGTCCCAAGTCCGCCAACGGCTCAAGACAAGTAACGCCGCGGCACAGCCAGCCGTTGACAGGCTCGGGCCGCTCCGGCTTGTCTAGCACCGGCGGCAGGCCAGTGCTGCCGTTTGGCAGCGCGACTACGCTCGTGTCAGGAATCAGCTCGCGCGCCAGATCGGCCGCCCAGCGCGCCAGCGCAACGGGCTCTCCGCGCAGCACCAGCAGCGCCGGCGGCGCGATAGTTTCTTCGAGCGCGACTGCCATGGCGGCGAAGCCCGCCGGGTAGCGGCGCATCGTCGGGTAGAACTGCGCCACCGCAGCCTCGGCCGCGCGCGCATGACGGTCCTCGCCCGTCAGCGCGGCCAACCGACCCAGCGCCCAGGCGGCGACGGCGTTGCCCGAAGGCGTGGCGTTGTCGTGCCCCGGCTTCGGGCGATGAATGAGCTTCTCGTGGTCGCGCGAGGTGAAGTAGAAGCCGCCTGCCTCCCGGTCTTCAAACTGTTCGAGCAGCACGCCGGCGAGCTCTTCGGCGAACTCCAGATCGTCGGGCGCGAAACGCGCCTGCAGCAGCTCGATCAGGGCCGCGAGGAGGAAGGCATAGTCGTCGAGGTACGCGTTCAGATGCGCCTTGCCGTCCTTGTAGCTCGCGCGTAGTCGTCCGTCCCGCCACATGCGCGCGCGGATGAAATCGAGCGCGCGGCGCGCCGAAGCGACCCACTCGTCACGACCGAAGATCCGGCCCGCATGCGCCATGCCGCGCATGGCGAGCGCGTTCCACGACACGAGCACCTTGTCGTCGCGTCCCGGGCGAACGCGCCGCTCGCGCGCGGCGAGCAGCTTCGTGCGCGCCGAGGCGAGCAGCGCCTCGCCGCCCGGCGCGAGCGGCTGCGCAACATGCAGGTGCCACGAATGCCCTTCGAAGTTTGGCGCACGGTCGAGGCCGTAGTGCGGTACGACGAGTGCCAATTCCTGCGGCGTCAGCAGCGCCTCGACCTCCGCCCGCGTCCAGACGTAGTACTTGCCTTCCTCGTGCTCGGAGTCCGCATCGAGCGAGGAATAGTAACCGCCCTCCGGGGACTGCATCTCGCGCATCATCCACGCGGCCGTCTCTTCGGCGCATTGTGCGAAGCGCGCCTCGCCCGTGGCGAGCCATGCGTCGGCGAGCAACCCCAAGAGCGGCCCGTTGTCGTACAGCATCTTCTCGAAGTGCGGAATCATCCACTGCGCGTCGACGCTGTAGCGACAGAAGCCGCCGCCCAGCTGGTCGTAGATGCCGCCCTCGCACATGCGCAACAAGGTCGTACGGGCCATCTCGAGCGCCTGCCGGTCGCCGCTCAGCGCGTAGCCTCGCAGGCACAGCTCGAGGTCGGTCGGATGCGGAAACTTGGGCGCACCGCCGAAGCCGCCCAGCTGCGCATCGAAGCTCGTGCGCAGGTTCTTGAGCAGCGCCTCGACCGGCGCGCGTTCGAGCGCCGAGCGATGCGCAGCCGCGCCGGGCAGCATGCGCGCGAAGGCGCCGCGAACCTGTTCGTTTTGCTGCCCGATCTCGGGCTGCTTCTCGCGCCAGATGGCGGCGATGCGCTCGAGCAGCTCGACGAAGCCCGGCATGCCGTAGCGCGCGGTCTTCGGAAAGTATGTGCCGCCGAAAAAGGGCGTGCCGTCGGGAGCGAGGAACATGGTGAGCGGCCAGCCGCCGGGGCGCTGGGCGAGCATCTGGTGCGCGGTCTGGTAGATCTGGTCGAGATCGGGCCGCTCTTCGCGGTCGACCTTGATGTTGACGAACAGGCGGTTCATGAGCGCCGCGACCTCGGCGTCCTCGAAGCTCTCGTGCGCCATGACGTGGCACCAGTGGCAGGCGGAATAGCCCACCGAGAGCAGCACGGGCTTGTTCTCGACGCGCGCGCGCTCGAGCGCCTCGGGTCCCCACGGATACCAGTCCACGGGGTTTTCCGCATGCTGCTGCAAGTAGGGTGAAGTCTCGTGGGCGAGGCGATTCGACATGACGTATGCTCCGGGCGGCGAATTATTGCAGCATTCGACGATGCGACACACGAAAGACCCTCGCGCCGGACAGGTCTTGAGCTTCTGGTTCGGTGCGCAGGACGAATACGGCACGCAGCGCAAACAGTGGTTCCAAAAGGACGCCGCGTTCGACGCCGAAATCGAGGCGCGCTTTCGCGCGCTGCATGAGGAGGGCGCGCGCGGCGGATTGGAGAGCTGGAAGCAGGGCGTCGGCGAGTGCCTAGCGCTCGTCGTGCTGCTCGACCAGTTTCCGCGCAACATGTTCCGCGGCGGCGCACGCGCCTTTGCCTCGGACGGGCTCGCGCGCGACGCCGCGAGGCATGCACTGCAGGAAGGCTACGACCAAGGCTTGCTCCCGGTCGAGCGCATGTTCGTGTACCTGCCGTTCGAGCACAGCGAGGACCTGCGGGACCAACGGCTCTCCTGCCGGCTCGCGCACACGCTCGAAGCGTTCGATGAAACCGATGACGCGTACGACTATGCCGAGCGTCACCGCGCGATCATCGCGCGCTTCGGCCGGTTTCCCCACCGCAACGAAGCGCTGGGGCGGCCGAGCACGCCCGAGGAGCTCGAGTTCCTGAAGCAGCCCGGTTCCGGCTTCTAGCTAACGCCCGATCGCCGCGAGGAGCTTCGCGCGGCGCTTGAGCCACCAACCGTACTGTTGCGGCCAGCCGCC
>DASPRX010000012.1:0-2967 GCA_035624235.1 Burkholderiales bacterium | reverse complement strand
CGCGTGAACCCGGGGACCTCGAGCGTGCGCACCAGGCGCCGCGGCGCGCGGCGCTCGCGCGCGATGCGCATGAGCGCATCGTACAGGCGCGACACCTTGGAGCGCGTGGTGCCGATGGTGAGCAGCAGCGTGAGCGTGTTGAAGGTCGACTTCTCGGTCTGGATGTTGTAGCGCTCGAACAGCTCCTTCTGCAGGTCCTCCACCGTGTAGCCGCAGCCCGAGATGTCGATCGTCACCTTGGTCGGGTCGAGCCGGATGCCGTCGCCCTTGACCTCGTCCGGGAGCAGGTCGTCGAGCTCCAGCACGCGGAACACGCCGGTGGCGTTGATCTGCTCGCGCAGCTCCTTGGCGAGCGCGAGGGTGCGCGACAGCAGCTTGTAGCCCTCCATCACCGCCTGCTTGCGTGCCACGTCCAGGCTCGCGATTAGCGCGTACTGCGGGCTGGTCGAGGTGTGCATGTTGAAGTTCTCCCGGAACAGGTGTTCCCTGAAATCCGGGTCGTTCACGTGAATCATCGACGCCTGCGAGAACGCCGACATCACCTTGTGCGTCGACTGCGTGGCGTAGTCGGCCCCCACCTCGAGGGCGGTCGGGCGGAATTCGGGATGAAAGCGGGCGAAGCCGTACCAGGCCTCGTCGATGATCACCTTGATGCCCTTCCTGTGCGCCGCCTCGACGACCGGAGCCAGGTCGTAGCGCAGGCCGTCGTAGGTGCAGGAAGTGAGGATGAGCGCCTCCGCGTCGCCGTGCTTGTCGATCGCATCGAGCAGCGTCTTCCTCGGCACCGGGCCGTACAGGCCGTACTTGCGGTTGAGCGCGCTGTCTAGGTAGATCGGGTGCGCGCCCGAGAGCACGACTCCGTGGTGCACGCTCTTGTGGCAGTTGCGGTCGAGCAGCAGCTTCTCGCCCGGCGCAAGCAGCGTCTGGAAGATCACCTTGTTGGCGGTCGATGTGCCGTTGGTGGCGAAGAAGGTGCGCCGCGCGCCGAAGGCCTTGGCGGCCATGTTCTGCGCCTCGGCGATCACGCCCTTGGGCTCCATCAGCGAGTCGAGCATCGGCACCGAGACCGACAGGTCGGCGTCGAACACGTGCTCGCCCATGAATTCGTAGAAATCGTTCACCCACGGGCTGCCGCGCAGCGATTCGCCCGAAGAATGGCCCGGCGTGTGCCACTGGTCCTTCGCCATCCACACGTAGTTCTTCAGCTGGTCGGTGAACGGCGTCTTGGCCCGCTCCTGAATCTGCGCGTTCAGGATGCGATAGATGCCGCGATAGTCGCGCTCCTCGCGGTAGAAGTAGCCGTCGACCGCCTCGGTGAACAATGCGTCGACGACGTCGTCCTCTTCTTCCTGCGCGATCAGGATGTACACGTCGAGCTCGGGCCGGAAGCGCGTGATGCGCTGCACCAGCTCGAGCGCCGACATCTGCAGCTTCTTGCGCCCGCTGCCGTTCTTCTTTCCCTTTGCGGGCAGGGTGTACAGCGTGTCGTCGACCAGGACCGCCTGCAAGTCGCCGTCCGACTCGATCGCGGCAAGCGCTTCCTTGGCGGTGGTGACGCCGGCGAAGGTAATGCCGAGCGGATTGTCGAGCGAGCGCGCGGCCGCGTTCAGTCCCTTCACGAACTCGCGCAGGACGAGGTGCTCGTCGTTAATGACGAGGATGCGGCTGACGGGTTTGACCACGGCTGCGGGCGGCTCAAAAGCCTATAATTCGGCGTGCCCGCAGTGCGCCCACCCCGCAGCCTCGCTCCGATCCGGACATGTTGCGGGAAAGCGTCCCGCCGATTGCGCGCCGCGGCGCGGGGGCTGTTACTGGAGCGCCTTGACGGCGGCCGCGAGGCGGCTCTTGTGGCGGTTGGCGGCGCTGCGATGCAGGATGCCTTTGGCGGCGCTGCGATCGAGCACGCTGTGCGAACGCTGCAGCACCTGCGCGGCGGCGGCCTTGTCGCCCGCGGCGACGGCCTTCTTGACATTCTTGATCGCGGTGCGCACTTCGGTGCGCAGGCTCATGTTGTGCGCGCGGCGCTTCTCCGACTGCCGGGCGCGCTTGCGCGCCGATTTGATGTTGGCCATGTAAGTTGGGGCGGTCTAAAAAAGGCGCGCATTGTAGCGGCTAACTGCCCGACAGGCAAGGCAATTCTGGCGGCGCGGGGAGGGTCGACGCGGTGAACCTGCTGCGCGCGCTCGCGACCATCAGCGGCATGACCCTCATGTCGCGCATCCTCGGCCTGGTACGCGACTTTTTCATCGCGAGCACGTTCCGCACGGGCCTGGCCACGGACGCCTTCTTCGTCGCGTTCCGCATCCCGAACCTAATGCGCAGGCTGTTCGCGGAAGGGGCCTTTTCGCAGGCCTTCGTGCCGATCCTGGGCGAGTATCGCAGCCGCCAGACGCCGGAGGAGACGCGCACGATGCTCGACAGCGTGGCGACCCTGCTGTTCCTCGCGTTGGTCGCCGCCGCGGCGCTCGGCGTGCTTGCCGCGCCGCTCATCGTGTACGTTTCGGCCCCGGGGTTCGCGGCCGACGCGGGGAAGTTCGCGCTCACCGTATCGCTGCTGCGCGTCACCTTCCCTTACATCGTCTTCATCTCGCTGGTCGCGCTCGCGGCCGGAATCCTCAATACCTGGAGCCGCTTCGCGGTCCCGGCGTTCACCCCGGTGCTGTTGAACGTCAGCTTCATCGTCGGGGCGGCGTTCTTCGCCGGGCACTTCGACCCTCCCGTGCGGGTGCTCGCCTGGGCGGTGTTCGCCGGCGGCGCGCTGCAGCTCGCGCTGCAGCTTCCCTTTCTCGCGCGCCTCGGCATGCTGCCGCGCTGGCGCTTCAATCCGCACCACCTCGGCGTCAGACGGATACTGAAGCTGATGGGACCGTCGGTGTTCGGCGTCTCGATCAGCCAGATCTCGCTGCTGATCAACACCATCTTCGCGTCGTTCCTGGTGTCGGGAAGCGTGTCGTGGCTCTATTACGC
>DASPRX010000225.1:0-7100 GCA_035624235.1 Burkholderiales bacterium | reverse complement strand
GCGCCGCCGCTCGCCGTGCGGCGGGAAGGGCATCTCGAAGGCGTCGTCGCCCGCCGCCTTGGCGAGCGTGTCGAGCTTGAGCCTGAGCCAGGCGGCGTCGTTCGCGCGCATGTCCATCGACAGGGTCTTCGCGAGCGCGCCTAGGCCGCGCGGCTGCTCGCTGCCGTTCACCCACACCTCGAAGGCGTGCGGCTTGCCATTCTCGACGTGGCCGACGAACACCGCGAAATGCCCGTGCGGGTGCTCGATCATGTAGGTCCAGGCCAGGTTGCCGCCGGTCAGGTCGGGCCGGCCGGGCCAGCGCAGGCTGGCGAGCACCGGCTGCGGTACGGTCTTGATCTGGATGCGGCGGTTGACGTCGTCGCTGCGAAAGTCCTGCGGCGCCTCGACCGGCTTCTCGACGCTCAGCACCGCGCCGAGCACCTTGTTCGGGCGATAGGTGGCGAGCCCCTTCAGGCCGGACTTCCAGGCGTGGAAGTACAGGTCCTGGAACTCTTCCCAGGGGTAGTCCTCAGGCACGTTTACGGTCTTCGAGATGCTCGTGTCGACAAGCGGCGCGACCGCGGCGACCATCTGCTCGTGAGCGCGGGCGCTGATCTCGAGCGCCGTGACGAAGTAGGGCGGCAGCCGCTCGGGATTGCCGCCCTGCGCCTTGTACAGCCGCCAGGCGTGGTCCTCCACCGGGAACTCCTTCATGGTGCCGTCCGCCATGCGCTTCTTGCGCGTGTAGGTCCAGGAGAAGGGCGGCTCGATGCCGTTCGAGGCGTTGTCGGCGAACGCCAGGCTGATGGTTCCGGTGGGGGCGATCGACAGCAGGTGGCTGTTGCGGATGCCCAGCTTGCGGATGAGCGCCTTGATCTCGTCGGGCAGGCGCGCCGCGAAGCTGGTGCCCGAGAGATAGAGGTCGGCGTTGAACAGCGGGAATTGCCCGCGTTCGCGCGACAGCTCCGCGGAGGCGCGATAGGCGTCGTCGCGCATCGCCTCGGCGATCTTGGCCGCCATCGCGCGCGCCTCGTCCGTGTCGTAGCGCAGCCGCAGCATGATGAGCGCATCGCCCAGGCCGGTGAAGCCCAGGCCGATGCGCCGTTTCGCCATCGCCTCCTCGTGCTGCTGCTCGAGTGGCCAGGCGGTGACGTCCAGCACGTTGTCTAGCATGCGCACCGAGATCTCGACCACGCGCGCGAAGCGCTCGAAATCGAACGCCGCCTTGTCGCTGAACGGTCGCCTCACGAAGCGCGTGAGATCGATCGAGCCCAGGCAGCAGCAGCCGTAGGCGGGCAGGGGCTGCTCGGCGCACGGGTTCGTCGCCTCGATGGTCTCGCAGTAGTTCAGGTTGTTGTCGCGGTTGATGCGATCGAGGAACAGGATTCCCGGCTCGGCGTGGTCGTAAGTCGAGCGCATGATCTGCTCCCACAGCTGGCGCGCCGGCAGCTTGCGGTAGACCCACAGGCCGTCGTCGCGCTGGTAGCCGCCGTTCTCGGGCCAGGGGCGCGCCTTGTGCACCAGCTCGACGTCCAGGTCCTTCTCGACCGCCTGCATGAACTCGTCGGTCACGCCGACCGAGATGTTGAAGTTGGTGAGATCGCCCTGGTCCTTGGCGTGGATGAAGTCCTCGATGTCCGGGTGGTCGCAGCGCAGCACGCCCATCTGCGCGCCGCGCCGGGCGCCCGCGGATTCGACCGTCTCGCAGGACTGATCGAACACGCGCATGTACGAAACGGGGCCGCTGGCGCGCGAGTGCGTGCCTTTCACCTCGGCGCCCTTGGGGCGGATCGAGGAGAAGTCGTAACCGACGCCGCCGCCGCGGCGCATGGTTTCCGCCGCTTCGCGCAGCGCGATATAAATGCCGGGCTTGCCGTCCATCAGCTCGCTGATCGAGTCGCCTACGGGCTGGACGAAGCAGTTGATCAGCGTGGCCTGGATTTGGATGCCGGCGGCGGAGTTGATGCGCCCGGCCGGGACGAAGCCCTCTTCGAGCGCCTGCAGGAAGCGCCGTTCCCAGTGCGCGCGCTTTTCCTCCGGTTCGGTCTGGGCGAGGGCGCGCGCCACGCGCCGGCGCACCTCCTCGATCGACGACTCCTTGCCCTTTGCGTACTTCTCGAGCAGCGTGTCGCGCGAGATCTCCTGCGCCGCGAGCGCGGCGCTCGCATCGAGCTTGTCCTGCGTGCCGGTTTGGTCGGTGCTCATCGTTGTCTCCCGGTTCTCGTTTGAACGAAGGCGCTCAGCATAGCCGCGCGCCGCGATGCCTAGTCTGCGAATTCGGTGAATTGGTAACTTGGATCAAATGTTCCACCTAAAACCTTGAAAACACAACCAGTACGGTGTCAGGGTATTGCGGGCTACTAGATCTAGTACGGGTTGTCCCGCCGCAATACGGCCACCGGCCTAGCTAGCCGATTGATTCGCAAACCGGTTCGGGCGCCGCGCACGGTGCCACGCGGGGCCACGCCTCGTACTGTATAAGTATACAGCCTCAGCCTGGGGCAGCGGCGCGCCGGCGCGCGCGCCGCAGCAGCTCGGCCACCTCGCCGTGGCCGAAGCGCAGCGCCACCTCGACGGGCGTGTCCCCGTCCTTGATGGCGAGCGTCGGGTTGGCCCCGTGGCGCAGCAGCAACTCGACCAGCAGGGCGTTGCCCTTCATCGCGGCGTAAGCGAGCGCGGTATAGCCGCTGTCGTGGCGCAAGTTCGGATCGAAGTTCATCTCCAGGACCTTCCTGGCATAGGCCGGGTTGCCCTTCTCGATCGCGTAGAACAGAGCCCGCACGGCCTCGCGGCTCGCCTCCTTCCTGCGCGGCTCGAGGCCGGTCGGCAGCACCTTGACCACGTAGTTGAGCAGCGACAGCGCGACCAGCGCGGCCAGCGCGTACAGCAGCGGCAGCTTCGAGATCCCCAGGCCCTCGGCGATGCGATCGGGCATGTTGGCGCCCGCGATCAGCAGCACGACCGCGAGGAAGAAAAAGAACTTCAGGTACAGGAACAGCGCCAGGATCACGATGCAGCCCAGCACCGCGACCAGCAGGTCGGGATTGAGGTGCAGGGACTCCTCGACGTATTCACGCGGCAGGTTGGCCAGCACCGCAGTGATCGCGATGAGGCCCATCAGCGTCATCTCGCGGATGCGGATGCGCGTCAGGAAATCGATGGTCGGCAGAGGAAGTGGCATGAGGTGGCGCGCCTGGGGCGCGAGCCATTCTGCGCAGTTGCTCCAGGGCTGACAAGTCGCGCGCGGGGCCTGCCGGCGGTAAAATTTCACATACGATGTCAAAAGCGTTCCTCAAGGACGACGGCGCGACGGAGAACCTCGAGGTCGAGCCCGCGCAGGCGGCGCCCGCCGCGGCGCGGAACTACATCTCGCCGGCGGGCTATGCGCGCCTGGACGCCGAGCGCCGGCACCTGGTGGAGGTCGAGCGGCCGGAAGTGGTGCGCACGGTGTCGTGGGCGGCGTCCAACGGCGACCGCTCGGAGAACGGCGACTACATCTACGGCAAGCGGCGCCTGCGCGAGATCGACCGGCGCGTGCGCTACCTGATCAAGCGCATGGAGAACGCCGAAATCGTCGCCTCGGCCGGGCGCGAGTCCGACCAGGTATTCTTCGGCGCGAGCGTGAAGCTGCGCGCAGCGGACGGCGCGCAGCGCGAGGTGACGATCGTCGGCATCGACGAGGTCGACCCCGCGCGCGGGCGCGTATCGTGGATCTCGCCCATCGCCCGGGCGCTGCTCAAGGCGCGCGAAGGCGACGTGGTGCGCGTGGCGGTGCCCGGGGGCGTCGAAGAGCTCGAGATTGTGCAGGTGCAGTACCGGACCATCGACTAGACGAAAAGGGGAATGCGATGAGCGTGCTGAAGGAGTTCAGGGAGTTCGCGGTCAAGGGCAACGTGGTCGACCTGGCGGTCGCCGTCATCATCGGCGCGGCGTTCGGCAAGATCGTGACCTCCTTCGTAGGGGACATCGTCATGCCGCCGCTCGGGCTTTTGATCGGGGGCGTCAACTTCACCGATCTCGCGGTGACGCTCAAGCCGGCCTCCGGCCAGGCGCCGGCCGTGGTCTGGGCTTATGGGAAATTCCTGCAGGCGGTGTTCGACTTCACGATCATCTCGTTCGCGATCTTCATGGCGGTGAAGGGCATCAACCGCCTGAAGCGCGAGCAGCCCGCGACGGCGGCGGAGCCGCCGGCGCCGCCGCGCCAGGAGGTGCTGCTCGAGGAGATCCGCGACCTGCTGAAGAATCGCTAGCCGCGGCTACTTGAAATCGCCGGTGGCCACCAGCGAGAGCCGCGTCGGGTCGATGTGGCGGCGCAGGGCGCCGTTCACCTCGTCGGCGCTGAGCGCCGCGATGCGCTTCTCGAATTCGACGTCCCACGCGAAGTCGCGCCGCTTGTAGAGGTAGTCGGCCAGGCGGCCGACCAGCTGCCGGTCGTTGCGGCGCGCGAGGCGCCGCGCCTCGATCAGTGCCGCCGCGCCGCGGGCGACCTCCTCCGCGCCGAAGCCGTCGCGCACGGCGCGCGCCAGCTCCTCGCGCACCGCGCGCTCGACGCGCTCGCGGTTCTTCGGCGCGAAGATCGCCGAGATGCGGAAGGCCGCCAGCCGGTCGAAGCTGCTCGCATCGAACCGGCTGTAGACGCTGTACGACAGCCCCTCCTTCTCGCGCACGCGCTGCGTGATGCGGCCCGTAATTGAGCCGCCGAGAAGGTAGTTCGCGAGCACCAGCGCCGGGAAGTCCGGGTCGTCATCGCGCAGCGGCAGGTTCATCCCGGCGCGCAGAACCGCGTTCGCCTTGTCGGGTGTGCGCAGCTCCTGCGCAGCGGGCGGCGCGTCGGTGAAGCGCCCCGGCACGCGCTCGAAAGACGAGGGGTTCCTCCAGCTGCCGAACAGCTCGACGAGCAGGCGCTCCAGCTCCTCGGGGTCGAAGTCGCCGACGGCGGCGAAGTCCGCGCCGGTGGCGCCGAACAGCTCGCGGTAGCAGCGCTCCGCGTCCGCGGGCATCGCCGCCTGCAGGTTCTCCAGCTGTTCCTCGACCGTTTCGGTGTAGAGCGGATGGCCCTTGGGGTAGGGCGAGAGGTAACGCGCGAGCCGCAGCCCGGCGATCGACGCCGGATCGCTGCGCTGCGCCTCAACGCCCGTGAGCGAGACGCGCTTGAGCTCGGCGAATTCCGTGGGCGGGAACGAAGGCTGCTCGAGCTGCTCCGCGACCAGGCGCAGGGTCTCGGCGAGTTGCGCCCTGCGCACCTCGACGCTCGCTCCTCCGCCGCCCACGGCCACCGAGGCGTTCAGCCGCTCGAGCGCGTCGTGCAGCTCGGCGCGCGTATGCCGGCGCGTGCCGCGCGTGAGCATGCTGCCGGCGAGCGAGCACGCGGTCTCGCGCCCGGTAAGGCTGCGCTCGTCGC
The DNA here is from genome assembly GCA_035624235.1 of Burkholderiales bacterium. Classification (GTDB taxonomy): domain Bacteria; phylum Pseudomonadota; class Gammaproteobacteria; order Burkholderiales; family SG8-39; genus DAHVFK01. The sequence continues at coordinate 1,717 of DASPRX010000225.1, read as the reverse complement.
CCCAGTGCAGCGCCAGCTTGGCCAGCACGTTGTTGCCGCGCGTCTTCTTCGGCAGCAGCGCGATGCGCATGCCGTTTGCGAGCGTCTTGCGTATGACGCGCGCTTCGATGTTCGCGGGTGTCGGTTCGAACTCTTCGCCCGCTGCGGGACGCTCGCCGCCGCGTACCGCGGCGAGCGCCTCGCTCAGGTCCGGCGTGGGAGGGACGGCCGCGCGGTCAGGATGAGTCGTCGGCACGAACTGCGCGAGCACGCGATTGGCGGGTTTCAGGTACGCCGTCGCAACGCGCTGCACGTCCTCGCGCGTCACCGCGCGCAGCCTGTCGCGGTACAGGAAGAACAGCCGCCAGTCTCCGAGCGCCGAGAACTCCGACAGCGCCTGCGCCAGCGCGCGTGTGTCGAGCTGCGCCCTTTCGAAGTCGTTTAGCAGCTCGGTCTTCGCGCGCTCGACCTCCGCGGCGCGCACCGGACGGGGCGCAAAACCCTCGAGCACGCCGAGCAGGGCCTCGCGCGCCGCGTCGAGCGATGCGCCGCGCGGCAGACCGGCACCGAAGTAGGCGAAGCCCGGGTCGTGCAGGGAGCGCTCGAAGGCCCATACGTAGCTCGCCAGGCCCTTCTGCACCAGCGCGCGGTGCAGCCTGCCCGAGGGCTTGTTGCCGAGTGCTTGGACCAGCACGTCGAGCGCCGGGTAATCGGGGTGCGCCGCGGCGGGCAGGTGGTACAGCGCCGCGACGAGCGGCGTGTCGCCGCTGCGTCGCAGGGTCACGCGGCGCGGGCCGTCCTGTGCCGGCTCGACCGTGTAAAACTCGGACAGCTTGCGCGCAGGACGCGGGATCGCGCCGAAGTCGCGCGCCAGCGCGGCGAGCGCCTGCGCTTCGTCGAAGCGCCCGGCGATGATCAGCACCGCGTTGTCCGGCTGGTACCAGCCGCGATAGAACGCCTGCAGGCGCTCGATCGGCACGTGCTCGATGTCGGAGCGCGCGCCGATCGCCGGGTTGCGGTAGTTGTGCCACACGTAGGCGAGCTGCACGGCGCGCTGGAACAGCACCGCGCCGGGGTCGTTTTCGCCCATCTCGAACTCGTTGCGCACCACGGTCATCTCGCTGTCCAGGTCCGCCCGCGAGATGAACGCGTTGACCATCCGGTCCGCCTCCATGGCGATCGCCCATTCGAGGTTGTCGCCGGCCGCGGGCAGCGTCTCGAAATAGTTGGTGCGGTCGTTGGAGGTGGTGCCGTTCCAGCGCGCGCCGCGCGCGACGAATTCCCGCTTCACGTCCGTGTGCGCCTCGGAGCCCCGGAACATCAGGTGCTCGAGCAGGTGCGCCATGCCCTTCTCGCCGTAGCCTTCGTGGCGCGAGCCGACCAGATAGGTGACGTTCACAGTCACCGTGTTGGCCGAAGGATCGGGCACGGTGAGCACGCGCAGCCCGTTGTCCAGGCGGTATTCGGTGATTCCCTCGATCGAGACGACTTTGCGCGGCGCCTCGGCGGCGAATGCGCCGGCGGCCGATGCGGCCGAGACCAGCAGGAGCAACAGGCGCGCCAAGGCTTGCGTCATGTCGCCCGATTGTGCCCGTTTTCAGGACAGACGCGAAAACAGGTGCAGCGCCAGCATGCCCGCGGCGAGCGTGAGGTAGGTGAGCCGGAAGCGCCAGGCGACGGCGATCGCCACGAGGCCGGCGAGCAGGCGCTCGTTCGCGAGGCTCAAGGCGGGCACGCC
>DASPRX010000026.1:0-12597 GCA_035624235.1 Burkholderiales bacterium | reverse complement strand
GACTGGTCGGTGACGATGACCTCCACCCCCGCAGAGACCAACTCGCCTGCAAAGATCGGGTACTTTTCGGTGTGCCCCTCGATGTAGCGCCCCTCGATGACGAGGTTGCGCCCCTCTTCCCAACCCCGTGTCTTCAATTCTGCGTAGAACGCCTTCCACGCCGGAGCGCCGATCGGATTCGACGGGGGAAGTGTGCAGAGGACGCCGATACGCGCGACGCGCTGGGGCTGCGCGCGCAGGCCGAATGGGGCCGCGACGATCGCCGTACTCGCCGCGATCAGGAAGCGTCTGCGTTGTGCGAGGCCCATGCTTCCCTCCCCTCGGGATCGGCCGTGCGCAAACTCTACACCTCCCTCCAACCAATGCCATTGAATCCGACGCCGGGGGCTCGCGACTTAATCAGGCAGGTTTCGCCCCCGCTCGCGTCTTGTCGAGCACCGTCATCGCCGACGCGACGACGCTCGCGACGTCGGAGAGATTGGTCGGCACGATCATCGTGTTGTTGGTCTTGGCGAGGCTGCCGAGCGCGCCGATATAGAGCTCCGCGACCTTTAGGTTCGCCGCTTGCTGCCCGCCTTCCTTGCCGATCGCGGTTGCGACCGCCTCCACCGCCGCCGCGGTCGCCTCCGCTACGACGCGCAGCGCAGTCGCCTCGCCCTGCGCCTTGTTGATCGCCGATTGCTTCTGGCCCTCGGACTTGAGGATCGCCGCCTGCTTCTCGCCCTCCGCCAGGTTGATCTCCTGCTGCTTCTCGCCCTCGGACTTGGCGATCAGCGCGCGCTTCTCGCGCTCGGCGGTGATCTGCGCCTGCATCGCGCGCAGGATCGTCTCGGGCGGGGTCAGGTTCTTGACCTCGTAGCGCAGCACCTTCACTCCCCAGGAGCGGCCCGCCTCGTCGAGCACATTGACGATCTGGCGGTTGATCACGTCGCGGCTCTGCAGCGATTGGTCCAGCTCCATCTTGCCGACCTCGCTGCGCAGCGTGGTCTGCGCGAGCTGCACGATCGCGGCGACGTAGTCGGATGTGCCGTAGGAAGCCAGGCGCGGGTCGGTGACCTGGTAATAGATGAGCCCGTCCACCGCGAGCTGGGTGTTGTCCTTGGTGATGCATACCTGCTCGGGGACGTCCATGGGCACTTCCTTCAGCGAGTGCTTGTAGGCGACGCGGTCGAAGAACGGGATGATCACATTGAGCCCCGGCTCCAGCACCTGGTGGAATTTGCCCAGGCGCTCGACGATCCAGGCGTTTTGCTGCGGCACCACGCGCACGCCCTCGATCACGAACACCGCAGCCAGCGCGACGACGAAAAAGGGGACCGCGAACGGCCGGGATTCCGGGAAGAACGCGATGATGATGGTGGCGACGACTACGCCGAGGACCTTTGCAAACATGCTGCCCCCCGCCGAACGCGAGATTTCGTTAAGGCCCTGCGTCAGATCAGGCGGGCCGGGTCTTGGAAACTTTGAGCGCGTTGCCATCGATCGAATTGACGTAGAGAACTTCGCCGCGCTCGCCGGCGATATCGCCCGTGATCTGCGCGTCCCAAAGCGTATCGCGGTATCTTACGCGCGCCTGGCCGGCGTCCTTGTTCACCCAGGAATCGAAGGCGGCGGGCTGACCAAAATCCAGCCCCTGCATACGCTTGGGTTCGATCGATTTCTTGTGCCGCCGAACCCAGACGACTCCGGCAACCGCGACCGCCGCCGCGACCAGCGCCTGCCAGGCGAACACGCCGCCCGCGTACGCCAGGCCCGCGCCGGCGAAACAGGCGATACCGAGCACCAGCAGATAGAACGTGCCCGTCAGCAGCTCGACGACGACGAGGATGAAGCCGGCAATCAGCCAGACGAGGAAATGATCCATGGGCACGCGCGGAAATTCTTGATCTGGAACTCTACTCTATGGCGCCGCTGCTGCGCCGCGCCCGGGCGCTCGGCAGATTCTCGAGCGCCGCGGGCGTGAGCGCGTTGGCCGCGACAATGTCGACGATCGCCATGAAGATGGGCATCGGCGGATACGCTTCGCCGCGCGACCACGTGTCCACGTCCCTCGACGAGCTGCCCAGGAAGGCCGCCAGAGCATCCGCGCTGCCGGCAATTTCGATCGCTCGCAGGAGCGCCCGGGTGTAGACGGTCGAGGCCTTGCGGTTCCAGGTCTGCGTGAGAGCGATTGCCATGAAGTGGTGCCGGTCAGCCGTGCTCCATTCTATCCGCCTACCGACGGCATGGCAGTCCCCTACGCGATCGGCGTCAGCCCGGCCGTCGTCAGGCGGTAGCGCCGGTCGCAGCCCGCGGCGGCGGCTTCCGAGTGAGTGACGAGGATCGCGGCGGCGCCGCGCTCCTTCACCTGCGCGCTGAACAGCGCGAGCACCTGGCGCGCGTTCTCGGGATCGAGGTTGCCGGTGGGTTCGTCGGCGAGCACGAGCTTGGGGTCGCCGACGAGCGCGCGCGCGATAGCGACGCGCTGCAGTTCGCCGCCGGAGAGCTCGCGCGGCATGCTGTTCTCGCGCCCGCCGAGCCCGACCGCCCCGATCAGCAGCCGCGCGCGGCCTTCGAGCTCGGCCCGCTCGAGCCCGCGCAGCAGGAGCGGCAGACCGACGTTTTGCAGCACGGTAAGGTGCGGCAGGACGTGGAACGCCTGGAATACGAAGCCGAAGTGCTCGCGCCGCAGCCGCGTGGCGGCGTCGTCGCCGAGCGCCGAGACGCAAGATTCGCCGAAGAACACTGCGCCGCCGTCGAGCGGCTCAAGGCCGGCGACGATGTTCAGCAGCGTCGACTTGCCAATGCCCGACTCGCCGATCACCGCGACGTATTCGCCCGCGCCGACGTCGAGCGTCACGTCATTCAGCACGACCCGGTCGCCGAAGCGCTTGCTGACGCCTTCCAGCCGCAGCAGGGGAGCAAGATAGTTCATGTGCGCAAGTGTAGCCGCCCGGCCGTATGGACACCGTCGGCCGCCCGTTGATAGACTGCCCGGGCTCGACGCCTCGCCGTCGATGGCGAAGCATTCCAACGAGGGGGAATCATGATGCGCATCGTGTCACGCACGCTGGCCGCCGCGCTGCTCGCGGCCGCCTTTGCGGCGCAGCCTGCCGCGGCCGCCGACAAGCTCAGGATCGGCTTCATCACCACGCTTTCCGGGCCGACCGGCATCATCGGCAAGCACATGAAGGATTCGGTCGAGCTCGCGCTCGAGCAGCTGCACGGCAAGGTGGGCGGGCTGGACACCGAAGTAATCTTCGGCGACGACCAGTTCAAGCCCGACGTCGGACTGCAAGTCGCAGAGAAGATGGTGAAGGACGACAAGGTGCAGTTCGTCTCCGGCATCATCTGGTCGAACGTCATGCTGGCGGTCGCGCCGAGCGTCACCGAGCAGGGCGTGTTCATGATCGGCACCAACGCCGGCCCGCACGAGCTCGCGGGCAGCCAGTGCAGCCGCCTGTTCTTCACCACCTCGTGGCAGAACGACCAGACGCCCGAGGCGATGGGCGAGTACCTGCAGAAGCAGGGCGTCAACGACGTATACCTCATGGCGCCCAACTACGCCGCCGGCAAGGACATGCTCACGGGGTTCAAGCGCTACTTCAAGGGGCGCATCGCCGACGAGGTCTACACCAAGCTCGGGCAGCAGGACTACCAGGCCGAGATCAGCCAGCTGCGCGCGAAGAACCCGAAGGCGGTGTTCGTGTTCTACCCCGGCGCGATGGGCATCAATTTCATCCGCCAGTACGACCAGGCCGGGCTGCGCGGCAAGATCCCGCTGTACTCGTCGTTCACGGTGGACGACACGACGCTCCCCGCGCTCGGCGACAGCGCGATCGGCCTGTGGTCGTCGGGATACTGGAGCTCCGAGCTCGACAATGCCGCGAATCGCGAGTACGTGTCCGCGTTTCGCAAGAAGTACAGCTATACGCCGTCCTTCTACGGCGCCGAAGCCTACGACGGCATCATGCTGATCGACGCCGCGGTGCGCGCGGTCAAGGGCAATCTCGCCGACAAGGCAGGCCTGATCAAGGCGCTGGACCAGGCGAAGTACGCCTCGACGCGCGGCCATTACACCTACAACGTCAATCATTTCCCGATCGAGAACTTCTACCTGCTGCGTGCCGAGAAGGGACCGCACGGGGTGGTGATGAAGGTCGAGGGCACCATCTTCAAGGACCACAAGGACTCGTACTACCAAGAGTGCAAGATGAAGTAGCGACGGTGAGCAGACAGCCAAGAGAGGGCGCGGCCGGGTCGCGCCCTCTTTTTTTTGGGGGCAACCTGCGGTGAACCTGCAGCTCGTTCTCGAGCAGTTCCTGAACGGCGCGCAGCTGGGCGTGACCCTGTTCCTCATGGCCGCCGGGCTGACCCTCATCTTCGGCATCATGAACCTGGTGAACCTCGCGCACGGCTCGTTCTACATGGCGGGGGCGTACCTGGCCGTCACGTTCTACCGCTGGACCGGGTCGCTGGTGCTCGGGGCCCTGCTCGCGCTGCCCGCGACGCTGCTCGTCGGGGTGGTGATCGAGGTGGTCGCCCTGCGCACGCTCTACGAGCGCGACCACCTGGACCAGGTGCTCGCCACCTTCGGGCTGATCCTGTTCTTCAACGAGCTGATCGCGATCATCTGGGGCCGGGTCGGGCTGTTCATCAATCTGCCCGACTGGCTCTCGGGCTCGGTCCAGTTCGGCGCGGCATTCGCGTATCCGCTGTACCGCCTGGTCATCATCGCGATCGGCGTCGTCGTGGCCGTCGCGCTGTGGTACGTGGTGGCGCGCACGCGCCTGGGCATGCTGGTGCGCGCCGGCGCCTCGAACCGAACCATGGTGGCGGCGCTCGGCGTAAACATCCGGCTGCTCTACACGCTCGTCTTCGGCCTCGGCGCGGCGCTCGCCGGGCTCGCCGGCGCGATGGCCGCGCCGATCTACGCTGTGCAGCCCGGCATGGGCGATCCGGTCCTGATCCAGGCCTTCGTGGTGATCGCGATCGGCGGGATCGGCTCGATCCGCGGCGCGCTCGCCGGGGCGCTCATCGTCGGCATGGTCGACACGCTCGGGCGCGCGTTTCTCAAGCCGGCGCTCGCCACCCTGATCTCTCCTCCCGCCGCGCAGAGCGCGGGCCCGGCGCTCGCCTCGATGCTCGTCTACCTGCTGATGGCGGCCGTGCTGGCCTTGCGGCCCGCGGGGCTGTTCCCGGCGCGCGGGCGCTGACATGCGGCTCGGCCGCCGCCGGATCGTCCTGCTCGCGCTCGTGCTGCTGCTCGCCGCGGTGCCGCCGGTCGCGTCGCTGCTCGGCCAGCCCTTCTACATCGACCTGCTGCGCCGCGTGATGATCTTCGCGATTGCAGCGGTCAGCCTGGACCTGATCCTGGGCTACGGCGGGATGGTGTCGTTCGGGCACGCGGCGTATCTCGGCGTCGGCGCCTACGCGGTGACCATCCTCGCGGTGTACGGCGTGCACAGCGGGATCGTGCAGTGGGCGGTGGCGATCGGCGCGTCGATGCTGCTCGCGCTGGCGATCGGCGCGATCTCGGTACGGACCAGCGGCATCTACTTCATCATGATCACGCTGGCGTTCACGCAGATGCTGTACTACCTCGGCATCTCGCTGGACGTGTACGGCGGCGACAACGGCATGCGCCTGCCGCTGCGCAGCCAGTTCGGCGGCCTGATCGACCTCGCCAGCGGCACCCAGTTCTACTACCTGGTGCTCGCGCTGCTGGTGCTGGTCGTGCTGCTGGTGCGCCGCCTGGTCGATTCGCGCTTCGGCATGGTCATCCGCGCCGCAAGATCGAACGAGGCGCGCACGCGCGCGATCGGCCTCTCGCCGTACTCTTACCGGCTCGCCGCGTTCGTCGTCTCGGGAGGGATCTGCGGGCTCGCGGGGGCGCTCCTGATCAACCACACGGCGTACCTGACGCCGGACTTCATGCACTGGACGCGCTCCGGCGACATCCTGTTCATGGTGATCCTGGGCGGGATCGGCAGCACGGTCGGCCCGGTGCTCGGAGCGCTGGTGCTGCTGGTGCTGGAAAACGCGCTCTCGAACTGGACCGAGCACTGGCAGATCGTCCTCGGGCCGCTGCTGGTGCTGGTGGTGCTTTTCGCGCGCCGCGGCCTGGCCGGACTTCTGTGGCGGAGGGAGGACGATGCCTGAGCCGCTGCTCGAGGTAAAGGGATTGAGCAAGTCGTTCGGTGCGCTGCGCGCCACCGACCAGGTGCTGCTCGACGTGCTCGAGGGCGAGACGCACGCGATCATCGGGCCTAACGGCGCGGGCAAGACGACGCTCATTGGACAGCTCGCGGGCGACTTGCGCCCGGACGCGGGGCGCATCCGCTTCGCCGGCGAGGACATCACCGCGCTCGATGCTCCGGCGCGTTCGCGCAAGGGCTTCGCGCGCTCGTTCCAGATCACCAGCGTGTACCGCGACTTCAGCGCGCTAGACAACGTGGCGCTCGCGGTGCAGGCGCACGCTGGACACAGCTTTCGCTTCTGGCGCCCGGCGCGCGTCGACGAGGCACTGCGCGCGCCGGCGCACGCGATGCTCGAGCAGGTCGGGCTTGGCGCGCGCGCGCGCGTGCCGGCGGCGAAGCTGGCGCACGGCGAGCAGCGCCAGCTCGAGATCGCGATGGCGCTCGCCACGCGGCCGCGCCTGCTGCTGCTCGACGAGCCGGTCGCGGGCATGGGCGCCGAGGAGTCGCAGCGCATGGTGCGCTTCCTCGGCCAGCTGAAGGGGCGCGAGACCATGATCCTCGTCGAGCACGACATGGACGCGGTGTTCACGCTCGCCGACCGCATCTCGGTGCTGGTCTACGGCCGCATCATCGCCACGGGCACGCCAGCCGAGATCCGCGCCAATGCCGAGGTGCGCGCGGCCTACCTGGGCGAGGACTGACGTGCTCGCGATCGAAGCGCTCGAGACCGCGTACGGGCAGAGCCAGGTGCTGTTCGGCGTGTCGATGGAAGTCGCCGAGGGGGCGGTGGTGAGCCTGCTCGGGCGCAACGGCATGGGCAAGACCACCACCGTGCACTCGATCCTCGGCATCGTGCAGGCCAGGGCGGGCTCGATCCGCCTGCAGGGACGCGAGCTGCGCGGCGCGCCCGCGTACCGTGTCGCGCAGGCCGGCATCGGACTGGTGCCCGAGGGACGGCAGATCTTCCCCAACCTCACCGTGTACGAGAACCTGGTCGCCACCGCCGCCGACCGCGCGGGCGCCGTGGAGCCCTGGACGCTCGAGCGCGTCTTCGCGCTGTTCCCCCAGCTCCGCGAGCGGCGGCGGCACTTCGGCAACCAGCTCTCGGGCGGCGAGCAGCAGATGCTCGCCATCGGCCGGGCGCTGATGACCAACCCGCGCCTACTCATCCTGGACGAGGCGACCGAGGGGCTCGCGCCGCGCATCCGCGCCGAGATCTTCTCGTCGCTCGAGCGGCTCAAGGTGTCGGGGCTGTCGATCCTGGTGATCGACAAGGACATCAAGGCGCTGACGCGCATCGCCGACCGCCACTACGTGCTCGAGAAGGGGCGCGTCGTATGGAGCGGCGCGTCAGCCGAGCTCGTCGCGAACCGAGACGTCCAGCGCCGGTATCTCGGGGTTTGAGTCCCCGTTGGAGCGTGATACGCGGTTTGAATGTCGGCACTCGACCCAGAGCGGTCAGTCAGGCGACGCTACCAAACCCCCGGTCGCTTGCGCCCGCCGGGGGTCGCAGGCCCGCGAGCCGGCATCCCTGTGTCACCGGGCCACCAGGGCAGACCGTGTATAGGTATTTCATGCCGCCTTTGTGATGGAATTTCTCCTCGAGCGCACCCTGCAGATCACGCAGGCGGATCTCGGCGAGAGGATTGCGCGCATAGAATTCCTGCAGCGCCCGCACCAGATCCCAGTGAGCCTGCGCGAGGGTTAGCCCTTCCTGCGCCGCGACCTGTTGGGCGGCTGCAGGGTTCCAGGCGAGAGGGGCGAAACGAAACGTTCCGAGGTCGTTCATTCGGGCCTCCGCGTTTGTCCGACCTACTGTGGCCCGTGCAGATCGGGCCGGCAGCGATCGTCGTCCATTCTAGGCGCTGTTTGACCTGCGCGACGGCGTAGCTCATCGCCCACTAGAATTCCCGGGCCTCGCGAGCGCCAGACGCACCCGCGGCGCCGACCGGGTGATCCATGACGGGTCATGGTCGATACAAGTCGTTCAAGCGTAGACTGGCTTTCACCTGTCTGGGGCAAGTAGTGAGCTAAGTGCACGTTTACGTATTGCGGCACGCAAATAGATAGAGGTTAGAACGATGGGCAGAAATACCAATCGAGATCTTCGCAACCGTAGGCGCAAGCAAAGGATCAAGAACAAGCTACGGCAGCAAAGGAAGCAACAAACGAAGACGGCCGCATCGAGGTCACAGGTGTAGCAGACATTTTCACACGTGTGCGCCCGCGGCCGATAGTGGATGTTCGCGGCCGACGAATGCGTAGTCCTTCGCTCCACCGAGCGCGTATCTGCGTGACGCTCATTAGATGGGTTGGTTACGTCCATTCCCGTGAGCATAAGTGGCCGAGTGGAGCGGTAAAGTGCGGAGCAGTTCTAGACGAGACTTTATGTCGGCTTACGACCCAAAGCGGACCTTCGCCCGCAATACGGACTAGATCTGGAAGAGACTTCCGACGCGTTCTGGAAGCGCTACATCGAGACGCTTCCCGCAGGACACGCCCATCGCAATGTGCGTCCGGACACTTTTGTCTTTGGCGATTTGCCAGATCTTGCCGATGAGTTGGCAGCTCTCGTACAGAGCGGCAAGAAACGCGCTACGGCTAGCTTACCCATCGAATTTACTTCTAGCGGTTTCCCGCTCCCCACTGTCGGAGACGTGAGCATAGTGACCACCGCGGACGATCGACCGGTCGCCATCATCGAATTGACCGAGGTACGGCACGTTCGATTTGACGCGGTCGATGAGACGTTCGCAGCAGCCGAAGGCGAGGGGGATGGCAGCCTGGCTTGGTGGCGCGACGCGCACTTCAGATACTTCACTCGCGTTTGTGCCCGCCTTGGGGGTAACTTCGATGACGCATCCGTGGTGATATGCCAGCGGTTCCGCCTGCTCTGGAACGGCCATCCCTAAATGACTGCTTTTGGCCGAAAGCGGACACTGCGACTCGCCTTAGGTATGCTGGTGTCGTGGCACGATCAATAGATAAAGACCCGCCGCGACTCTTCGAGTCCCGTCGGAAGGCGCTTTCGAGGCTCACGGTAGTTGGAGCTTATTGCGCAGCTTGTAGCGCCTTCGCACTTGGCCAACAGCTTCCTGGTGGCAGTTCCGTCGAAGGCGGCGCAGGACCTACATTTGCTCCTGGGGGGCCGAACGCGAAGCTTTACGGTGAGGGCGAGGACTATCCGGTCCCACAAGGAATGACGGCTGTGCTGCAGGGCAATCCTTGGGCACCGAAGTACCGTGTCGGTGCGTTCAGTCATCTTGACAAGATCTATTCGACGCGAAGAATCAGTCGAGCCGCGGCGCCTTGGAAATTCAAGCGCTCAGTCACTGACGTGCGATATGTGTTTCAAGGACACCAATTCTCGCTGACTGACTATCTATCGCGCAATCCTGTTACCGGGCTCCTAATCGCCAAAGACGACCAAATCCTTTTCGAGCACTACCAATATGGTCGAACCGACCGGGACCAGCTCCTTTCACAATCCATGGTCAAGTCAATTTCCGGCGTGCTCGTCGGCCTCGCGATCGCCGACGGGGCGATCAAGTCCATCGATGACACACCCGAGACTTACGTCCCGGGATTCAAAGGGACCGAATATGGCCGGACGCCAATCCGCGATCTGCTGCACATGTCGTCCGGCGTAGATTTCGGTGAAGCGAGGGATGGTGGACACGACCTCAACCTGCTTTGGCGCGACATGGTGGTGGGGGTCGAGAAGAGGGGAACGGTGAAAAGCATTGCGCAGTTTGATCGTCGGATTGCGCCGCCCGGGAAGAGATTCTTCTACGCCAGCATTGAACCGGATGTTCTCGGCGTGGTGCTCCACTACGCAGTCAAGAAGTCAGCGTCCGAGTATTTGCAGGAAAAGGTTTGGCACCCGATCGGTGCCGAGGCCGACGCCACCTGGCTTGTGGATGCGGAAGGCTTCGAAGTGGCGCATTTCGGCTTCAATGCTGTGCTGCGCGACTACGCCCGGCTCGCGCGACTGCTCGCCCACGACGGTGCGTGGGAAGGCAGGCGAATCATTCCCGAGCAATGGATGATCGACGCGACGACGGTGCGCCTGTCGGACACCTATCTAGCTCCGGGCAGGGCAACGCCCTGGCTCGGCTACGGCTATTTGGTGTGGTTGCTTCCCGGGGATAGGCGGCAATTTGCGCTCCTTGGCGACAAGGGTCAGCGCATCTGTATCGATCCGGCGTCGAAGCTGGTCATGGTTCATACGGCTCTGGAAGAAGGGCAGGAAGTCTGGCCCCTTTGGACTGCGCTGGTTCGCCAACTTGGCTAGTGGTGAGTGTCCGCTTTTGGCCGTTAGCAGTCATTCAAACTCATCGCACCCCGCACCGCGTTCCCACAACGGGCAAGGGCTCGTGACGACCAGACGGTGCTGCTGGCACCACAAATGCAGCCCGTCATAGCCAATCGCGTGCGCGCAGGTCCAGCAGCTCCGGTCGTCGTGACCGCGCCAAGGCGTGAAGTATCCACATCCAGTCCGCTGAAATTGCGTTATGCCAACCATTGGATGCTTCGGCCCCTATTCTTACCCGCAGTAATTTTTGATCTGCATCTTCGTCCTCTCGATTTCGCGAATGCGTCCATGATCGCTCATATATACCCGGTCACCATTCCCGTTAATCCAGTACGCCGGATTGTGCGTCTCCAGTTCGTGCAAGTAGTCGCGTGCAAAAATGCAATCCTGCCTATTAATTTCCGAATTCTTCGAAGCTCTGCTTCTTGCTTTGTCTTCCGGCGTAATTGTGAACACTGGATTGAAAAGATGGCCGCTGAGATCCTGGTTGGGCGAAATCATTTCAGGCAGCTGGGTCACGCCTTCTTGGTTCGCCAATTTATAGAAGGTTGCGCCTGCGATCGCCATCGCGACAATCAGAATGGTCCGCGTCAACGGCTTTCTGGCCATGCGATCATCCACGTCCGGCACTCAGAGCCTGCTGCATTTTTCTTGATTCAAGCTCAAGTAGCTTTTGCAGTCAAGCCGCAGGTGACTGAGGAATGTCTGATCTACCTCGCGCGCCAAGGGGTGAATTGTCGGTATGCGCGATGGGGCGCCCCTATAAATTAGCGATGGCTCCCAAATTCCAGTTGGGCCACAATTACCGTGGACTCGGCGGCTAGGAAAGGCGTTCCCTAATTTAGCGAGGAAGGTCGTGCATCGCGTCTTGTTTCTTGCATGCCTTACCTACATCGGGCTGTTCTCGGCGCCCGCTTCCAGTCGCGGAACTAAGGACATAACTCCTATAGGCGATGACACGTTTATTCTCGCGAGACCTGGACGCTTTACTACGTTCGATGGAATATTTGCCAAAGACGTCCTATATAGCGACGCCATGAGCTATTGCGCGTCTATGGGCAAGCAATTCCTACCGGAATATTCACGCTCGAAAGATTCCGGGTACGGCATGCGCGGCACGGTCGAGCTGAAATTCCGTTGCCTGCCGATATCAGCTGCTAACCCGGAGTTCTCGAAGCATCCACAGCCGCCACCGCAGCGACTGCCTGACATGAAGTTCTAAAAAGGCATGCGGCTAGCCGGTGCTGGGAGTTGCGGTGGCCAGGGCTTGAAGTAGCGGTGCGACAGTTCTCGTCGATGCATTGCTTGTGCGTGCGCCCACTCGGGAGTTGTTCCAATGGGACCCGATACGTACGTGATCGCTAATTCGGAGTGGGGCTTTACATCCGGCAGCTATCAGAACGCCGAGGCCCTGAAAGAAGCATCCGAATACTGCAAGGGCCTTGGCAAAGAAATGCTTCGTATCAGCACCAGCCAAAACAACGTACGCTGGGGAAAGACTCCGGCGGCTGAGGTTCAATTCCGTTGCCTGTCACCCGGCGATCCTGACCTGAAGCGTCCGACGCTGCTAGCCGATAGCGGTGCCTCACGAATGACCGCTTTCGACCCAACGCAGTCGTTCTGCCGATGTGAATAAACCGCGAGCCCCCGGCGTCGAATTCACCAGCAATGGTCGGAGGAAGGCGTAGAGTCTGCGCACGGCCTGTCCCCAAGGGAGGGAAGCATGGGCCTCGCACAACGCAGACGCTTCCTGATTGCGGCGAGTACGGCGGTCGTCGCGGCCCCATTCGGCCTGCGCGCGCAGCCCCAGCGCGTCGCGCGTATCGGCGTCCTCTGCACACTTCCCCCGTCGAATCCGATCGGCGCTCCGGCGTGGAAGGCGTTCTACGCAGAATTGAAGGCGCGGGGTTGGGAACAGGGGCGCAACCTCGTCGTCGAAGGACGCTACATAGAGGGGCATATCGAAAAGTACCCGATCTTTGCAGGCGAGTTGGTCTCTGCGGGGGTGGAGGTCATCGTCACCGACCAGTCGCAGGGCGTGGACGCCCTTCGCAAGGCGACGCGTACCATCCCGATCGTCATGAGCCCCGTGGCGGCCCCGGT
>DASPRX010000033.1:0-6009 GCA_035624235.1 Burkholderiales bacterium | reverse complement strand
CGCACGCGCAGGCGCTCGCCGACCAGCGCGTCGACGTCCGGGGCGTACAGCGTGCCGCCGGCGAACTCGAGCCGCGCGAGCCCCATGTCGAGGTCGTGCTCGGCGACGCGCGCCTCGATCACCGCGCCGCCCTCGAAGCGGCCGAGGAACGGGCGCAGCTCCATGCGCGCCATAGTCTCGCCGACGGCGCCCGACTCGAGCACGCGCCCCTCCGACATCACCACCAGCGTGTCGGCGAGGCGCACCACCTCGTCGAGCGCGTGGCTGACGTAGACGATCGGCACGCCGAGCTCGTCGCGCAGCCGCTCGACGTAGTACAGGATCTCGCTCTTGCGCGGCGCATCGAGCGCGGCGAGCGGCTCGTCCATCAGCAGCAGGCGCGGCTCGGCGAGCAGCGCGCGGCCGATCGCGACGCGCTGCTTCTCGCCGCCCGAGAGGTCCTGCGAGCGGCGCTCGAGCAGCGCGCCGAGGCCGAGCAGCGACACCACGCGCTCGAGCTCGCCCTCGCCCGAGCGCCCGGCGAAGCGGCGGCCGTAGAGAAGGTTCTGGCGCACGCTCAGGTGCGGCAGCAGCCGTCCTTCCTGGAACACGTAGCCGATGCGGCGCCGGTGCGCCGGCAGATCGACGCGCGCCTGCGCGTCGAAGAGCGGCTCGCCGTCGAGCGCGATGCGCCCGCGCGCGGGCCGCAGCAGGCCGGCGATCGCGTTCAGCACGCTCGTCTTCCCCGAGCCCGAGCGGCCGAAAAGCGCCGTGACGCCGCCCTCGGCGGCGAACTGCGCGTCCAGCGCGAAGGCGCCGAGCTGCGCCCCGATCGCGACTTCGAGCTTCATGCGCCCTGCGCGCGGCGCCGCGCGCGGCGCAGCAGGAGCTCCGACACCATCAGCGCCGCGAGCGACAGGAGAATCGCGAGCACGCACAGGCGCATTGCCGGCGCATCGCCGCCGGGCACCTGCGTCAGGCTGTAGATGGCGAGCGGGAGCGTCTGCGTCTCGCCCGGGATGTTCGACACGAAGGTAATCGTGGCGCCGAACTCGCCCAGGCTGCGCGCGAAGGCGAGCAGCATGCCGTTCAGCACGCCGGGCATGACGAGCGGCAGCGTGACGCTGGCGAACACCGCGAGCGGAGGCGCGCCGAGCGTCGCCGCGGCGGCCTCCAAGCGCCGGTCGACCGCCTCGACCGCCTGGCGCATGGCGCGCACGGCGAGCGGCAGGCCCATGAGCGCCGAGGCAAGCGCCGCTCCGGTCCAGCGGAACGCGAACACGATGCCCAGGTGGTCGGCGAGGAAGGCGCCGAGCGGCGCGTTGCGGCCCAGGGCGACGAGCAGCAGGTAGCCGATCACCACCGGCGGCAGCACGAGCGGCAGGTGCACCAGCCCGTCGAGCAGCATCTTGCCGGGGAACTCGAGACGCGCCAGCACGAACGCCAAGCCGAGCGCGAGCGGCAGGCTCGCGAGCGCGCTCGCGAGCGCGACCTTGAAGCTCAGGCCGAGGATCTCGAGTTCCGTCGGGGTAAGTGGCACGCCGTCAGTTTAACGGGGTAAAGCCGTGCGCCGCGAATGCGCGGCGCGCGCGCTCGCGGTGCAGGTACGCGAGCAGCTCGGCCGCCGCCGGCGGCGCGCCCGCGAGCAGCGCCGCCGGATAGACGATCGGCGGGTGCAGCGAATCGCCGAACGTGCCGAGCACCCGCACGCGCGGCTCCTCGCGCGCGTCGGTCGCGTACACGATGCCCAGGGGCGCTTCCGCGCGCGCCACGAGCAGGAGTGCCACGCGCACGTTCTCGGTCGCCGCGATGCGGCCGCGCACCGAATCCCAGACGCCGAGCGATTCGAGCGCCGCCTTCGCGTACTTGCCCGCGGGCACGCTGTCGGGGTCGGCAAGCGCGAGCCGCCCGTCCTTGCCGAGCCAGCGCGCGAGTGGCATTCCCGGGGCGATCTGCGCCTCGAGACGGCTGGACGCCGGCGCGATCAGGACCAACCGGTTTCCGAGCAGATCGCTGCGACTGCCTGGCACCAGACGCCCGCGCTGCGCGAGGTAGTCCATCCAGTCGCGGTCGGCCGAGATGAAGATCGAGGCCGGCGCGCCGCGCTCGATCTGCCGCGCGAGGACCGAGCTGGCGGCGTAGGACACGACTGGCTGCGGGCCGCGGTAGCCGGCGACCGCCTCGTCGAGCGCGTTGCGCAGGCTCGCCGCGGCGAAGATGACGACCGGCTCCTGCGCCCGGGCGGGCGAGGCGCAGCACACCAACGCAAGCAGCGCCGCGATGACGCGCATCGTCAGCCCGCCTTTGCGAGCACGCCGACGTCGCACAGTTCTCCTGCGCCGCGCACGTCGTAGCCGACGAAGCCCTGCGCCAGGCGCCGGAAGGCGCGGCCGGCGAGGGCGGCGCAAAACCGCTCGACCGGCGGATCGCCGGCGGCGCGTGCGCGCACCGCGAACCAGTAGCGCTCGCGGCGCAGCGGAATGAATTCGAGCCCGAAGCGCGCGGCCGCGGCGTGCACACCGAATCCCGCATCGGCGCGTCCCGCCGCGACGCTCACCGCGACGGCCAGATGCGTGAACTCCTCGTCGCCATATCCGCGAATCCTGACCGGGTCGAGCCCTCCTTCGGCGAGCAGCTGGTCCAAGAGCAGGCGTGTTCCCGAGCCGCGCTGGCGGTTGATGAAGCGAACGCCCCTGCGCGAAAGATCGGCCAGTCCGCGCAGGCGCTTCGGGTTGCCCGCGGGCAGGATCAGTCCCTGCTCGCGGCCGGCGAAACGGATCAGGCGGTCACGCCGCGCGCTCAAGCGCCCGCGCAGCGACGCGTCCACGACGCCCTCGGGTACATGGAAGCCCGCGACATCCGCGCGGCGCGCAGTGAATTCGGCCAGGCTGTCGAGGCTGCCGCGGAATTGAATCTCGAGCGCAACCTCCGCCTTGAGCGCAGGCAACTCGGCGAACGCGGCGAGCAGCGGATCGTGGCTCGCGCAGACGCGCAGTGCACGGCCGGCGGCGCCGCGCTCGCCGGCGGCGAGCGCAACCGCGAGCTTCGGCTCCAGCGCGAGCAGCTGGCTGCGCGCAGTGTCGTCGGCCGCGAGCAGCCGCTCGGCGAGCGGCGTCAGGTGCGCGCCGCGCCCCTGCTCTAGCACGACGAGAGCGCCGCCGGCGACCCCGGCCTGCGCAGAGAGCAGGGCCCAGGCCGTGCGGTAGGAGATTCCGAGCCGCACAGCGGCGCTGCGCAGCGTTGCCCGCTGCCGGATCTCCCTGAGCAGCGGCAGCAGGCGCGCGTCCAACCGCGCGCCGCCCGGGCCGGCGCGGCGCCAGCCGATGTCCGGCAGCAAGCGCGGCGCCTGATATGCAGACATCGACATATTCTACCTGAGGCGCTACGCCGCTATGATCCACAGGGAGCCGGGCGCCAGTTATGCACCGATCGGCATATCCGGCCGGACCAGACCAGGAAAGGAGAGAGACATGGCAATCCGCAGTCTGTTGTGCGCCGTGATCGCCGCGGCCGCCCTATTCGCTGCCGGCAACGCGCTCGCGATGAAGGACATCAAGATGGCGACCACCACCAGCACCGACAACTCCGGCCTGCTGCAATACCTGCTGCCGAAGTTCGAAGCCGACTGCCATTGCAAGATTCACTACACCGCGGTCGGCACCGGCGCGGCGCTCAAGCTCGGCCAGAACGGCGACGTCGACGTGGTGCTGGTGCACGCGCGCCCGGCGGAGGACGCCTTCGTCGCCGCCGGCTACGGCGTCAACCGGCGCGACGTGATGTACAACGACTTCGTGATCGTGGGGCCTGCGTCCGACCCGGCCGGCGTGAAGGGCATGCACGACCCGCTCGCTGCGCTGAAGAAGATCCACGCATCCGGCGCCTTGTTCGTGTCGCGCGGCGACGACTCGGGCACCAACAAGAAGGAGCTCGCCTACTGGAAGGAGCTCGGCATCGATCCCAAGGGCCCGCACTACCTGGCGGTCGGCCAGGGGATGGGGGCGACGCTGACCCTTACGGGCGAGAAGCAGGGCTATACGCTCTCCGACCGGGCCACGTACACGACCTACGCGGCGAAGACCGGTCTGCACATCGTGGTCGAGGGGGACAAGCGGCTGCTCAACCCCTACGGCGTGATCGCCGTCAATCCCAAGCGCTATCCGAACGTCAACTACGAAGGGGCGATGGCCTTCATCGAATGGCTCACCTCGCCCAAGGGCCAGAAAGAAATCGGCGACTACCGCTTCAAGGGCGCGCAGCTGTTCCACCCCGATTACAGGAAGCCCTGATTGGATCTGCTCGAGCCGACGCGCCGGGCGTTCGCGCTGCTGCTGGCGGGCGACCCGCGCCTGCTGCAGGCGATCTGGCTGTCGCTCTGGGTGTCGGTCGCGGCCATCGCGCTCGTCGCCGCGCCCTCGGTCGCGTTCGGCTTCCTGCTCGCCAAGAAGCGCTTTCCGGGCCAGCGCGCGGCGGTGGTGCTGGTGCAGGCGCTGCTTTCCTTTCCGACGGTGGTGATCGGCCTGATCCTTTACCTGCTCCTGTCGCGGCGCGGGCCGTTCGGATCCTTCGAGCTGCTGTTCACGCCGACCGCGATCATGATCGGCTACATGGCGATCGCGTTCCCGATCCTGGTGGTGTTCACGATCTCGGCGGTGCAGGGTGCCGACCCGCGCGTCTACGAGACCGCGCGTGCGCTCGGCGCCGCACGCCTGCACGCCTCGCTCACCACGCTGTGGGAGGTGCGCTTCGGCATCCTCGCCGCCGTGGTGAACGGCTTCGGGCGCGCGGTCTCGGAGGTCGGCTGCGCGATCATGGTCGGCGGCAACATCGAGGGTCTGACGCGCAACATCCCGACCGCGATCGCGCTCGAGACGACCAAGGGCGAGTTCGCCCAGGGCATCGCGCTCGGCCTGGTGCTGATGGTCGTCGCGCTCGGCGTGAACGTGCTGCTCGCGCTGCTGCAGGGGGCGGGGGGACTCAAGTGAGTGCGCCGCTGCTCGAGCTGCGCGGCCTGCGCAAGTCCTTCGACGCGCGCAGCCTGCTCGACATCGACCGGCTGTCGATCGAGCAGGGCGGCGCCTACGTGCTGACAGGCGCGAACGGCTGCGGCAAGACTACGCTGATGCGCATCATCGCCGGGCTGGAACCGACGCAACAGGGCAGCATCGAATTCCGCGGTGAACGGTCGAACCCGCCTTCCTACCCGGAGCACCTGCGGCACGAGATCGTGTACGTGCACCAGCACCCGTACCTCTTTCACACCAGCCTGCGGCATAACCTCGAATACGGGTTGAAGTGCCGTGGGCTGTCCGCGGCCGAGCGCGCGCGACGGGTCGAGGAAGCGATCGAGTGGGCCGGCCTGCAGGGCCAGGTGGCGACGCCGCCGGCGAGGCTTTCGGGCGGGGAGAAACAGCGCGCGGCGCTCGCGCGCGCGCGAGCGCTCGCGCCCGAGCTGCTGCTGCTCGACGAGCCGACCAGCAATCTCGACCGCCTCGGGCGCGCGCAGACGCTCGCGCTGCTCGCCCAGCTGCGCGATGGACGGCGTACCGTGATCGTCGCCTGCCACGACCAGGAAGTGATCAACCTTGTCGGCTACGCGCGCCTGCGCCTGGAGGACGGAAGGATCGCGCTGCAATCCGGCTAGAATGTGCGCTCCGCCCGCACGGGCAGGGGACGCGCATGAAGGTTTTCGGCTTCGCGGGTTATTCGGGCAGCGGCAAGACCACCCTGATCGAGCAGCTCATCCCGCGCTTGGTCAGGCGCGGCATGCGCGTCTCGCTGATCAAGCACGCGCACCATACGTTCGACGTCGACCAGCCGGGCAAGGATTCGTACCGCCACCGGCACGCCGGCGCGAGCGAAGTGCTCGTCACCTCGTCGCGCCGTTGGGTACTGATGCACGAGCTGCGCGGCGGGCCCGAGCCTTCGATCGAAGAACAGATGAAGCACCTTTCGCCCTGCGACCTGCTGCTCGTCGAGGGCTTCAAGTTCGCGCCGATCCCGAAGCTCGAGGTGTGGCGCGCGGCGACCGGC
>DASPRX010000099.1:0-7880 GCA_035624235.1 Burkholderiales bacterium | reverse complement strand
CCGCGCAGCCGACGCCGGACATGGAGTGGCACGTGCAGCCGCTGTCGCTCGACAAGTTCGGCGACCCGCTGCACGCCTTCCCGGCGATCACGCCGAGCGTGTGCAACCTGCGCCCGAGCTCGCGCGGCTGGGTGCGCATCGCCTCGCCCGATCCCGCCGCCTACCCCGAGATCAAGCTCAACTACCTCTCGACCGAGGAGGATCGCAGGGTGGCGGTGCTCGGCATGCGCTTCACGCGGCGCATCATGGCCGCGAGGGCGCTCGCGAAATACGAGCCGGGCGAGTTCCGCCCCGGCATCGCCGTCGAGCGCGAAGCGGACTTGGAGCGGGCCGCGGGCGAGCTGGGCACGACGATCTTCCACCCGGTCGGCACCTGCAAGATGGGCCACGACCCGCTCGCCGTGGTCGACGACCGGCTGCGCGTGCACGGCCTCGCGCGCCTGCGCGTGATCGACGCCTCGGTGATGCCGCGCATCACCTCGGGCAACACCAATGCGCCGACCTACGTGATCGCGGAGAAGGGCGCCGCCGCGGTCCTCGAGGCTTTGCGGCGCGGCTAGCCCGCATATTTGGTACCGTCCGCTCTCAGCGTTCGAGCCGTACTGGAACGTGATCGGTGCGGTTCGGTTCAATGCATCGCAGGTGTTCGTCGTCGTGCCCGTGTCGGGCGAGACCGCGTCAACCCCGCTCAGGCAGGAGCGTTGAAAGGCTTGACGCCTTCACCTTTGAGCGCCCGTGCCTACCGAGAGCGCATTGCCTTTGGAGCGTATCGAGAGTCGGATCCTGCTGATTCGCGGGCACAAGGTCCTGCTCGACGCGGACCTCGCGACCCTCTACGGCGTAAGCACCAAGCGCTTCAATGAACAGGTGCGGAGGAACGGCGCGCGGTTCACGGACGACTTCATGTTCCGCCTCTCCGTCGCAGAATGGGAGGCTCTAAGGTCGCAATTTGCGACCTTAGAGCGCGGGCGCGGCCGCCACCGCAAGTACCTGCCGCTGGCCTTTTCGGAGCATGGCGCCATCATGGCCGCCACGATCCTTAACAGCCCTCGCGCAACCGAAGTCTCGGTCTATGTCGTGCGCGCGTTCGTGCACCTGCGGGAATTCCTCGCTTCCCACAGGGATCTCGCCCGCCGCCTCGAGGCCCACGAACGCAAGCTTGCCTCCCATGCCCAGGCAATAGCTGGGCTGGTCGACACTATCCGAACGCTCATGGCCCCGAGCGAGCCCAAGCGACGCCCGATCGGCTTCGTGCGCCCGGAGGAGAAGAAACGCGTCTAGGGAGGAAAAAGGCTTGCTCGGCTAGCGCGGCCGCACGTGCAGGCTCTGCGTCGAGCGGCCGACCAGGCCGCGCTCGTCGAAGATGCGCGCCTCGGCGATGCCGCCGCCGCGCGGGCCGAGCAGCGTGCGCGCGTCGATGCAGATCCACTCGCCCTCGGGCGGGCGCAGCAGGTTGATCGTCAGGTCGGAGTTGACGAAGATCCAGCGCTTGAAGTCGAGCTCCGCGCTGATGCCGTTGCCGGAGTCGGCCGCCACCGCGACGCGCTCGAGGGCGCCCGGCGCCTCGCCCGCAACCAGCGGATGGCGCAGGCGGAACCACACCGCGCACGGCCCGCGCGTGAGCGTGCCCTCGGCGACGCGCAGCTCGACCAGGTCGTGATAGCCCGTCACCCCGGCCCGGTGCGGGAACACCACCGGCTCGAGCTCCGCCGGCGCCCTGACTGCACGCGCTGGCGCCTGCGCCGGCAGCTCGAGCGGCTCTTCGCGCTGCGCCACCGCGGTAAAGCGCACCACCTCGCGCCCGCCAGCGGACAGGCGCGCGGCGAAATGCGCGACGTTGCGGCCCGCGTAGTCGGTCCAGACCTCGAGCGCGAGCGGCGCGATCGGCACCGGGCGCACGAGGTTGGCGGTCAGGCGCGCGACGTGGTTCATGCCGAGCGCGGCGGCCTCGCGCGCGATCGCTCGCCCGACGAGCGCGATCGGCGGGCCGGCGTGCTGGTGGCCCGGGTCCCACGGCCCGCGCGTGAGCGCGGTCGATTCGTAGCTGCGCGCGTCGATTGCGACGTAGGCGCTGGATGCGGTCGTGGACATGGCGCTGCGCAGCGATTCTAAACCTGGCCGGTGCTAGACTTGCGCGACCACGAAGGCCGCAGTGCTCCACACCCCGCTCATCGACGCCCACCGCAAGGCCGGCGCGAAACTGGTCGATTTCGCCGGCTGGGAAATGCCGCTGCATTACGGCTCGCAGATCGAGGAGCACCACGCGGTGCGGCGCACCGCCGGCATGTTCGACACCTCGCACATGCTGGCGATCGACGTCGAGGGGCACGGCGCGCGCGCTTTCCTTTCGCGCGCGCTCGCGAACGATGTCGGTCGCCTCGCGCAACCCGGCCGGGCGCTGTACTCCTGCATGCTGAACGAGCGCGGCGGCATCCTCGACGACCTGATCGTGTACTTCCTGCGCGAAGGCTTGTTTCGCGTCGTGGTCAATGCCGCGACCGCGGAGAAGGATCTCGTTTGGCTCGGCTCGCTCGCCGCCGGCGCGGCGCAGCTGCGGCCGCGGCGCGAGCTGGCGATGATCGCCGTGCAGGGCCCGCAGGCGCGCGCGCGCACCTGGAGCGCGCTGCCGGT
This sequence comes from Burkholderiales bacterium, assembly GCA_035624235.1. Taxonomy (GTDB): domain Bacteria; phylum Pseudomonadota; class Gammaproteobacteria; order Burkholderiales; family SG8-39; genus DAHVFK01. Next base: position 5,249 of record DASPRX010000099.1, on the reverse strand, counting down.
GCTGCGCGCCAAGAGCGAGGGCCTGGCGCCCTTCTGCGGCGCGCAGGCGGGCGACACCTTCGTCGCGCGCACCGGCTACACCGGCGAGGACGGCTTCGAGCTGCTCATGCCCGCAGATTCGGCGAGCGCGGCCTGGCAGCGCCTGGCGCAGGCCGGCGTGCGGCCCTGCGGCCTCGGCGCGCGCGACACGCTGCGCCTGGAGGCCGGAATGAACCTTTACGGCCAGGACATGGACGAAAGCGTGACGCCCCTCGAATGCGGGCTCGGCTGGACGGTCGAGCTCGCGTCGGGGCACGAGTTCGTGGGCAAGACGGCGCTTGCGGCGCGCTCGCCCGCGCACGCGCGGTTCGGCCTGGTGCTGGAGGAGCGCGCCGGCGTGCTGCGCGCGCACCAGGCGGTGCACGGCGCGCACGGCGCGGGCGAGGTGACGAGCGGCACGTTCTCGCCGACGCTGCAGGCCTCGATCGCGCTCGCGCGCCTGCCGCCCGGCTATGCGCCCGGCGAGCGCGTCGAGGTCGACCTGCGCGGCAAGCGCGCGGTCGCGCGCGTGGTGCGCCCGCCGTTCGTGCGCCACGGCAAGGTACTGGTCTGATTCAGGAGAGGCAGCGATGAAGGTCCCGGACAACCTGAAGTACACCGCGTCGCACGAATGGGTGCGCGCGGAAACCGACGGCAGCGTGAGCGTCGGCATCACCGACCACGCGCAGGACGCGCTCGGCGAGCTGGTGTACGTCGAGCTGCCCGAGGTCGGCCGCAGGCTCGGCGCCGAGGAGGCCTGCGCCGTGGTTGAGTCGGTCAAGGCGGCCTCCGACGTGTACGCGCCGCTCGCCGGCGAGGTGGTGGGCGCGAACAAGGCGCTCGCCGAGGCGCCCGGCGAGGTAAACAAGGACCCCTACGGCGCGTGGCTCTTTCGCCTCAAGCCCTCCGACCCGGCGGCGCTCGCCGCGCTGCTCGACGCCGCCGCGTACCGGAAGAGCTTCAAGTGAGGTCCGGCGAGTTCCTCGAGCGGCACCTCGGCGTCGACGCCGACGGCGAGCGCGCGATGCTCGCCGCGCTCGGCCTGGCTTCGCGCGCCGCGCTGCTCGACCAGGCCTTGCCCGCGTCGATCCGGCAGAAGACGCCGCTCGAGCTGCCCGCGCCGCTCGGCGAGGCCGACGCGCTCGCTGCGCTGCGCGCGCTCGCGAGCGAGAACCAGCTCTGGCGCAGCTGCATCGGCGCGGGCTACCACGCCTGCCACACGCCGCAGGTAATCCAGAGGAACGTGCTCGAGAACCCCGGCTGGTACACCGCCTACACGCCGTACCAGCCCGAGATCTCGCAGGGGAGGCTCGAGGCGCTGCTCGTGTTCCAGCAGACGGTGAGCGACCTCACCGGGCTGCCGGTGGCGAACGCCTCGCTGCTCGACGAGGCGACCGCCGCCGCGGAGGCGATGGCGCTCCTGCGGCGCGCCGCCAAGAGCAGGGCGCAGGCGTTCTTCGCCGACGCCGGCTGCCACCCGCAGGTGCTCGCGGTGCTCGCCACGCGCGCCAGGTGGATGGGGATCCCGCTCGTCGTCGACGACCCGGCGCGCATCGATCCGGCCGCGGTGTTCGGGGCGCACCTGCAGTATCCGGGCACGTGGGGAGAATTGTTCGATCCTGCGCAAGTCGTTTCCCGCATGCACGCCGGCGGCGGCCTCGTTTCGCTTGGCACCGATCCCCTCGCGCTCGTGCTCCTGAAATCGCCCGGCGCGCTCGGCGCGGACGTCGCGCTCGGCTCGGCGCAGCGCTTCGGCGTGCCGCTCGGCTACGGCGGTCCGCACGCGGCGTACATGTCCTGCCGCGCGGAGCTGGTGCGCCAGATGCCCGGGCGCATCATCGGCGCGAGCGTGGACGCCGCCGGACGCACCGCCTACCGCATGGCGCTGCAGACGCGCGAGCAGCACATCCGGCGCGAAAAGGCGACGAGCAACATCTGCACCTCGCAGGTGCTGCTCGCCAACATCGCCGGGCTGTACGCGGTGTGGCACGGCCCCGAGGGCCTGGCGCGCATCGCGCAGCGCTGCAACCGGCTCGCGCGCCGGCTCGCAGCGAGCGTCACGCCAAAATTGAAGCCTTCGTTCAGTTCCTATTTCGAGACGCTCACATTCGAAGCCGGAGAAAAGACGAAGGAAATACGGGAAAGAGCCGGGCAGAAGCAGATCAACCTCCGCTACGACGGCAGCCGCGTCGGCGTGGCGCTGGACGAGACGACCACGGAACAGGACATACGGGATCTGGCCTGGGTCCTGACCGGGGATACGAAAGTCTCGGAAAGCCCAGGGGAGGAAAGCATCCCCGCTCGGCTGCGGCGGAACGACGCGGTCCTCACGCACCCCGTCTTTCACCACCACCGCAGCGAGAGCGAGATGATGCGCTACCTCAAGCGCCTCGAAAATCGCGACTATTCGCTGGCGCACGGCATGATCCCGCTCGGCTCCTGCACCATGAAGCTGAACGCCGCGGCCGAGATGGCGCCGGTATCGTGGCCCGAGTTCGCCCGGCTGCACCCCTTCGCGCCGCGCGAGCAGGCGCGCGGCAGCGCGCGCCTGCTCGCCGAGGTGTCGCAGGCGCTCTCGGCGATCACGGGCCTGGCGCGCATGACGATGCAGCCCAACTCCGGCGCGAACGGTGAGTACGCCGGCCTGGTGACGATCCGCAACTACCACGCCGCGCGCGGCGAAGGCGGCCGCGATGTATGCCTGATCCCTTCCTCGGCGCACGGCACCAACCCCGCGTCGGCACGCATGGCCGGCCTCGAGGTGCTGATCGTCGCCTGCGACGCGCAAGGCAACGTCGACCTCGCGGACCTGAAGGCGAAGCTCGCCTCCCACGCCGGGCGCGTGGCGGCGCTGATGATCACCTACCCTTCCACGCACGGCGTGTTCGAGGAGTCGATCGCCGACATCTGCCGCCTGGTGCACTCTGCGGGCGGCCAGGTGTACATGGACGGCGCGAACCTGAACGCGCTCGCCGGCCTCGCGCGCGCGGCGGACCTGGGCGCCGACGTGTGCCACATCAACCTGCACAAGACCTTCTGCATCCCGCACGGCGGCGGCGGCCCCGGCATGGGGCCGATCGGCGTAGCCGCGCACCTCGCGCCCCACCTGCCCTGCCACCCGCTGGTGCCCGAAGAGGGATTGAGCCCCGCGAGCGGCACGGTGAGCGCCGCGCCCTTCGGCAGCCCGCTGATCGTCACGATCTCGTGGATGTACCTGCGCATGATGGGCGCCGAGGGCGTGCGGCTCGCGACCGAGCGCGCGATCCTCGCCGCGAACTACGTCGCGGCGCGCCTCGCGCCGTGCTTTCCGATCCTCTACACCGGGCGCGGCGGCCGCGTCGCGCACGAGTGCATCCTCGACCTGAGGGGCCTCAAGCAGCAGTACGGCGTGAACGCCGAAGACGTCGCCAAGCGCCTCATGGACTACGGCTTTCACGCGCCGACCGTCTCCTTCCCGGTGCCCGACACGCTGATGGTCGAGCCTACCGAGAGCGAATCGCTCGCCGAGCTCGACCGCTTCTGCGCGGCGATGGTCGCGATCCACGGCGAGCTCGAGAAGATCGCCTCCGGCGCCTGGGAGCGCGACGACAACCCGATCCGCAATGCGCCGCACACCGCCGAGGAGCTGGCCGGCGACTGGCCGCACCCCTACAGCCGCGCGGAGGCGGTCTATCCGCTGCCCGGGCTGCGCGGCGCCAAGTACTGGCCGCCGGTGAAGCGCGTCGACGCGGTGCACGGCGACCGCCATTTCTCCCCTGCCCTTCCCCCGGAGTAGAGCCGTGGACAAGTCGGTGCTGAAGATCCTGCGCAAGTTCGTCGAGCCGCACCGCGTCACCCGCGGCAAGCACTTCCGCCTGAAAGACCACGATCCGGGCGACACGCACGGCATGGGCTCGGAGAGCAAGGAGGAAGCGCGCGAGCTGCTCGCGCGCGGCGTCGAATGGCTCGCCGAAGCGCAGGAGCGGCTGTACGCGCAGGACCGCTGGGGCGTGCTGGTGGTGTTCCAGGCGATGGACGCAGCAGGCAAGGACGGCGCGATCAAGCACGTGATGTCGGGCGTCAACCCGCAGGGCGTCGACGTCACGCCGTTCAAGGCGCCCTCGAGCGAGGAGCTGGACCACGACTTCATGTGGCGCTGCATGCGGGCGCTGCCGGAGCGCGGCCGCATCGGCATCTTCAACCGCAGCTACTACGAGGAAGTGCTGGTGGTGCGCGTGCACCGCGAGCTGCTCGCCCGGCAGCAGCTGCCCGAGCAGGCCGTGAGCGGGAAGATCTGGCGCGAGCGCTGCGAGGACATCGTCAACATCGAGCGCTACCTGACGCGCAATGGCTTCCTGATCCTGAAATTCTTCCTGAACGTCTCGCGCGCCGAGCAGAAGAGGCGCTTCATGGAGCGGCTGGACGACCCGGACAAGCACTGGAAGTTCTCCGCCGCGGACGTGCGCGAGCGCGGCCACTGGAAGGGTTACATGGAGGCCTACGAGGACATGATCCGCCACACGGCGACCCGCGAGGCGCCGTGGTACGTGGTGCCGGCGGACAACAAGTGGTTCACGCGGCTGGCGGTCGCTGCGGCGATCGTCGAGGCGATGGCGGGCCTCGATCTGCGTTACCCGAAGCTCGGGCCGAAGCAGCTCCGCGAGCTGGCCGCCGCGCGCCGCCAGCTCGCCGCGGAGCGGGACTGAGGTTCCTCTTGCGCGGCGCCGGAACTGCCCCAATATGACGGATTCGAAAGGAGACCTCGAAAAATGAAGCGCATCGTCCTGTTCCTGGCGACCAACATCGCCGTCCTGCTGCTGCTGTCGATCGTCATCAACCTGCTCGGCGTCGGGCAGTTCCTGACCCAGCAGGGCATCGACTACGGGTCGCTGCTGGTGTTCGCGGCGGTGATCGGCTTCGGCGGCGCGTTCATCTCGCTGCTCATGTCGAAGGCCGTCGCCAAGTGGTCCACCGGCGCCCATATCATCGATGGCTCGGAGGGCAGCACCGAGAACTGGCTGGTGCAGACGGTCAAGCGGCTCGCCGAGCGCGCCGGCGTCGGCATGCCCGAGGTGGCGGTCTACGAGGGTGCGCCGAACGCCTTCGCCACCGGCGCGTTCCGCAATTCGGCGCTGGTCGCCGTGTCGACGGGGCTGCTGCAGTCGATGAGCCGCGACGAGGTCGAGGCGGTGCTGGGTCACGAGATGACGCACGTCGCCAACGGCGACATGGTCACGCTCACGCTGATCCAG
>DASPRX010000045.1:0-10573 GCA_035624235.1 Burkholderiales bacterium | reverse complement strand
CGGCTTGTCCTTCTGCGGCTCGAGCAGCGGCGAGGCGCCGGCGGTGAGCTGGCGCGCGCGGTAGGTCGCCGCGAGCGTGAGCTGGAAGCGGTTGGGAATCCTCTTCAGGCAGTCGTCAACAGTGATGCGGGCCATGTCGGGTGTTTCCGTTCAATCAAAAGAGTTCAGGGTGCAGCGCGAGCTGCCGCCGCGTTAGCAGGCGCGCGGCACGCATGATCGCCAGCAGATCGCGCTTGGCGGTATCGAAGTCGTTGTTAATAATAACATAATCCGACTCCGGGGCGTGCGACAGCTCATCGCGCGCGCCGGCCATGCGGCGCGCGATGACTTGCTCGCTGTCCTGCGCGCGCGCACGCATGCGCCGCTCGAGCTCGCCGAGCGAAGGCGGCAGCACGAAGATCGAGACGCACTCGGGCAGCAGCCGGCGCACCTGCTGCGCGCCCTGCCAGTCGATCTCCAGCATGAGGTCGTTGCCGCCCTCGAGCACCCCGGCGATCGCCTTGTGCGAGGTGCCGTAACGGTTGCCGTGCACCAGGGCGCTCTCCAGGAATTCGCCGCGCCCGAGCATCGCGACGAAGGTGGCCTCATCGACGAAGTGGTACTCGCGGCCGTTCTGCTCGCCGGGGCGCGGAGCGCGCGTCGTGTAGGAGATCGAAAGCCTGACGCCGCTCTCCTCGGCGAGCGCGGCCCTGATGAGCGAGCTCTTGCCCGCTCCCGAGGGCGCCGTGATCACGAAGAGGAGGCCGCTCACCCGCCCGGCTACTCCATGTTCTGCACCTGCTCGCGCATTTGCTCGACGAGCAGCTTGATCTCGAGCGCGCAGTCGGACACCTTTTGGGTGGCGGACTTGGAGGCGAGCGTGTTGGCCTCGCGGTTGAGCTCCTGGGCGAGGAAATCGAGCCGCTTGCCGGCGGCGCCGCCCTTCGCGAGCGTGCGCTCGGTCTCGTCCAGGTGCGCCGACAGCCGGGTGAGCTCCTCGTCGACGTCGGTCTTCATGGCGAACACGGCGAGCTCGGCCCGGATGCGCTCCTCGTCGGCAGCGCCGAGCGCCTCGCGCAGGCGCGCGGCGAGCTTTTCCTGGAAGGCGGCGAGCGCCTCGGGAATCAGCGGCCGCACCTCTTCGAGCCTGCGGCGCATGTGCGCCACGCGCTCGGCGACGCTCGCCGCGAGCTTCGCGCCCTCGCGCGCGCGCGTCGCGACGAACTCCTCCAGCGCCTTGCGGCACAACGCTTCGACCGTGGCGCGCGTGCGCTCCTCGTCGAGCGAGGGCTCGGCGAGCACGCCCGGCCAGCGCAGCACGTCCGCGAGCGCGAGCGGCGCGGCGCCGGGAAAAGCCGCGCCCGCCTGCGTGGCGAGCCCGCGCAGGTCATCGAGCGCCGCCGCGTTCAGCGCCTGCGCCTGCGGGCGTGCGCCGCCGGCGGCGAAGTACAGCCGGCAATCGACCTTGCCGCGCGCGAGGCGCGCGGCGAGCGTTTCGCGCAGCAGCGGCTCGAGCGCGCGCAGCTCGTCCGCGACGCGGAACTGCAGATCAAGGTAGCGCGAGTTGACCGCGCGCAGCTCGAGGCTGAGCACGCCGCGCGGCGTGTCCGCGGTCGCTACTGCGTAACCGGTCATGCTTTGAATCATGGGGAACGCGTATCATAAGGTCGATGCCATCCCAAGCCAACCAGCCGCTGCCGGAAGGTTATCAGCTGCTGAATTACCGCTTGCTCAGAGTGCTGGCCTCGGGAGGATTCTCGTTCGTCTACCTCGCGCACGACGAGAACGAGGCGCCGGTGGCGATCAAGGAGTTCCTGCCCTCGACACTCGCCCTGCGCGTCGGCACCGACCCGGTGCCCGACGTATCCGAATCCAATCTAGCCTCGTTCCGCTATGGCCTGCGCTGCTTCTTCGAGGAGGGCAAGGCGCTCGCGAAGCTCAACCACCCGAACGTGGTGCGCGTGCTCAACTTCTTCCGCGCCAACGAGACCGTGTACATGGTGATGCGCTACGAGCGCGGGCGCACGCTGCAGGAGCACATCCACGCGCACCGCGGGGCGCTGCGCGAGTCCTGGGTGCGACGCACCTTCGCGCAGCTGCTGAACGGCCTGCGCGAGGTGCATTCCAACAAGCTGCTGCACCTGGACATCAAGCCGGGCAACATCTACGTGCGCAACGACGGCACGCCTCTGCTGCTCGACTTCGGCGCCGCGCGACAGACGCTCTCGGAGGAGGGCACCAAGCTGCCGCCGATGTACACCCCGGGCTTCTCCTCGCCCGAGCACCACGGCGCGCGCGAGCACCTCGGGCCCTGGAGCGACATCTACTCGGTCGGGGCGAGCATCTACGCCTGCCTTGGCGCGAGCGCGCCGCAGCCCGCGGAGCAGCGCGCGGAGAAGGACCGGCTCATCTCCGCGCGCAAGAGCTGGACCGGCAAATACTCGAACGAGCTGCTCGATATCGTCGATTGGTGCCTGCGCCTGGATCACCTCGAGCGCCCGCAGAGCGTATTCGCGCTGCAAAAGGCGCTGCTCGGCAAGGGAGAGCCCGTGCCGCGCAGGGGGGCGCCGGTGCTCGAGCAGGTGCGCGACGCGCTCCACAAGATTACGAAGCGCCGGGTGCTGTGACGTGCGCGCGCGATGAAGTACACCATCGCCGAGCTTAGCCGCCCGGGCGCGCGGCCCTACAACCAGGACCGCGTCGGCCACTGGGCCACGAGCGACGCGCTCATCATGGTGGTCGCAGACGGCATGGGCGGCCACCGGCACGGGGACGTCGCGGCGCAGCTCGCTCTCGCGCAGATGATCGAGGCGTTCAAGCGCGACGCGAAGCCCAGGCTCGCCAATCCGGACATCTTTCTGTTTCGCAGCATTGGGCGGGTGCACGGCATGCTGCACCAGGAAGCGCGCAAGCTCGCGCTGGAGGAGACCCCGCGCACCGTAATCGTCGCCTGCGTCGTGCAGAACGGCTACGCCTACTGGTCGCACGTCGGCGACTCGCGGCTCTACCTGGTGCGCAAGGGGCGCGTGCTGTCGCGCACCCGCGACCACACCCGGGTGCAGCTGCTGCTCGACCACGGGCTGCTGCGCGAGGAGGCGCTCGCCACGCACCCTGACCGAAACAAGGTGCTGCAGTGCCTGGGCGGCGACAGGCCGCCGCGACTCGCGCCCGCCTCGAGCGCGCGCCTGCTCGAGAACGACATCGTGCTGCTGTGCTCGGACGGCCTGTGGGGGCCCCTCACGCAGCGCCAGCTGCTGCACTCGCTGATCGCCAGGGAGCTCGAGCCGGCGATCGCCGAGCTGGTCGAGCTCGCCGAGACCCGCGGCGGACGGGAGTGCGATAATGTGTCCGCGGTGGCGATGTGCTGGGGCGAGAACGAGATCGCGCCGGCGGACGAGCCGCATACGCTGCCGTTCCACGAGCTGCCGACCGACGTGCAGGACCTTGCCGCAATCGAACCGGATTTCCTGGAAATGACCGACGAGGACATCGAGCGCGCGATCGCCGATATCCGCAAGGCCTTGCGCAAGCATACGGGCCCGGCATGAGGCCGAGCGGCAGGAAGCCCGACGAGCTGCGCGCCGTGCGCCTGACGCGCGGCTGGACGCGGCACGCCGAAGGCTCGGTGCTGGCGGAGTTCGGCGACACTCGCGTGCTGTGCACCGCGAGCGTCGAGCAGCGCGTTCCGCCCTTCCTGCAGGGCAAGGGGCGCGGCTGGCTGACCGCGGAGTACGGCATGTTGCCGCGTGCCACCAACACGCGCACCGAGCGCGAGGCGGCGCGCGGCCGGCAGTCCGGGCGCACGCTCGAGATCCAGCGGCTGATCGGGCGGGCGTTGCGCGCCGCGATCGACCTGGACGCGATCGGCGAGCGCACCATCCAGCTCGACTGCGACGTGCTGCAGGCCGACGGCGGCACACGCACCGCGGCGATCACCGGCGCCTTCGTCGCGGTGCACGACGCGCTCGCATGGATGAAGGCGCGCGGAGTGCTCGGCGCGCTGCCTGTGAAGGACTTCGTGGCGGCGGTTTCCGTCGGGGTTTACCGTGGCGTCGCGCTGCTCGATCTGGACTATGCCGAGGACTCGGCCTGCGACAGCGACATGAACGTGGTGATGAACGGGTCGGGCGGCTTCATCGAGGTGCAGGGCACCGCCGAAGGCGCGCCCTACTCGCGCGCCGAGATGGACGCGCTGCTCGCGCTCGCCGAGCGGGGCATCGGCGAGCTGGTGGCGCGCCAGCGCGCCGCGCTCGGAACGTGAAGCGCCTCGTCCTCGCCTCCAACAACCCGGGCAAGCTGAAGGAGATCCGGGTCCTGCTCGCGCCGCTCGCAATCGAGGTAGTGGCGCAGGCCGAGCTTGGCATCGGCGAGGCCGAGGAGCCGCATCACACCTTCCTCGAGAACGCGCTCGCCAAGGCGCGCCACGCGAGCGCGGCGGCCGGGCTGCCCGCGCTCGCCGACGATTCGGGCATCTGCGTCGACGCGCTCGGCGGAGAGCCGGGCGTGCATTCCGCCTACTACGCCGGCCGGGAAGGCGGGCGCGAGGTGCGCGACGCGCGCAACAACGCCAGGCTCCTCGAGGCGTTGCAAAACCTAGCCGACCGGCGCGCGCACTACTATTGCGTGCTCGTGCTGCTGCGCAGCGCCGGCGACCCGCAGCCGGTCGTCGTGGAGGGCGCTTGGCACGGCGAGATCGCGCGCGCGGCGCGCGGCGCCGGGGGCTTCGGCTACGATCCCCTGTTCCTCGTGCCCGGGACAGGCCGCACCGCGGCCGAACTCGCGGCCGAGGAAAAGAACCGCGTCAGCCACCGCGGGCGCGCGCTTGCTGCGCTCGTCGCGCGCCTGCGAAATGAAGATCGAGCTTGAGCGCGCCGACCGGGTGCGGCTCGAGGCGCTGCCGCCGCTCGCCGTATACGTGCACATTCCCTGGTGCGTGCGCAAGTGCCCGTACTGCGATTTCAACTCGCACGAGCGGGCGGGCGAGCTGCCCGAGCGCGAGTACGTCGACGCGCTGGCGGCGGACCTGGAAGGCTTGCTGCCCTCGGTGTGGGGCCGGCGCGCGGCGAGCGTGTTCATCGGCGGGGGCACGCCGAGCCTGTTCTCGGCCGCGGCGATCGAGCGGCTGCTGTCCGACTTGCGCGCGCGCCTGCCGCTCGAGCCCGGCGCCGAGGTGACGCTCGAGGCGAATCCCGGCACCGCGGAAGCCGCGCGCTTTCGCGGGTATCGCGCCGCGGGCGTGAATCGGCTGTCCCTCGGCGTACAGAGCCTCGACGATCGCATGCTCGCGGCGCTCGGCCGCATCCATTCCGCCGACGAGGCGCGGCACGCGGTCGAGCTCGCGCTTGCGAGCTTCGACAACGTGAACGTCGACCTGATGTACGGCCTGCCCGGGCAGACGGCCGACGGTGCGCGTTCCGACATCGAGCAAGCCGCGGCCTTCGGCGTGCAGCATGTCTCGGCCTACCAGCTCACGATCGAACCGAATACGGTGTTCTGGAGCCGTCCGCCGGCGCTTCCGGCGCACGATGCCTGCGCCGACATGCAGCTCGCCGTGGAGGAGGCGCTCGCGGCGCGTGGTTTCGAGCACTACGAGACCTCGGCCTTCGCGCTGCCCGGAAGGCGCTCGCGCCACAACCTGAACTACTGGCAGTTCGGAGACTACCTGGGCCTGGGCGCCGGCGCGCACGGCAAGCTGAGCTTCGCCGAGCGCATCACGCGCCACGAGCGCATCAGGCAGCCGCGCGATTACCTACGCGCCGGGGGCAAGACGATCGTGCTGCAGAAGGAGGTTCCGGCCGGCGAAGTGGCGTTCGAGTTCATGCTGAACGCGCTGCGGCTCACCGAGGGTTTTCCGCTCGCGCTGTTTCGCGAGCGCACCGGCCTGCCGCTCGCCGCGCTCGAGCCAGCGCTCGCGCGCGCCGAAGAGCAGGGCTTCATTGGGCGCGACTGGCAGCGCGTGCGTCCCACGGCGCGCGGGCAGCGCTTCCTGAACGAGGCGCTCGCGCTGTTCCTGCCCTAGGGCGCGCGGCGCCGGAACACGAGGTCGCGCACCGCATGGCCGCGCGCGAGGCCGCGCTGCTCGAACTTGGTGAGCGGGCGCCGCGCGGGGCGCGGCGCGTAGCCGGCAGCGGTGTTCTCCAGGAGCGGCTCGGCGCCCAGCACCGCGAGCATCTGCTCGGCGTACTCGGGCCAGTCGGTGGCCGCGTGCAGGGTGGCGCCGGGAGCGAGCTTGCGCGCGGCAAGCGCGGCGAACGCCGGCTGCACCAGGCGCCTCTTGTGGTGGCGTTTCTTCGGCCAGGGGTCGGGGAAGAACAGATGGATGCCGGCGAGCGCGCCGTCCGGGATCATGCGCGCGAGCACTTCGACCGCGTCGTGGCGCACGACGCGAAGGTTGCGCAGGTCCAGTGCATGGATTTTCCTCAACAGGCTGCCGACTCCCGGCGCATGGACTTCGACCGCGATGAAATCGGTGCCGGGCTCGGCCTGCGCGATGGCCGCGGTGGTCTCGCCCATGCCGGAGCCGACCTCGAGCAGGAGCGGCGCATGGCGGCCGAAGACCTCCGCCGCGTCGAGCGGCGCGTCGCGGAAGGCGATGCCGTAGCGGTCGAAGAGCTCGTCGAGCGCCCGCTGCTGCGCGGGCGTCGTTCTGCCCTGGCGCAGCACGTAGCTGCGGATCTGGCGCGTCACGCAGCCTTGGGCTGCGATGCTGCGATGGTTCCCGCGCTCGGCGAGGAGGGCGTCGCCGAGTAGAGCTTCTTCGGCATGCGTCCGGCGAGGAACGCCTGCCTGCCCGCTTCCACCGCCTTTCTCATCGCCTGCGCCATGAGGACCGGATTCTTCGCGGCGGCTATCGCCGTATTCATGAGCACGCCGTCGCAGCCGAGCTCCATCGCGATCGCGGCGTCCGATGCAGTGCCCACGCCCGCGTCGACGAGCACCGGCACGCAGACCCGCTCGATCACGAGCTGCAGGTTCCAGGGGTTGAGGATCCCCATGCCCGAGCCGATCAGCGAGGCGAGCGGCATCACCGCCACGCAGCCGATGTCCTCGAGCATCTTCGCTTGGATTGGGTCGTCCGAGCAGTACACCATCACCTCGAAGCCCTCTTTCACCAGCTGCTTCGCCGCCTCGAGCGTCTCGGGCATGTTCGGGTAGAGCGACTGCGGGTCGCCGAGCACCTCGAGCTTGACCAGCTTGTGGCCGTCGAGCAGTTCGCGCGCCAGGCGCAGCGTGCGCACGGCGTCCTGCGCGTTGTAGCAGCCGGCGGTATTCGGCAGGTAGGCAAACTTGGACGGCGGCAGGAACTCGAGCAGCGAGGGCTCGCCGCGGTTCTGGCCGATATTGGTGCGCCGGATCGCCACCGTCACGATCTGCGCGCCGGAGGCTTCGATCGCAGCGCGCGTCTCGGCGAAGTCCTTGTACTTGCCGGTGCCGACCAGCAGGCGCGAGGAAAAGGCCCGGCCCGCGACGATCAGCTCGTCCTGCGCCGCCACGCTCAGCCTCCGCCCACCGCGACGACGATTTCCAGCGCGTCGCCGTCGGCGAGCCGGGTCGCCGCGTGCGCGCTCTTCGGCACGATCTCGCCGTTGCGCTCCACCGCGATCTTCTTGCCGGCGAGCTCGAGGCGCGCGAGCAGGGCCGCAACGTCGAGCGGCTGCTCGAAGCGGTGCGGCGCGCCGTTCACGGTCACCCGGATCATGCGCGAATTCTACTCCGCGCGCGCGCCCCCGGCGGCTAGAACGTTACCGTAGCCTGGTTGCCGCTGAGCTCGATCTTCGGCGAGGGCCCGCCCTTTTGCGTGACCCCAACGTCGTTCGCGGTCGTCGAGATTCTCGCCGAAGCGCCGGCGAGGCCGCTCTGCTGCATCATGGTTTGCTGGTTGCAAGTCGACTGCGGATGCGCGATCGTCGTGGTGCACGAGGCGAGGACGCGCGCGGTGACGCTCACCGTCACCGTGGCTTGTGCACAGACGTCGTGCGCGGCAAGCGCCGCGCAAAGCGCCAATGCCGGACGAGCTGTGATCGCGGGCCTTGGGGCTGTCGCCATGTGCTTGGAATCGAGCGGGGGCAAATCTGCGCATAGGCTACGTCGAGTCGGGCCCCGGCGATAGTCCACGGACCGCGTTTTACGGCGATCTTCGGACCGGGGGATAAGCCCACGCGAAGCACGCGGGACATTGGTACCACGGTGGACGCCTCGAGTGTGGGCGCAGAACGGCAAAGCGCTGCCGGCTGCGAATTGCTGCGGTCGGCCGTTCCCTTTTAGAATCCGCACCCTGGGCGGGTGTAGTTCAATGGCAGAACGGCAGCTTCCCAAGCTGCATACGAGGGTTCGATTCCCTTCACCCGCTCCAGCCGCTCAATGCTCGGGCCGGCGCTTTTCCGGCGACGCGAATTTGTTTGCCAGGCGCGCGCGTACCGCGTCGCGCCGCGCGGGGTCCATGTGCGGCCACAGGAGCGTGCGCACCGCATAGTCGACCTGGCGGTATTCGTAGACGCAGTTCTCGGCCCGCTCCTTGGGCAGGTAGCCCTTGTCGACGACGTCGGTGAAAGTCTTGGGGTCGGCGCCGTAGGCGAGGCAGAGCAGGTTGTAGAAGCGCTGCTGGGTGAAGGGGTGCACTTCCGCCGCGGTCTCAGCGTTGAGCGGCTTATCGTTCGCTTGGCGCGCGTACATGTAGGCGATGCCGCCGATGGCGCTGCGCGCGAACTCGGGCCCGAACTGCAGCAGCGTGTAGGCGGCGACCATGTCGGCGGCGTCCTCCTCGCGTCCGAGCACCGGGATCCTGAACAGGTCGAACAAGGCGTGCGCGAACTCGTGTAGGAACACTTCGGCGGTCGGGCCGAGCACCGCGTCCTCGGGCGTCACGCCCGCCGCCGTCGTCTCGCGTGGCGCGTCGTGCAGCAGGCGCGCGAGGTACTCGTAGCATACCGTCACCGAATGCCGCTCGTCGTCGTACCAGGCGTTCTCGACGCCGTCGCAGCCCTTGAGCTCGAGCGTAAGCGCACGCGGCAGCTCGAACGGGCTGAGCAGCTCGGCGAGGTTCTCCAGGATGCGTTCTCGCTTGAGGGTTTCGTAGATCTTGCGCTGCGCCGGGTCGCTCGGCGCGAGATAGGCGATCGCGACGCGATGTTGCTCGGCCGCGAGCACCGCGGGCGGCAGGCCGGGCGCAAGGCAGAGCGCGACCACGACGCCCGCGCAGAGTTTGATCATGCAGCGAGTCTCGCACGGTGCGACGGCAGGGCCAAGCGCGCGTTGCCGCCGTCCGGAGGCTCGCCTAAAATGGGCATCCGATGCCCGTTTCGTTCGAAGGCAAGCTGGTAGTGGCGATCTCCTCACGGGCGCTGTTCGACTTCGAGGAGGAGAACGCGGTGTTCGAGCGCCGCGGCGAGCACGAGTACGTGGAGCTGCAGCTCTCGCGCCTCGACGTCCCGGCAAAGGAGGGCGTCGCCTTCGCGCTGGTCAAGAAGCTGCTCGCCTTCAACACGCCCGGCGCGCAGCGCGTCGAGGTGGTGATCCTCTCAAAGAACGACCCGGTGAGCGGGCTGCGGGTGTTCCGCTCGGCGGCGCGCGAGGGGCTGCGCCTGGAGCGCGGCGTGTTCACGCGCGGCCGCACGCCGTATCGCTATCTCGATGCGCTCAAGGCGAACCTGTTCCTCTCGGCGAACGAAGCCGACGTGATGAGCGCGCTCGAGGCGAAAGTGCCCGCGGCCCGCGTGTATCCGGATTCGGCGCGCGCCGCCGAGCGGCACGCCGACGAGGTGCGCATCGCGTTCGACGGCGACGCGGTGCTGTTCTCCGACGAGGCGGAGCGCGTGTTCCAGGCCGACGGGCTGGACGCGTTCACGCGCCACGAGACAGAGCATGCGCGGCGGCCGCTGCCGCCCGGGCCGTTCAAGCCGCTGCTCGAGGCGCTGCACCGCCTGCAGCAGGCCGCCGGTACGGACGTGCCGATGCGCCTGCGCACGGCGCTCGTCACGGCGCGCAGCGCCCCGGCGCACGAGCGCGCCGTGCGCACGCTGATGCAGTGGAACATCGGCGTCGACGAGGCGATGTTCCTCGGCGGGCTGGACAAGGGGGAATTCCTACGCGCCTTCGAGCCGGATTTCTTCTTCGACGACCAGCGCGCGCACGTCGAGTCGGCCAGGCGCCACGTGGCCACCGGGCACGTGCCGTTCGGGGTGGCCAACGTCGAGCGTAAGGCATCGTGAAAGCGCTCAAGTACCTGTTGTACGCGGCGGGCGCGCTGCTCGCCCTGTTGGTGATCGGCGCGATCGCGTTCGCGCTTCTGTTCGATGCAAACAAGCTGAAGGGAGAGATCGAGCGCGTAGTCAAGCAGGACACCAGGCGCACGCTCAAGCTGGAAGGCAATCTGCATCTCGCCTTCTGGCCGAGCATCGGTGCGTCGATGGGGCGTGCGAGCCTGTCGGAGCGCGCGAGCGACGTCACATTCGCGTCGATCGATTCCGCGCACGTGGCGGTCGCGCTGCTCCCGCTCTTCCGCGGGCAGACGCTGGTCGACCAGGTGCAGCTCTCCGGCCTCAAGGTGAACCTGGTCAAGCGCGCCGACGGCAAGTTCAACTTCGACGATCTGCTC
>DASPRX010000209.1:0-4135 GCA_035624235.1 Burkholderiales bacterium | reverse complement strand
CGCGCGAGCCTTACGACGTCGACATGCTGGCGGTGATCCGCAAGGCGCGCGCGCAGGGCGTGTTCCTCGAGCTGAACGCGCATCCCGAGCGTCTCGATTTGACCGACGTGCACTGCCGCATGGCGAAGGACGAGGGCGTGCTGGTGGCGATCAATTCGGACGCGCACGACGTGAACGGCTTCGACAACCTCGTGTACGGCGTGGGGCAAGCGCGGCGCGGCTGGCTGGAACGGAAGGACGTCCTGAACACGCGCCCGCTCGCCGAGCTGAGGAAACTGCTCGACGCGCGCCGCGGCCGGCGCTGAACGTCTGGCGCGATCGCGTGCCTGAGGAGTAATCCCTCCTCGAAAAAAGGCAGCCGCCATGTCCCAGTTTGTCAACAAGCTGACGCACACGCGCGTCAACTACTGGCTCGAACCGGTCGTCGACACCGCGCTCGCGTGCGTCCTGCTGGCGGATGCGATCAGGCGACACGTCCCTGCGCAGGTTGCCGCGCTGATCTTCCTTGCCGGCCTGTTCGCCTTCAGCTTCATGGAATATGTGGTGCACCGCTGGGTATTTCACGGCCCGCTGCAGGCGTTCGCGCGCGGCCATGCCGCCCACCACGGCGAGCCGCGCGGCTACGACGCGCTGCCGTTCTTCGTGCCCGCGCTGGTGCTCGCGGCGGCGATCGGATTGTGCGCGCTGTGGATGCCTGCGCCCGACGCCTGGGTGCTCGCGAGCGGCAGCGCGCTCGGCTACGTCGCCTACGGCATCTGCCACTTCGCGATCCATCACCGGCGCTTCCGGCATCCGTGGCTGCGCGGCTGGGCGGCGCGCCATCACATCCATCACTGCCATCCCGAGCGCAACTACGGGGTGACGAGCGCGCTGTGGGACGCGCTGCTCGGGACGCGCTACGTGCGCCTGCGGTCGCACTCGTCGGCGAGCGCGCGCAACGCCGGAGACACTTCGACGCGGTAGCCGGGCTCGGCGCGCGCGAGGCTGCGCAGGCGCTCGGGCAGCGCGGCGAGCGTTTCGCGCACGCGCGTGCGGATCGCCTCCAGGGGCTCCGGCGGCGCGAGGCGCCGGCCCGCGCGCATCGCCGGGCACAGCAGCGGCTCGCCGGCGTGGCGTTCGCTCAGCAGCGCGAGCAGGTCGCCCGCGGGTGCGCGGAACACCTGCTTGCGGCCCGGCCAGGTCGCCTTGCCCTCGGAGCGCTTGCGTCGCGCGACGCCGGCGTACTCCTGCAGCTTGTAGGCGCAGTCCAGGCCCGGCGCATCCGACGAGGTGGTCAGGCTGGTGCCGACACCGAAGCCGTCGATCGGTGTCGCGGCGAGCCGCTCGAGCTCGTATTCGTCCAGCCCGCCGCTGGCGAAGATGCGGATCGAGCCGCAGCCGCCGGCGTCGAGGATCGCGCGCACCTTGCGCGCATGCGCGCCGAGGTCGCCCGAATCGAGCCGCACCGCGCGGATGCGGATGCCTTCGCGCTCGAGCTGCGGCGCGAGCTCGACCACCTTTTGCGCCCCGGCCTCGGTGTCGTAGGTGTCGACGAGCAGCGTCGTGTTCTGCGGGTGCGCGCGCGCGAAGTCGAGGAACGCCGCGCGCTCGTCGTCGTGCGCCTGGACGTAGGAGTGCGCCATCGTGCCGTACAGCGGGATGCCGTAGCGCTCGCCGGCGAGCACCGTCGCGGTGCCGCCGAAGCCCGCGAGGTAGGCCGCGCGCGCGGCGAGTAGCCCCGCCTCCGCACCGTGCGCGCGCCGCAGTCCGAAGTCGACCAGCAGCTTGCCCGGCGCGGCGAGCACGCAGCGCGCGGCCTTGCTGGCGATGAGCGAGCAGAAATGCATGAGCGCCACGATGCGCGTCTCGACCAGCTGCGCCTGCGGCAACGGCGCGGCGATGCGCAGGATCGGCTCGTCGGGAAAGAACGGCGTGCCCTCGGGCATCGCGTCCACGTCGCCGGTGAAGCGCAGTCCGGCGAGCAGGTCGAGGAAGCGCGCGTCGAAGCCGGGCTGGCCGGCGAGCCAGGCGAGGTCGTCTTGGGTGAAGCGCAGGTTCTCGAGGAACTCGAGCGCCGGCTCGAGGCCGGCGGCGAGGAAGAAGTTGCGCGCCGCGGGAAGCTTGCGCACGAAGAACTCGAACACGGCGACCTCGGTCATCCTGCGCTCGAAGTAGGACTTGAGCATCGTGAGCTGGTAGAGGTCCGTGAGCAGCGCGCTCGCTCCCGGATCGCGCCCGTACGGGCTCATGCGGCCTCCAGCCGGGCGCCCGCCTTGCGCATGGCCTCGAGCGCGCGCGCACCGTCGCCGGGCTGCACGTCTACCGCGCGTATCGCGTCGGCCAGCACCACCACCTCGAACCCGGCGGCGCGCGCATCGAGCACGCTGTTCACGACGCAGTAGTCGGTCGTCAGCCCGCCGATCACGACGCGGCGCACTCCCTTGCGCTGCAGCTGCGCCGCGAGGTCGTTGCCGCCGAAGGCCGAGTAGGCGTCGGCGTCCGGGCTGCCCGCCTTGGAGACGAGCACCGCGGAAGCAGGCAGCGCGAGCCCGTCGGCGAACTCGGCGCCGCGCGTGCCGGCAACGCAGTGCGGCGGCCAGGGCCCGCCGCGCGCCTTGAACGAGCAGTGGTTCGCGGGATGCCAGTCGCGCGAGGCGTAGATCGGGCGCCCGGCGCGCTCGAAGGCGCGGATCGCCGCGTTCAGCGGCGCGACCACCTCGTCGCCTTGCGCCACGGCGAGGGCGCCGCCCGGCAGGAAGTCCTTCTGCACGTCGACGACGAGCAGTGCATCTCCCGGGCCGGGCGACAGTTTCATGGTCTCTCCATGCTGTTCGACGGCGTGGTCGCCGTATTGATCTCGGTCAATTGGCGATTGCGCCGCGGGGCTAGGCTGCTTGCAGGGAAATCGGGAGATATTCATGCCTGCAAAACAGCTCATGTTCGGCGAATCGGCGCACGCGCGCATCGTCAGGGGAATGAACATTCTCGCCGATGCGGTGCGCGTCACGCTCGGCCCGAAGTCGCGCACGGTGGTGATCGAGCGCTCCTACGGTCCGCCGACGGTGATCAACTCGGGCGTGGTGGTGGCCAAGGAGATCGAGCTCAAGGACCGCTTCGAGAACATGGGCGCGCAGATGATGCGCGAGGTCGCGGCCAAGACTTCCGAGGTCGCGGGCGACGGCACCACGACCGCCACCGTGCTCGCCGCGGGCATCGTCACCGAGGGCATGAAGTACGTCGCCGCCGGCATGAACCCGATGGACCTCAAGCGCGGCATCGACCTCGCCGTCGAGGCGATCGTGGTCGAGCTAAAGCGCCTCGCCCGGCCCTGCGCGACGCGCACCGAGATCGCGCAGGTGGCGTCGATCTCGGCCAACAACGACAAGTCGATCGGCGAGGTGATCGCCGAGGCGATGGAGAAGGTGGGCAAGGAAGGCGTCATCACGGTCGAGGACGGCAAGGGCCTGGCCAACGAGCTCGAGGTGGTCGAGGGTATGCAGTTCGACCGCGGCTTCCTGTCGCCCTACTTCATCAACAGCCGCGACAAGCAGGAAACGGTGCTGGAGGGCGCCTGCGTGCTGCTGTACGACAAGAAGATCTCCGCGGTGGCCGACCTGCTGCCGGTGCTCGAGCACGTCGCCAAGAGCGGCAAGCCGCTGCTCGTGGTGGCCGAAGAAGTCGAAGGCGAGGCGCTCGCGACGCTCGTCGTCAACACGCTGCGCGGCGTGATCAAGGCCTGCGCGGTGAAGGCGCCGGGCTTCGGCGACCGCCGCAAGGCGATGCTCGAGGATATCGCGCTCATGACGGGCGGCGCCGTGATCTCCGAGGAGGCGGGGCGCACGCTGGAGAAGTTCCGTCCCGAGGACCTCGGGCGCGCGAAGCGCATCGAGGTCGACAAAGACAACACCACGATCATCGGCGGCGCCGGCGACGCGCAGGCGATCAAGGCGCGCGTCGACCAGATCAAGCAGCAGATCGACGATTCCGATAGCGACTACGACCGCGAGAAGCTGCAGGAGCGCGCCGCCAAGCTGGCGGGCGGCGTCGCGGTGATCCGCGTCGGCGCGGCGACCGAGACCGAGATGAAGGAGCGCAAGAGCCGCACCGAGGACGCGCTGCACGCCACGCGCGCGGCGGTCGAGGAGGGCGTGCTGCC
>DASPRX010000116.1:0-2171 GCA_035624235.1 Burkholderiales bacterium | reverse complement strand
GGATAGCGCTTGATCTTCACGATCTCCAGCTTGCCGTTGGCGTATTTCGACTCGCCGTAGGCGGTGTCCATGATCGCCTGATGGCCCTTGCCGTTGGTCATGCGCACCAGTCCTCCCGGCCCTTCGTAGCTCATGTGCGCGAGCGCCGCTCCGACCTCCTCGTTCGTCGGGCGCTTGCCGCCGTTCGCCGCCATCGCCTTCTCCCAGGCAAGCTTCATGCCGAGGATCGCCTGCACCATCTGATAGGAGGCGTAATTCGGCTCCGCCTTGAACTTCGCCACGTAGCCCTTGTGGAACCAGGAGTTGTACGCGTTATTAGGAGCGTAGGGACCGAAGGGGCCGCGCGCGCCGATCACCGTGCCATCCGGGATCTGCGCTCCGAGCTTGTGGATCACCGTCTCGCCGGTCGTGAGCACCGCCATGCTCTTCTTGAACAGGCCGCGCGGCGCCGCCTGCAGCAGGAGCGCCTCGAGGTCGCCGTCGTAGAAGCTCGAGTGGATCACGTCGGCGTTGGCGCCGAGCAGCGTCGAGATCTCGGTGTTGTACTGGCCCGCGAACAGCTTCGGCATCTGCGAGGTCTTCACCTCGATGCCGGGCACCAGCTGCCTCATCGAGGCCTCGAAGTCGCCCCACGAGTCCTGGCCCCAGGCGTAGTTCTGGTTGATGCCGGCGATCGACTTCACGCTGGGCTTGGCGTCCCTCACGTAGAGCGCCGCGCCGACGCTGTCCATGGTCGCCGTGGGCGAGGTGCGGAACACGTACTTGTAGTCGTTGTCCTCGAAGATGCGCGGCGTGCCGCAGTCGAAGAAGTTGGTGAGCTTCTTCAGCTCCTCGGCCACCGGCGCGACAGCCAGGCAGTTGCCGCTCGAGACGTAGCCGATCACCAGATCGACCTTGTCGCGCTGAACCAGGTTGCGGAACTCGGTCACTTGCGTGGTCGTGCTGCCTGCCTCGTCGACCACCGCGGTCTCGATCTTCGAGCCGCCGAAGCCCACCTTGTTGTACGGCGCGGGCGCCTTCCCTTCGTTCAGCTGCTCGACGACGAATTCGAAGGCCTGCTTCGCCGGCACGCCGAACGGCGCGGCCGCCGGGCCGGACAGGAACATGACGGTGCCGATCTTGACCGGCTCCTGCGCGGGCGCAGCGGCCGGCGCGAGCGCAGCGGCGACTGCGGCCGCGGCAATGGCATTCTTGATGACTCTCATGATCTCCTCCTGGATGGGCTGCCGATGGTGCAGCAAAACCGCGCTGACGGTCAAGCAAGCCGGATGTTAGTCTGCGCAGGGTGGACGACAGGAGGCCACGCGTGAGCGCACGCCCGGGATTGCTCGCAGTCTGGAACGACATCGCCGCGGAAGACGAAGCCGAGTTCAACGCCTGGTACGTCGAGGAGCACGTGCCCGAGAGCCTCGGCGCGCCGCACCCTGCGCGCCTGTTCCCGCTTATCATGGCCCGAGCCAACGCATAGAGGAATCCGTCGTGAGCTTCGAGACGATCCTGTACGAGGAAGACGGCCCGATCGGCTGGCTGACGCTCAATCGCCCCGACGACGGCAACATGTTCACGCCGCAGATGTGCCACGAGGTGCGCGAGTGCATCAACGCCGTGCGGCGCGAGACGCGCACGCGCGTGCTGGTGATCACCGGCGCCGGCGACAAGTTCTTCTGCATCGGCGGCAGGAAAGAGGGCATGGAGGAGACGCTCCTCTACGCCGGCGTGCTGCCCACGCTCGAGATGTACGAGTCGATCGACCGGCTGCAAAAGCCCGTCATCGCTTCGGTGAACGGCTACGCGGTCGGCGGCGGCAACGTGCTGCAGGTCGTGTGCGACCTGACGATCGCGAAGGAGAGCGCGGTCTTCCGCCAGGTCGGTCCGATGATGGGCAGCTTCGACGCCGGCTACGGCACGTGGTACCTGGAGGACCTGATCGGCAAGAAGAAGGCGAAAGAAATGTGGATGCTCAACCCGCGCCTGAGCGCGAGGGACGCGCTCGCGATTGGCCTCATCAACCGCGTGGTGCCCGACGACAGGCTGCGCGAGGAGACGCGCAAGATGGCGCTCGAGCTCGCCGAGCGCGGCGCCTTCGCGCTCGCCGCGGTGAAGGGCGCGTTCAACGCGCGCCACGGCGGCGTGTCCGGCCTCGCGCGCGTGGCGCACGACCTGCTGCTGCG
>DASPRX010000064.1:0-6049 GCA_035624235.1 Burkholderiales bacterium | reverse complement strand
GCGCGCCACGCCACGACGCCGCGTCATCCGAGTATGCCCCATGGCCCCTCCCGCTTCCAAGCGGCCGTCTAGAGCCCGCCGCAAGGCCTGGTCCGGGCGCTTCGCCGAGCCGGTCGACGAGCTGGTCAAGCGCTTCACCGCTTCGGTGTCCTTCGACAGGCGGCTCGCGCCCTACGACATCGAGGGCTCGGTCGCGCACGCGCGCATGCTCGCCGCGTGCAGGATCATCTCGCGCGCCGATCTGCGCGCGATCGAGCGCGGCCTCGCCCGCATTCGGCGCGAGATCGAAGCGGGCGCCTTCAGATGGTCGCTCGACGCCGAGGACGTACACCTGAACATCGAGCGGCGCCTGATCACGCTCGTGGGCGACGCGGGCAAGCGGCTGCACACCGCGCGTTCGCGCAACGACCAGGTCGCGACCGACGTGCGCCTGTGGCTGCGCGCGCAGATCGACGAGCTCTCGGAGCGGCTGCGCGAGCTGCTCGCCGCGCTTGTCGCCCAGGCGGAGCGCCATGCCGCCCTGGTGATGCCTGGCTTCACGCACCTGCAGGTCGCCCAACCGGTGACCTTTGGCCACTACATGCTCGCGTACTTCGAGATGTTCGAGCGCGATCGCGCGCGCCTGGCCGACTGCAGGAGGCGCGTGAACCGCCTGCCGCTCGGCTCCGCCGCGCTCGCCGGCACGAGCTTTCCGATCGATCGCGCGCGCGTCGCGCGCGAGCTCGGCTTCGAAGGCCTGTGCGAGAACTCGCTCGACGCGGTATCGGACCGGGATTTCGCCATCGAATTCGCCGCCAGCGCCTCGCTCGCCATGGTGCATCTATCGCGGCTCGCCGAGGAGCTCGTGCTGTGGGCGAGCCCACGCTTTGGCTTCGTGCGCCTGCCGGACCGCTTCTGCACCGGCTCGTCGATCATGCCGCAGAAGAAGAACCCCGACGTCCCGGAGCTGGTGCGCGGCAAGAGTGGTCGCGTGTTCGGGCACCTGGTCGCACTGCTCGCGCTGATGAAGGCGCAGCCGCTCGCCTACAACAAGGACAACCAAGAGGACAAGGAGCCGCTGTTCGACACGGTGGACACCCTCAAGGATTCGCTCGCGGCGTTCGCCGGCCTGGTGGCGGGCCTGGAGCCGGTCCCCGCGGCGCTGCGCGCCGCGACGCTGGAAGGATTCTCGACCGCGACCGACATGGCCGACTATCTCGCGCGCAAGGGCGTGCCGTTTCGCGATGCGCACGAAGCGGTGGCGCGCGCGGTGCGCGAGGCGGAGGCGACCGGCTGCGACCTCTCGGGACTGCCGCTCAAGGTGCTGCGCCGCTTCAGTCCGGCGATCGACGAGGACGTCTACCGCCACCTCACGCCGGAAGGGTCGGTCGCGGGCCGCGACCATCCCGGCGGCACGGCCCCCAGGCAGGTCAGGGCCGCCGCGGCGCGCGCGCGCAGGCGCCTCGGCGCGAAGCCGAAGGCATGAGCGAGCGCGAAATCCCGCAGGCGATCGGAAAGTACCCGGTCATTCGCAGGATCGGCGAGGGCGCGACCAGCGAGGTGTACCTGTGCCGCGATTCGTTCAACGAGCGCGACGTCGCCGTCAAGGTGGTGTTACCGGAGGTCTTTCAAGACCCGGAACGGGGCAGGCTGTACACCAAGCTGTTCATCACCGAAGCCTCGCTCGCCGGCAAACTGCAGCATCCGCACATCTGCCAGATCTACGACGCCGTCGCCGACGAACGGCTGCACTACATCGTCATGGAGTACGTCGATGGCGGCACGCTGGAGACGTTCTGCGATCCGCAGAATCTCCTGCCTGTCGAGCGCATCGTGGAGATCGTGTTCAAGTGCTCGCGCGCGCTCGACTTCGCCCACAAGATGGGCATCACGCACCGCGACATCAAGCCGGCCAACATCCTGCACAGCGGCGAAACGGACGTGAAGATCTCCGATTTCGGCGCCGCGCAGATCGCCTCGGGCGAGACGACCCAGGTGTCGGCGGTCGGTTCGCCGGCCTACATGTCGCCGCAGCAGGTCAAGGAGCACCCGCTAAATCACCAGACCGACATCTACTCGCTCGGCGTCGTCATGTACCACCTGCTCACCGGCCGGCTGCCGTTCTACGCGACCAACAACTTCAGCCTCATCTACCAGATCACCAACGTGGAGGCGGCGCCGCCGTCGAGCTACCGGCCGGAAATCCCGCCCGCGGTCGACCGCATCGTGGCGCGCGCCATGGCAAAGGAGCTCGAGCAGCGCTACGCGAGGTGGGAGGAGTTCTCCGCGGACCTCGCCGAGGTGGTCAAGGCCGGCCACGCCGGCAGCCAGGCGCCGTTCGCCGATTCGGATCGCTTCGAGACGCTCAGGAAGCTGCCTTTCTTCGAGCATTTCACCGATGTCGAGCTGTGGGAAGTCGCCCGCATCTCCGCTTGGCGCAGGGCGGGGAACGGCGAGCAATTGATGAAGGAAGGCGAGCCGGGAACGTTCTTCTGCATTCTCGCCGAGGGCCAGGTAAAGGTGACCAAGCGCGGCAAGCTGCTGAACCTGCTGCGCGCCGGCGAGTGCTTCGGCGAGATGGCCTACCTCTCCAAGACCGCGCAGCTGCGCGGCGCCGATGTCACCGTCATGTCGCCCGCCAAGATCATCTCCATCCCGACCCGGAGCCTCGCGCAGGCCTCGGAGGGCTGTCGGCACAAGTTCGATAGCGTATTCCTGCAGATCCTGGTGGACCGCCTGGCGATGGCCAACGTCCGGCTCTCGGGCGTCTGAGCGCGGCCCGGTGGACCGGGCCCCGCGGCGCGGCCCTAGGCCTGCTGCTGCGCGCTGTGCAGCAGTTTCTGCAGTTCCCCGGACTGGTACATCTCGCGCACGATGTCGCTGCCGCCGACGAACTCCCCGTTCACGTACAGCTGCGGAATCGTCGGCCAGTTGGCGAATTCCTTGATGCCCTGGCGGATCTCCGGGTTCTCGAGCACGTTGACGCTGAAGAAATCGCGCACCCCGCTCGCGTTCAGCACCTGCACCGCGAGCGCGGAAAAACCGCATTGCGGAAACTGCGGGGTGCCCTTCATGTAGAGCACGACCGGATGTTTGCTGACCTGTTCCCTGATGAGTTGTTGCACGTCCATGGGGTCCTCTTCGCGTAATAGTTGAGCGATTTGCTCAGGATTTTAACTTGCCTCCCGTCACTCGCGCAATGCCCGCTAGGTCTGGCCAGCTCGCCACCTCCTCCAGCCCGCCCGCGGCGAGCAGGACGCGCACCGCCGCGTCCTGGTCCTGGCCGTGCTCGAGCAGCAGCCAGCCGCCTGCCTCGAGATGCGCGGCGGCATCCGCTGCGATCGCGCGCAGCGCGTCCAGCCCGTCGGCGCCGGCCACCACGGCACTCCTCGGCTCGAAGCGCAGGTCGCCTTGCACAAGGTGCGGGTCCCCCGCCGCGACGTACGGCGGGTTCGAGACGACGAGCGCGAAGCGCTCGCCGCGCACCGGCTCGAACCAGCGTCCGTGGCGCAGCTCTATCTCTAGTCCGAGCCGGTTGGCGTTGCGCTGCGCCATGTGCAGGGCGGACAGCTCTGCATCGACCGCAATCACCCGGGCGCGCGGCCGGTGCCGCTTGATCGCCAGGGCGAGCGCGCCGCTGCCGGTACCCAAGTCGAGCACGCACGCCGCGGCCTGCGGCGCCAGGCGCGCGAGCGAGAGCTCCACCAGCAGCTCGGTCTCCGGGCGCGGAATCAGCACCGCGGGATTGACGGCGAGGCTCAGGCCGTAGAACTCGCGCTTGCCGAGCAGGTACGCGACCGGCTCGCCCGCGCGGCGCCGCGCCGCCCAGCCGACAAAGCGCGCTTCGGCCCCCGCCTCGAGCTCGCGCTCGGGATGCGCGAGCACGCTCGCCTGCGAGAAGCCCGTCGCCTCCGCGAGCAGCAGGCGCGCCTCGCGCGGCTCGAGGCCGGGCGCCGCGAGCGCCTGCGCTATCTTCACGCCGCTTCTTCGGCGAGCGCCGCCAGCTGCTCGGCCTGATGCTCGGCGCTCAGGGCGGAGACCAGGTCATCCAGCTCGCCGTCCATGATGCGGTCGATCTTGTGCAGCGTGAGGTTGATGCGGTGATCGGTCACCCGGCCCTGCGGGAAGTTGTAGGTGCGGATGCGCTCGGACCGGTCGCCCGAGCCGATCAGCGACTTGCGCGCGGAGGCGGTCTTCGCCTGCTGCTCGCGCATCTGCTTGTCCTTGATGCGCGCCGCGAGCACCGACAGCGCCTTCTCGCGGTTCTTGTGCTGCGAGCGCGAATCCTGGCACTCGACCACGATCCCGGTCGGCAGGTGCGTGATGCGGATCGCGGACTCGGTCTTGTTCACGTGCTGCCCGCCCGCGCCCGAGGCGCGGAAGGTATCGATGCGCAGCTCCGCATCCTTGAGCACGACATCGTCGATCGCGTCGGCCTCCGGGAGCACGGCCACCGTGCACGCCGAGGTGTGGATGCGCCCCTGCGCCTCGGTCTGTGGCACGCGTTGCACGCGGTGGCCGCCCGATTCGAACTTGAGCCTCGAATAGGCGCCCTGGCCGATAATGCGTGCGATCACTTCCTTGTAGCCGCCGAGCTCCGACGGGCTCTCGGAGATGATCTCCACCTGCCAGCCCTGGCGTTCGGCATAGCGCGTGTACATGCGGAACAGGTCGCCCGCGAACAGCGCGGACTCGTCGCCGCCGGTGCCCGCCCGGACCTCGAGGAAGATGTTGCGCTCGTCGTTCGGATCATGCGGCAGGAGCACCTTCTGCAACTCGGCTTCGAGCTTCTCCATGGCGGCGCGCGCCTCGCGCAGTTCCTCCTCGGCGAAGCTGCGCAGCGCCGGATCGGCGGCCATGTCGCGCGCGGCCGCGGCATCGCGCTCGCTGCGGCGGAAGCGCTCGTAGAGCTCGACCAGCCCGCTAAGCTCGGCGTGCTCGCGCGAGAGCCTCTTGAATTGCTCGATGTCGCGCGTCGCAGTCTCCGCCGCCAGCAGGCGGTTGAGCTCCTCCAGCCGCGCGGCCAGGCTGTCGAGCTTGGCGCGGAGAGAATCCTTCACTAGCGCCTGACGCGGAACAGACGGGCGACGGTCTCGGCGAGCTGGCGGCGCTCCTCGTCTCCGGCCTCGTTCAGCGCCTGCGTCGGCGCGTGCATGAGCTTGTTGGCGAGCCCCTGCGACAGCGTTTCCAGCACCTGCTTCGGGTCGTCGCCGCGCTGCAGCAGCCTGAGCGCGCGCTCGAGCTCGTGGCGGCGCGCTTCCTCGGCCTGCTCGCGCAGCGCGCGGATGAGCGGCACGCTCTCGCGCACCTGCATCCAATGCATGAACTGCCCGACCTGCGTCTCGATGATGGCCTCGGCCTGCTCGACCGCCGAGCGCCGCGCATCCAGGTTTGCCGAGACGATTTCGCCCAGGTCGTCGATCGTGTACAGGAACACGTCGTCCAGCTCGCCGACCTCGCGCTCGATGTCGCGCGGCACCGCCAGGTCGACCATGAACATCGGACGGCGCCGGCGCGCGCGCAGCGCGCGCTCGATCAGGCCCTTGCCGAGGATCGGCAGCGACGAGGCGGTGCACGACACGACGATGTCGAAGTCGTGCAGGTGCTCGCCGAGCGCGCGCAACTCGATCGCCTGGGCGTTAAAGCGGTGCGCGAGCGCTCCGGCGCGCTCGAGCGTGCGGTTGGCGACCGCCATGCGCGCGGGCCCCTGCGCGGCGAAGTGCGTCGCACACAGCTCGATCATCTCTCCGGCGCCGATGAACAGCACCTTCTGCTCGTGCAGCGACGGGAAGATGCGCGCCGCGAGCTTGACCGCGGCGGCGGCCATCGACACGCTGCTGGCCCCCAACTGCGTGGTGCTGCGCACTTCTTTGGCGACCGCGAAGGAGCGCTGGAACAGCTTGTGCAGCACCGTGCCGAGCGTACCCGCGGCCTGAGCCTCGCGCACCGCGTCCTTCATCTGGCCGAGGATCTGCGGCTCGCCGAGCACCATCGAGTCCAGGCCCGAGGCGACGCGGAAGGCGTGGCGCACGGCCTGCTCGCTCGGCAGCGTGTACAGGTAGGGCGTGAT
>DASPRX010000123.1:0-19967 GCA_035624235.1 Burkholderiales bacterium | reverse complement strand
GGGGGGGTGGGGTGCCGGCGCCGCCCGCTCTTCGACGCTGGAGCTCAGCCGAGCTCCACCGGTACGAAGATCTTCGCGTCCTGGCGCTGCACGAGCAGCGCGACGTGTTTGCCGGACTTGGCGATCAGCGCGCGCAGCTGGGCGACCGATTTCACCGGCGTTCCGTTCACCGAGAGGATGACGTCGCCTTGCTCGATGCCGGCCTGCGCAGCCGGCCCGCTGACGTTTTCGACGAGCAGCCCACCGTCGATCTGCGTCTGCTCGCGCTCGTCCTTGGTGAGCGGACGAACCGCGAGTCCGAGACGCCCGTTTTGGCTGCCGCCCGAGGCGCTCGCGATCTGGTCGCCTTTCAGCTCGCCGACAACGACCTCGACATCCTTCTTGCCGCCGTCGCGCCAGATCTGCAGCGTCGCCTTGCTGCCCGGCTTGATGTTCGCCACCATGGGCGGCAGCTGGTTCGAGGTGTCGACTGCCTGGCCGTTCACCGCAAGGATCACGTCGCCGGATTTCAGGCCGGCCTTGCCCGCCGGCCCGTTCTTCTCGACCGAGGCGACCAGCGCGCCGCGCGGCTTGTCGAGGCCGAAGGACTGCGCCAGCCCCTGCGTTACCTGCTGGATCGCGACGCCGATGCGGCCGCGCTCGACCTTGCCGTGCGCGATCAGCTGCTGCTCGACCTGCGATGCGACGTCGATCGGGATCGCGAACGACAGCCCCTGGAAGCCGCCGGTCTGCGAATAGATCTGCGAGTTGATGCCGATCACTTCACCGCTCATGTTAAAGAGCGGCCCGCCCGAATTGCCGGGATTCACCGCCGCGTCGGTCTGGATGAAGGGTACGTAGGTGCCGTCGGGCAGGGCGCGCGAGGTGGCGCTCACGATTCCCGCGGTGACCGTGTTCTCGAAGCCGTAGGGCGATCCGATCGCCACCACCCACTGCCCGACGCGCACCGAGCTTGAGTCGCCCAGCTTGACGGTGGGCAGGTTCTTGGCGTCGATCTTGAGCACGGCGATGTCGGTCGGCTTGTCCACGCCGAGCACCTTGGCCTTGAACTCCCGCTGATCGGAGAGCTTGACGACGACGTCGCTCGCGCCGTCGACCACGTGCGCGTTGGTCAGGACGACGCCGTCAGAGCGCACGATGAAGCCGGAGCCCAGGCCGCGCGTCGGCCCCGGCTGCGGCATCGGGATCTGGAAGTGCCGGAAGAACTGCGAGAACGGGTCGTTGCCGAAGTCGGGAATCTGCGACTGCTCCGACGTCTTCTCGTTCTCGGTAACCGTGATGTTGACCACCGCCCCGCGATTGGCGTCGACGATCGAGGTGAAGTTCGGCAGCGCGAGCGCGGCCGTCGGGGCGGCGTGGGCAGCGGGCGGCGCCCCCGGAGTGGCCGCCTGCGCCCTCGACCACAGGTCGTCCGCGTGGATGCCGCCCCATGCGCCGAGCGCGAGTAGCCCGGCGGCGGCGAAGCCCGCGACGATGCTTCTGCGTTTCATGTCGATCTCCTCGTTTACCTGGAGCGCGCATTTCGCGCGCTGTACGGGGCGCATGCTCGCCCCGCGGCCTTAACCCATTCTTAAGGCCATGTCAGCGCGGCGGCGATGACCTCCGCGCAGCGCTCCGGCGGGGCGGCGGCGTCCACGGCGATGGCGTTCTCCGGCGGCTCGAGCGTCGCGAGCTGGCTGTCGAGCAGGGACGGGGGCATGTAGCGGTGCGTGCGCGCGGCAAGCCGGGCGCGCAGCACTCGCGCGTCCGCGTGCAGGTACACCAGCCGGCAGCGCGCCACGCCGCCGCACAGCCGCTCGCGGTAGGCGTGCTTGAGCGCCGAGCAGGCGAGCACGGCGCTCGCACCGCGCGCCGCGCGCTCGCGCAGCAGCACGTTCAGACGATCGAGCCAGGGCCACCGGTCCGCGTCCTCCAGCGGCGTGCCCGCGGCCATCTTCGCGACGTTCGCGGGCGGATGGAAATCGTCCGCGTCGAGGAATTCACAAGCCAGCCTGTGCGCGAGCAGCTGCCCGATGGTCGTCTTGCCGACCCCGGAGACGCCCATCACGACGACGATCACGCGCCGCGACGGCTCAGCTGCGCGTCACCGCATGGCCGCCGAACTTGGCGCGCAGCGTGGCGAGCAGCTTGCGCGCATAGTCGGCCCGGCCCTGACTCGAGAAGCGGCTCATCAGCGCCATCGTGATCACCGGCGCCGGCACACCGAGCTCGACCGACTCGAGCACCGTCCAGCGCCCCTCGCCCGAATCGGCAACCACGGGGGCGATCCCGGCGAGCGACGGATCGGCCGCCAGCGCCTCAGCGCAAAGGTCGAGCAGCCACGAGCCCACCACGCTGCCATGGCGCCAGGTTTCGGCGAGGCGCGCGCGGTCGATGCCGAAGTCGGCCCGCGCCTCGACGAGCGCCAGGCCCTCGGCGAGCGCCTGCATCATTCCGTACTCGATGCCGTTGTGCACCATCTTCGCGAAGTGGCCCGCGCCGCTTGCGCCGCAATGCATCCAGCCGCGCTCGGCGCCCGGCGCGAGAATGCGCGCGAAGGGCGCGAACATCTCGATCGACTTCGGCGTGCCCCCGAGCATGAGGCAGTAGCCCTGCGCGAGTCCATGGATGCCGCCCGAGACGCCGGCATCGACGAAGCGCAGGCCTGCGCGCGAGAGCTCCAGCGCGCGCCGCATTGAGTCCTTGTAGAAGGCGTTCGCGCCGTCGACCACCAGGTCGCCCGCGGAGAGCAGCGGCGCCAGCTCGGCGAGCGCGTCCTCGCTCGGACTTCCCGCGGGCAGCATGGTCAGCACGACGCGCTCTCCGGGAAGATGCGCGCACAGCGCCGCGAGCCCGTCGACGCACTCGACGCCCTTCTCGCCGGCCAGCGCTGCGCGCGCCGCACGCTCGCGATCGAAGCCGAGCACGCGCACCCCGCCGCGCGCCAGGCGCCGCGCCATGTTGCCGCCCATCCTGCCGAGCCCCACGATGCCGATCTGCATGCCTGCCTCCAGAAACCGCAGCGTTCAATTCTAGCCGTGCGCCCGCAACAGCCGGTCGGCGGCCTCGTCGAAGCGCTGCGTCGCGTCGGGCGCGAACGGGTCGAGCACCGCGTCCGCACGCATGGCGCGCAGCCAGGTGAGCTGGCGCTTGGCGAGCTGGCGCGTCGCCGCCACGCCCTTGTCGCGCAGCGCCGCGCGGTCGAGCTCGCCTTCGAGGAAGGCCCAGGCCTGCCGGTAGCCGACGCAGCGCATGCTGGGCAGCGCCGCGTCGAGCGCGCAGCGCGCGCGCAACGCGCGCAGCTCCTCGACCAGGCCCGCCGCGAGCATGCGCTCGAAGCGCTCGGCGATGCGCGCGTGCAGCCGCGCGCGCTCGGCCGGCACCAGCGCCAGCGCGGCGAGGCGGAACGGCGGCGCGGCGCCCGGCGTGCTGTGCAGCGCCGAGAGCGGCCGGCCGCTCGCGCGGCAGACTTCGAGCGCGCGCTGGATGCGCTGGGCGTCGGTGGGCTTCAGGCGCCGCGCCGTCGCCGGATCGAGGCGCGCGAGCTCGGCGTGCAGCGCCGGCCAGCCGCGCGCGCGCGCCTCGGCGTCGATCGCGGCGCGCAGCGCCGGGTCCGCGGCGGGCAGCGCATCGATGCCCTGCGCGAGCGCCCGGTAATAGAGCATCGTGCCGCCCACCAGCAGCGGCACGCGGCCGCGCTCGAGGATGCCCTGCACGGCGGCGATCGCGTCGGCGCGGAAGCGTCCCGCGGAATAGCTCCCGGTGGGATCGATCAGGTCGATCAGGTGGTGCGGCACCTGCGCGCGCTCGGCGGGAGAGGGCTTGGCCGTGCCGATGTCCATGCCGCGGTACACCTGCGCCGAGTCCACGCTCACGATTTCTGCGGGCAGGCGCGTCGCCAGGCGCATCGCCAGCGCCGACTTGCCGCTCGCGGTCGGCCCGAGGAGCGCGAGCGCGACCGGCGCCACTAGCGGCCTCGCAGGAAGAGCTTGTCCAGGTCGGCGAGGGTCAGCTGGTACCAGGTCGGCCGCCCGTGGTTGCAGCTCCCCGAGCGCTCGGTGGCTTCCATTTCGCGCAGCAGCGCGTTCATTTCCGGCACGCTGAGCGCGCGGTTGGCGCGCACCGCGGCGTGGCAGGCCATGCCGGCGAGCAGCTGGTCGCGCCGCGCGGCGAGCGCTTGCGCGGCGCCGTATTCGCGCAGCTCCGCGAGCACGCTGCGCGCAAGCGCCGCGACGTCGCCAGCGGCGAGCGCGGCAGGCGCGGCGCGCACCGCCAGCTCGCTCGGCCCCGCGGCACTTATCTCCAGGCCGAGCTGCTCGAGCGCCGGGGCGTTCTCCTCGGCGGTCGCCACTTCCAGCGCTTCGGCGCGGAACACGCTCGGCACGAGCAGCGCCTGGCGCTGCACCGCGCCCGCCTCGAGCGAGTGCCTGAGCCGCTCGAACACGATGCGTTCGTGCGCGGCGTGCATGTCGACGAGCACGAGGCCCGCCTCGTTCTGCGCAAGGATGTAGACGCCGTGCAGCTGCGCGAGCGCGTAGCCGAGCGGCGGCGACTCGTGCGGCACGGCTGCGGCGAGCGGCGCGGGCCGCGCGGCGGCGGCGATGAACGACTGGTAGGCGGCAACCGGCTGCTCGATGCCGAGCGCAGCCTGAGCCGGAGCGGCGCTCGTCGGCGCAAGCGCGGCGTACGCGACCGGCGCCGCCGCGGCGGCCGGCGACAGCGCGCGCCTGAGCGCGTGCAGGACGAACTGGTGCACCGCGCGCGCGTCGCGAAAGCGCACCTCGGTCTTGGCGGGATGCACGTTGACGTCCACCCCGCGCGGGTCGAGCTCGAGGAACAGCACGTAGGCCGGCTGGCGCTCGCCGTGCAGCAGCTCCGCCCAGGCCTCGCGCGCCGCGTGCGCGAGCAGGCGGTCGCGCACGAAGCGCCCGTTGACGTAGAAATACTGCGCGTCGGCGCGGCTGCGCGCCGCCTGCGGGCTGCCGGCCAGGCCGCTCAGGCGCAGCCCGCCGGCTTGAGCCTCGACCGCGAGGGCGCTGTCGGCGAACTCGCGCCCGAGCAGGGCCGCCGCGCGCGCGGCGAGCGGCTGCGGCTTGAGGCGCGCGCTGAACCGGGAATTGTGCCTGAGCGACCAGGCGAGCTCCGGGCGAGCGAGCGCCGCGCGGCGGAACACGTCTTCGCAGTGGCCGAATTCCGTGGCCGCAGTGCGCAGGAACTTGCGCCGCGCGGGCGTGTTGAAGTACAGGTCGCTCACCGCCACCGTCGTGCCCGGCGCGCGCGCCGCGGGTGCGGGCCGGCGCGCGCCGCCGCCCTCGGCACGCACGCTGTAGGCGTGCGGCGCCGCCTTCTCGCGCGAGGCGATCTCGACGCGCGCCACCGCCGCGATCGAGGCGAGCGCTTCGCCGCGGAAGCCGAGCGAGGCGACCGCCTCGAGGTCCTCGAGCGAAGCGATCTTGCTGGTCGCGTGGCGCGCCAGCGCGAGCGCGAGGTCCTCGCGCGCGATGCCCGCGCCGTCGTCCTCGACCTGCACGCGGCGCACGCCGCCCTCTTCGAGCGTCACGCCGATGTCGCGCGCGCCCGCGTCCAGGGCATTCTCGATCAGCTCCTTGAGCACCGAGGCGGGCCGCTCGACCACCTCGCCGGCGGCGATCTGGCTGATCAGCAGCTCTGGCAGGACGCGGATCGAGCTCATGGAGCGGCGCGCGCCGCGCGCACACGATCGACGCTCGGGGAGAGAAGTGCTGGGGCGGCCATGGCAAAGCGCGGAAAGCGGCAAATTATACGCGCCGCTCCCGCTACAATTGCGGCATGGAATGGCTCGCCTCGCTCGCGGATATCGCGCTGCATCTGGATCAGCATCTGGCCGGTTTTCTCGCCGCCTATGGCACCTGGGTCTATGCCCTGCTTTTCGCGATCGTGTTCTGCGAGACGGGGCTCGTGGTCACACCCTTCCTGCCCGGCGACTCGCTGATATTCGTGGTCGGCGCGCTCGCGGCGAGCGGCGGCATGTCGCCGCAGGTCGCGGCCGCGACGCTGGTGTGCGCCGCGCTATGCGGCGACAACGTCAATTACTGGATCGGGCGCTGGCTGGGGCCTCGCGTGTTCTCGGCGCCCGACGCGCGCTGGTTCAACCGGCGCCACCTGGCCTACACCGAGGCGTTCTACGAGCGCCACGGCGGCAAGACGGTGGTGATCGCGCGCTTCCTGCCGATCGTGCGCACCTACGTGCCGTTCGTGGCCGGCGTGGGGCGCATGCGCTACCTGCGGTTCCTCGCCTTCAGCCTCGGCGGCGCGCTGCTCTGGGTCGTGTCGCTGGTCGCCGCCGGCTACTTCTTCGGCAACCTGCCGGTGGTGCGCGACAACCTCACGCTGGCGATCCTGGGCGTGATCGCGCTCTCGCTCACGCCGCTCGCCTACGCCGCCGTGCGGCGCGTCTCACTTGAACGCCAGAGGTGACTGCGGCTCTGGCGGGTGCTTGGCGAGGTAGCGCTTGATGCCGTCCAGGATGGCGTGCGCCAGGCGGTCCTGGTAGGCGTCGTCGGTCAGCCGCTTTTCTTCCTGGGGATTGGAGATGAAGGCGGTTTCGACCAGGATCGAGGGAACGTCCGGCGCCTTGAGCACGGCAAAACTCGCCTGCTCGACGCGTCCCCGGTGCAGCGTGTTGACGCGTCCGAGCTCGGACAGCACCGATTGGCCGAGCTTCAGGCTGTAGTCGATCGTTGCCGTTTGCGACAGATCCAGCAGCGTCTTGGCGAGATAGCGGTCCTTGACGTCCAGGTTCACCCCGCCGATGAGATCGGCATCGTTCTCGCTCTTCGCGAGCCAGCGCGCTGCCTCGGATGTCGCGCGCCGCTCGGAGAGCGCGAACACCGAAGAGCCGCGCGCGTACG
Source organism: Burkholderiales bacterium (assembly GCA_035624235.1). Taxonomy (GTDB): domain Bacteria; phylum Pseudomonadota; class Gammaproteobacteria; order Burkholderiales; family SG8-39; genus DAHVFK01. Next base: position 13,098 of record DASPRX010000123.1, on the reverse strand, counting down.
GCTGCACGAATGCATCGGCGTGGATGGAAACGAACAGGTCCGCTTTCACGCGCCGCGCCTTCTCCACGCGCGCCGCGAGCGACAGGTAATAGTCGCCGTCGCGCGTCAGCATGGCGCGCATGCCCGGCTCGGCGTCGATAAGCTTCTTCAGGCGGCGCGCGATCATCAGCGTCACGTTCTTCTCGTAGGTGCCGTGGCGCCCCCTGGCGCCGGGATCCTCGCCGCCGTGTCCGGGATCGATCACGATGGTCGCCAGGCGCGCCACCGCGCCGTCCTTGTAGGCCGGCGTGGTCTTGCTGTCCGATTCGATCAGCGTGAGCAGCGGGTCTTCGGCCACGCGCGGATAGACATCGAGCACCAGCCGGTAGCCGTAGTCCCCGATGGGCTTGAGCGTGAAGACCTGCGGCCTGACCGCGGTCTTCAGATCGAGCACCAGACGCAACACGCCCGGACGGTTGCGCGCGATGCGAATCTTGCCGATGTAGGGGTCCTCGCTGCTGACCTTGCCCTCCAGGCCGTTCAGCGCGTCGTCGCGCTCGACGTCCTGCAGATCGAGCACCAGCCTGTCCGGGTGCGCGAGGCGGAACAGGCTGTACTTGAGGGGGGCCTTGGTTTCCAGGGTCAGGCGCGTGTAGTCGCGCGCCGGCCAGATGCGCGCCGATGCGACGGTCTCGCCCGCAAGCGCCGGCAGCGCGGCGCATTGCAACGCGAGCGCGCTCAGGCCTGTGACCAGCGCTTCAACGCAGCGGCGAGCCACGCACGACCTGGCGTCGAGCAGGGCGTGAGGCGCGCGCTGCGCCCGCCGCCGGCATATGTGAGGCTCACCTGCAGATCCGGCGCGGCGATCAGGCCACCCGCACGCTCGGGCCACTCGACGACGCACGCCGTCGCGGGCGTGAAATAGTGCCGAAATCCCGAGGCTTCCCATTCCGATCGATCCGTGAATCGATAGAAATCAAAGTGATAGAAGTTTAAGCTCGAAAGCTCATAAAGTTCAACCAGAGAATAGGTCGGGCTCTTGACGCGTCCCGGGACGCCCAGTTCTCTCAGAAGTCCTTGAACTAGCGTGGTTTTCCCTGATCCAAGGTCGCCGGAAAGGTAAAGCACCCGTCCCGGCGCGATGCCCGTTGCAAGCGCCGCGCCCAGCCTGCGGGTCGCTGCGGCGTCCGGCAGGGCGAGCTCTTCGGTCATTATCGGGGTCATGGACTACGAGGCGCTTGGCGCGCGCATCAAGCAGTGGGGCGGTGAGCTCGGCTTCCAGGCAGTCGGCATCGCAGATGCCGATCTGACGCAGGCCGAGGGCCGGCTTGCCGAGTGGCTCTCGCTCGGCTGGCACGGCGAGATGGATTATATGGCGCGCCACGGCGCGCTCCGTGCGCGACCGGCCGAGCTCGTGCCCGGCACGCGGCGCGTGATCAGCTGCCGCATGGACTATGCGGGCTCGCTCGAGGATGAGTGGCCCGCGCTGGGCGATGGGCGGCGCGCCTACGTGGCGCGTTACGCGCGCGGGCGCGACTACCACAAGCTGCTGCGTACGCGCCTGCAGCGGCTGGCCGACCGCGTGCGCGAGGCAGCCGGAGAGTTCCGCTACCGCGCGTTTGCCGACTCCGCGCCGGTGATGGAGGTCGAGCTCGCGGCGCGCGCGGGCATCGGCTGGCGCGGCAAGCACACACTGCTGCTGTCGCGCGAGGCGGGTTCGTGGTTCTTCCTGGGCGAGATCTACTGCGACCTGCCACTGCCGGTCGACGCGCCGGCCTCGGAGCATTGCGGCCGCTGCACGAAGTGCCTGGACGTCTGTCCCACGCAGGCGATTCGCGCACCCTACCGCCTGGACGCGCGGCGCTGCATCTCCTACCTGACGATCGAGTCGAAGGGCTCCATCCCGATCGATCTGCGCCCGCTCATCGGCAATCGCGTGTACGGCTGCGACGATTGCCAGCTGGTGTGCCCCTGGAACAGCTTCGCCGGGATTTCGCGCGAGGACGACTTTCGCGTGCGCAATGGCCTCGACCGGGCGACGCTGGTCGAGCTGTTCGCCTGGAGCGAGCACGAGTTCGACGAGCGCATGCGCGGCTCGGCGATCCGGCGCATCGGCTACGAGCGCTGGTTGCGCAACCTGGCGGTCGGCCTTGGCAATGCGCAGGGCTCGCCGGAAGTCCTGGCCGCGCTGCGCGCGCGCGCCGACCATCCCTCGGCGCTGGTGCGCGAGCACGTCGCCTGGGCGCTGTCGCGTCATGAGTGACTGGCAACCGGACGCGCTGCTCCAGGGCTTCGAGGCGAAGACCCTCGAGTTCGCGCCCGACTACGACGGTGCGGTGGCGGCGACGCTGGTGCGCCTGCCGGCGGGCAGTGGCCCGCGCGCCGCGGTGCTCTACGTGCACGGCTTCGTCGACTATTTCTTCCAGCGCCACATGGCGCTGCGTTTCGCACAGGAGGGCTACGCGTTCTACGCGCTCGACCTGCGCAAGCACGGCCGCTCGCTGCTGCCGCATCAGCACGCGTGCTTTTGCATGCGGCTGGACGAGTATTACCCCGAGATCTCCCGCGCGCTCGCGGAGATCGGCGCGCCGGTACTCCTCGCCGGGCATTCGACCGGTGGCCTGGTCTGCGCGCTGTACGCAGCGCAAGGCGAGCGCCGCGACCAGCTGCGCGCGCTGTGGCTGAACAGCCCCTTCTTCGAGTTCAGCGCGCGCGGCCTCGCGCGGCTGCAGCTGCGCCTGGCGATCGGGCTCGGCCGGCGCAGGCCGTTCCTGAACAATCCGCACGCGCTGCGGCCGCAGTACGTCAAGAGCCTGCACCGGGACTACGGCGGCGAATGGGACTTCGACCTGCGCTTGAAGCCCGTCGAGGGTTTTCCCGCCTACTTCGGCTGGCTGGCTGCTGTCGCCGACGCGCACGCGCGCGTGCACGCAGGCCTCGCGCTCGAGCTGCCGGTGCTCGCGATGCACTCCGACGAAGCGGACATCGTGCTCGACTGGCGGCACATCGCGCGCTGGAGCCGCACGCTCGGCGCGCACGTTGCGGTGCTCGGCTTTCCTGGCGGCCTGCACGACCTGGTGCTGTCGCGCGCCGCGGTGCGCGAGGAGGTGTTCAGGCAGCTCTTCGCCTGGGCGGCACGAGCCGCAGCGTGACAAGCGTCGCCGTTGCCCAGGCGAGGTACAGGCCGGTGAACAGCCGCTCCGGCGCATCGTAGTAGAGCAGCCGCGCGACCCAGCGCGCGACGAAGGACTGCGGCCGCAGTCCTCCGCGCAGCAGGTCTTCCCAGATGGTCAGAGGGCAGGCGATGCCGGCGAGGCCTTCCAGCGCGATGATCGCGATCGCCGCCAGGTGAAGATAGCGGAACCACGGATTGCGCACCCAGCGCCAGCCCGCCGCGGCGCCGACCCACACCAGCAGCAACCCGCCGGTGACGAAGGCGGCGATTAGGAAATGCGCGACGAGCAGCGCGTCGGCGGCTATGCGTTGCCTTTCGCCCGCGGGCGCCGGTCGTCGGCGATCCATTCGCTCCAGGACCCGGCGTAGACGCGCGAGCCGGGAAGGCCGGCGATCTCCATCGCCAGAAGGTTGTGGCATGCGGCGACGCCCGAACCGCAATAGTGCACGACCTCGGCCGGGTCGCGATCGCCGAGCAGCGCGCCTAATTCCTGCCTCAGCACCTTGGGCGCCTTGAAGGTGCCCTCCGGCGTGAGGTTGTCCCCGTTGAAGCGGTTCAGCGCGCCGGGTATGCGGCCGGCGACTGGATCGATCGGCTCGGCCTCGCCGCGAAAGCGGGCCGGTGCACGCGCGTCCACGAGCAGCATGCCGGCGGAGTCCAGCTGCTGCTCGACGGCTTCGACGTCCGCGCGCAGCGCGGGCCTCGGGTGTGCGACGTACTGCGTGGCGGCAAATGCGGGCAATTGGGAGGTGACCGCGCGCTCCTCCTCGAGCCACTTGGCGAGCCCGCCGTCAAGCACGGCGGCGGCATCGTGGCCCACCCAGCGCAGCATCCACCACAGGCGCGAGGCCATCGCGCCGTTGTTCGCGTCGTAGGCGATCACTTGGTCGCCCGCCCGCAGCCCCTGCCATCCGAGCCAGGCGGCAAAGGCCGCGGGTTCCGGCAGCGGGTGGCGCCCGTTGCTTCCGCTCGGCCGCGCCGACAGGTCGCGGTCCAGGTGCGCGAATAGCGCGCCGGGAACGTGCGCGTGGGCGTATTGCTGCTCGCCGAGGTGCGGCCTGCCCAGATCGTGGCGGCAGTCGAACACGCGCCACTCGGGGTGGCGCGCCAGTTCGGCTGTGGAAACCAGCGTGGCGTGCGCCACGCTACTTCGCTGCCGGTCGCCCGAGGCGCGCGCGCAACCACTCGTGGAAGTGCAGCATCGTGTCCTCCATTGGCGACTGATAGGGCCCGGCGTCTTCCAGGCCCTGCTCGTACAGCGCGCGGCGGCCCCGCTCGATGCGCGCGCAGAGCTCGCCATCCTCGATTGCGGTCTCCATGTAGGCGGCCTGCTCGGCTTCCACGAACTCGCGCTCGAACAGGGCGATCTCTTCGGGATAGTAGAACTCGACCACGTTCGTCGTCAGCGTGGGCGAGCGCGGGATCGCCGTGGAGACCACCAGCACATTCGGGTACCACTCGAGCATGACGTTGGGATACAGCGTCATCCACAGGGCGCCGTACTTCGGCGCGCTGCCTTCCAGCCGCGCCAGGCAGGCGCGCTGCCACTTGTCGTAGGCCGGCGTACCGGGCTTGAGCAGCCCTGCCTTGGCGCCCATCACCTGCAGCGACCAGTTCTCGCCGTACAGGATGCGGAAGTTGCCAACATCGGCGAAGTTCGACAGGCCGGGGTGGAAGGGCTCGACGTGATAGAGCTCCAGGTAGACCTCGAGAAACGTCTTCCAGTTGACCGCGTAGTCCTCGATCACCACCTTGTCGAGCACGTAGCCGGAGAAATCGAAATCGGCCGCGAGTGGCAGCGCCGCGAGCTCTGCGCGCGGATCGTGCGGGCCGGCGAACAGCAGCCCGTTCCAGCTCGCAAGCGGGGACGAGGCGAGGCGCACGCAGGGGCTCTCGGGAAACTGGGGCGCCCCGAGCAGCTCGCCTTTCAGATCGTAGGTCCAGCGATGCAGCGGGCAGACGATGTTCGCGACGTTGCCGCGGCCTTCGAGCATGATCGACTGGCGGTGGCGGCAGACGTTGGACAGCAACTCCACCCCGTTGTCATTTCGCACCAGCATCTTTGCGTGATCGAGGTGTGCGAGCGTATGGAAATCGCCCGGGTTCGGCGCCATGAGCTCGTGCCCCACGTAATTCGGCCCGGCCTCGAACACCAACTTCTTCTCCTGAGCGAAGATCCCCGGGTCGAAATACCACGCCACCGGCAGCTGCGCGGCGGCGGGCTTGAGATTGTGAAGCGCGGCGATATCGGACATCTAAGTCCCCGCAGGCAAAGATGTAATTTTACCGCACACCGGGTTTGACCAGCCGGTGCGGCGTCGGCTAAGGTTGCGCTCCTTATGAGCAAGTCTCCCCGGCAAAGTTCCTCGGCCGAGGTCGCGCCGGTTTCCGAGCTGACGTTCGAAAGGGCGCTCGCCGAGCTCGAGCGCGTGGTCGGCCAGATGGAAGGCGGGAACTTGAGCCTGGAGCAGGCGCTCGCGGCCCACAAGCGGGGCCTGGAGTTGGCGCGCTTCTGCCAGCAGCGGCTGGAGGCCGCGCAGCAGCAGGTGAAAGTGCTCGAAGGCGAGGTGCTCAAGCCGCTCGCCCTGGAGGTACCGGAGTCTGGTGACGGCGACTGAGCCCGGGTTCCAGGCCTGGATGGGCGGCATTCAGGCGCGCATGGAGGGGGTGCTCGCGCGCGTGCTGCCGGCGGCACACGTCGCGCCCACGCGCCTGCACGAAGCGATGCGTTACGCCGCGCTCGAGGGCGGCAAACGCGTGCGGCCCCTGCTCGCTTTCGCCGCGGGCGAGATCACCGGCGCGGCGCCCGAGCGCGTCGAGTTCGCCGCGGCGGCAGTGGAGATGATGCACGCCTATTCGCTGGTGCACGACGACCTGCCGTGCATGGACGACGACGTCCTGCGCCGCGGCAAGCCCACGGTACACGTCGAATTCGACCAGGCTACCGCGCTGCTCGCGGGCGACGCGCTGCAGGCGCTCGCCTTCCAGTTGCTCGCGGAGCACCGGCTCGCCGAAGACCCGGGGACGCAGCTCGAGATGGTCAAGGCGCTCGCCGTAGCGGCCGGCTCGCGCGGCATGGCGGGCGGCCAGGCGATCGACCTCGAGTCGACCGGCAAGCAGCTCTCGCTGCCGGAGCTCGAATTCATGCACATCCACAAGACCGGGGCGCTGATCCGCGCCGCGGTGTTCGCCGGCGCGGCCTGCGGCGCGCGCCTCCCCGCCGAGAGCGGCGCGAGGCTCGACCGCTACGCGAAGTGCATCGGGCTCGCGTTCCAGGTGGTCGACGATGTGCTCGACGCCGAGGCGAGCACCGCGACGCTCGGCAAGACCACGGGCAAGGACGCGAGGCAGCGCAAGCCCACCTATGTTCCGGCGCTCGGCATCGCGCGTGCTCGTGCGCACGCAGAGGCCCTGCGCCAGGACGCGCACGCGGCGCTCGCCAGCTTCGGCGAGCGCGCGCGGCGCCTGTGCGAGGTGGGCGACTTCATCGTGACGAGGAAATTCTGATGGCTTTCGCGACCGGTGCCCCGGGCGAGCTGCCGCGCGAACGCGGCGAGGCCGAGGTGCAGGACTACAATCCCTGCATGTACGAGCTGCTGCGCACGATCGACGATCCCGCCGCGCTGCGCGGGCTGGAGCGCAAGCAGCTCAAGCAGCTCGCCGACGAGCTGCGCGCGTTCGTGCTCGATTCGGTCTCCAAGACCGGCGGCCATCTGTCCTCGAACCTCGGCACGGTCGAGCTGACGATCGCGCTGCACTACGTGTTCGACACGCCCGAGGACCGCATCGTGTGGGACGTCGGCCACCAGACCTATCCGCACAAGATCCTCACCGGCCGGCGCGAGCAGATGCATACGTTGCGCCAGCTGGGCGGCGTCTCGGGCTTCCCGCGGCGCAGCGAGTCGCCCTACGACACGTTCGGCACCGCGCATTCGTCCACCTCGATCTCGGCGGCGCTCGGCATGGCGGTCGCCTCGAAGATGAAGGGCGAGCCGCGGCGCGCGATCGCCGTGATCGGCGACGGTGCGATGTCGGCCGGCATGGCGTACGAGGCCATGAACAACGCCGGGGCGATGGACGTCAACCTGCTCGTCATCCTGAATGACAACGAAATGTCGATCTCGCCGCCGGTGGGCGCGCTCACCAACTACCTCGCGCGCCTGCTCTCCGGGCGCATGTATTCGACCGCGCGGCGCGCAAGCGAGCATATCCTGAAGCGCGTACCGGGATTCTGGGAGCTGGCGCGCCGCACCGAGGAGCACGTCAAGGGGATGGTGACGCCGAGCACGTTGTTCGAGGAGTTCGGCTTCAACTACATCGGCCCGATCGACGGCCACGATCTGGACGCGCTGATCCCGACGCTCGCCAACATCAAGAAGCTCAAGGGGCCGCAGTTCCTGCACGTCGTGACGCGCAAGGGGCAGGGCTACAAGCTCGCCGAGGAGGACCCGATCGCCTACCACGGCCCCGGCAAGTTCGATCCCGCCCTCGGCCTGAAGAAGACCTCCGGCGGGCGCGCGACCTACAGCCAGATCTTCGGCGACTGGTTGTGCGATATGGCGGAGCTCGATCCCCGGCTGGTCGCGATCACGCCGGCGATGCGCGAAGGCTCGGGCATGGTGGAGTTCTCGGAGAAGTTTCCCGGACGCTATTTCGACGTGGGCATCGCCGAGCAGCACGCGGTGACTTTCGCCGCCGGGCTCGCCTGCGAGGGCGCGAAGCCGGTGGTGGCGATCTACTCGACCTTCCTGCAGCGCGGCTACGACCAGATGATCCACGACGTGGCGATCCAGGACCTGCCGGTGGTGTTCGCGCTCGACCGCGCCGGGCTGGTGGGCGGCGACGGCGCCACACACAACGGCGCCTTCGACTACGCGTTCCTGCGCACGGTGCCGAACCTGACGGTGATGGCGCCGGCCGACGAGAACGAGTGCCGCCAGATGCTCTACACCGCGTTCACGCTCGACGGTCCGGCTGCGGTGCGCTATCCGCGCGGCAGCGGGCCGGGCGTCGCGCCGGCGAAGGCGATGCAGGCGCTGCCGGTGGGCCGCGGCGAGCTGCACCGCGAGGGGCGGCGCATTGCGCTGCTCGCCTTCGGCGCCATGCTGCGGCCGGCGCTCGAAGCGGCCGCCGAGCTCGACGCCACGGTCGCCAACATGCGCTTCGTCAAGCCGCTTGACCGCGAGCTCGTGCGGCGGCTGGCCGAGACGCACGAGCTGCTTGTGACGATCGAGGAACATGCGGTGATGGGCGGCGCCGGCGGCGCCGTGTGCGAGGCGCTGGCGGACATGGGGCTCGAGCCCCGCGTGCTGCTGCTCGGATTGCCGGACCGCTTCATCGACCACGGCGACCCTGCCGCGCTGCTCGCCTCGGTCGGACTGGACGCAGCCGGAATAGCGAAATCGGTGCGCGCCGTAATACCCGAGTAAATCACTCGGGTGTAGAATGGCCGGCATGAAGTCCAGGGACCTGTATAACATCCCCGACGTCCAGGCGAGCGCCGACACGCGCAAGCTCGCCATCGACCGGGTCGGGGTCAAGGCGATCCGGCACCCGATGCGCATCCAGGAGCGCTCGGGCGGGGTGCAGCACACCGTGGCGACGTTCAACATGTACGTCGGCCTGCCGCATCATTTCAAGGGCACGCACATGTCGCGCTTCGTCGAGATCCTCGAGGCGCACGAGCGCGAGATCACCGTCGAGACTTTCCAGCGCATGCTAAACGAGATGGTCGAGCGGCTGGAGGCCGAGGAAGGCCTGATCGAGATGAGCTTCCCGTACTTCATCGAGAAGGCCGCGCCGGTATCGCGCGTCAAGAGCCTGATGGACTACGAGGTCAGCTTCAGGGGCGAGATCGCGCGCGGCAAGCAGACTTTCACCATGAAGGTGCAGGTGCCGGTCACGAGCCTTTGTCCCTGCTCGAAGAAGATCTCCGAACGCGGCGCGCACAACCAGCGCTCGCACGTCACCGTGAGCGCGCGCCTGAACGCCTTCGTCTGGATCGAGGAGATCGTCGACCTGGTGGAAAAGCAGGCCTCGAGCGAGCTGTACGGCCTGCTCAAGCGCCCCGACGAGAAGTTCGTCACCGAGCGCGCCTACGACAACCCGAGGTTCGTCGAGGACATGGTGCGCGACGTCGCCGCGGTGCTCAACCTCGACGAGCGTATCGAGGCCTACGTGGTCGAATCGGAGAACTTCGAGTCGATCCACAACCATAGCGCCTACGCTCTGATCGAGAAGGACAAGACGCGCAAGCATTGAGAGGCGCGTGGTGCCCCCTCGGTGGCGCGCGACGTTCGCTGCAGTGCTTGCCCTCTCCGGCATGACCGCCAGCGACGCACAAACCGATTTCGCCGCCCGACGGGCGCACATGGTCGCCGAGATCGACGCAATGTACGCGGAGACGCGGGGCGAGACAGGGCTCGCCGCGATGTCGCCCGCGGTGCGCGCTGCGCTCGGAAAGGTGGAGCGCCATCGCCTAGTTCCGCCGGAGGTCGCGCGCGAGGCCTATCGTAACCATCCGCTGCCGATCGGCGAAGGGCAGACGATCTCGCAGCCCTACATCGTCGCGCTGTCGACCGACCTGATCGATCCGAAGCCCGGGCAGGTGGTGCTCGAGGTCGGCACCGGCTCGGGCTACCAGGCGGCGGTGCTGGCCGAGATCGTCAGGCAGGTGTACTCGATCGAGATCGTGCCTTCGCTTGCGCGCACCGCGCAGGCGCGCCTGGCCGAGCTCGGCTACCGCAATATCGAGGTGCGCATCGGCGACGGCTACGCCGGCTGGCCGGACAAGGGACCCTTCGACGGCATCGTCGTCACCGCGGCGGCGCCGCGTGTGCCGCCCGCGCTCGTCGAGCAGCTGAAGCCCGGCGCCAAGATGGTCATCCCGGTCGGCGGCCAGTGGGGCGTGCAGGAGCTGGCGGTCATCACGCGGCGCGCCGACGGCGGCTTCGACCGCCGCGACGTGCTGCCGGTGCGCTTCGTGCCGCTGGTGCCGGGCAAATAGCGCCTGCTAGTAGCGGCGCACGAGGACCATCGATTGGCCGTCGCGCTGCATCTCGACCCGGTTCAGGAAGCTCATGCCGAGCAGCGCGATGTCCAGGCCCTGCTCGAGCACCACGCCGTCGACGTTGGTGAGCTCGATGCCGCCGACCTTCACTTGGTCGAACTTCACACGGTAGGCGATCGCGTTGCCGCCCGCCGTCTGGATGATGCCGCGCGGGCCATTGCGGTAGTCGATACCCAGGCGGTTGGCGTCGCGCGCCGGCAGCGCCACCAGCGATGCGCCGGTGTCGATGAGGAACCTCACCGGACCGCCGTCTATGCTGCCGTCGGCGAAGAAGTGGCCGCGCGTGTCGGCGGCGAGCGTGGTTCTCTCGCGGTCGCCCGAGAGCGAGCTGCTGGCGTACTGTCCGAGGAGCAGCGTGAGGCGCTTGCCGCCGATCTCGACGAGCGCCTGCTTCTCATCCGCCTCGAGCACGCTCACGCCCTGCGCGCTGCGGCCGACGTGCACGGTGGTCGGACGGCCACCGTCGATCTGCAGCACCGCCGCCTTGCCGGGGAACACGCCGACCAGGGTGACGTCGGTCGCATGCGCGGGCAGCGCTAGGAGCAGGCCGACGAGCCCAATACAATAAGCGCGACGACAAGCGCTCTTCATGTTTTCCCCGATATGAAACCCGTCGCCATTCTGAGGCACGCCGCGAGCGAAGGGCCAGGACATTTTGCCAGCTTCCTCGATGCGCGCTCGATCCCCTGGCGGCTGGTGGCGATCGATGCGGGCGACGCGGTGCCGAAGAATGCCGCGCGCTTCAGCGCGATCGCGCTGATGGGCGGTCCGATGAGCGTGAACGACGATCTGCCCTGGATCGCGCGCGTCGTCGAGCTGATTCGCGACGCCGTGCGCCGCGATGCCCCCGTGCTCGGCCATTGCCTGGGCGGCCAGCTGATCGTCAAGGCGTTCGGCGGCAGCGTCGGCCCGGCCGCGGCGAAGGAGATCGGCTGGGGCAGGGTGGAGGTGGCGGACAACGCCGTGGCGCGCGAATGGTTCGGCGAGCGGCAGGCCTTCGAGGCCTTCCACTGGCACGGCGAAACCTTCACCATTCCGCCGGGCGCGACGCGCGTGCTCGGCAACGCGCTGTGCGCAAACCAGGGCTTCGCGCTCGGCAAGCATTTCGGCCTGCAGTGCCACGTCGAGATGACTTCCGAGATGGTGCGCAGCTGGTGCGAGCTCGGGCGCGCGGAGATCGAGGCAAGCGCGGCGAGCCCGGGCGTGCAGCGGCCCGAGATGATCCTGAGCGGGCTCGAGCAGCGCAGTGCGGCGCTGCAAGACGTGGCGGACCTGATCTACGAGCGCTGGAGCGCCCGCCTCAGTCGCGGAAGTTGACGAACTGCAGCGGCTGGTCGGTGACCTTGGCGCGCACCAGCTGAATCGCCGCCTGCAACTCGTCCTTCTTGGCGCCGGCGACGCGCAGCGCGTCGCCCTGAATCGATGCCTGCAGCTTGAGCTTCGAGTCCTTGATCAGCTTGACAATCGACTTCGCCTTCTCCTGAGCGATCCCGATCTTGACCGTCAGCGCGCGCTTGACCTTGTCGCCCGAGATCTTCTCCAGCGCGCCGGGCTCCAGGCAGCGTATGTCGATGTTGCGCTTGGTCATGCGCGTGCGCAGCACGTCCAGTACCTGTCCGAGCTTGAACTCGTCGTCGGCGAACGCCGTGAGCTGAAGCTCGTTCTGCTCGATGCGCGCATCCGAGCCCTTGAAGTCGAAGCGGTTCGAGATCTCCCGGTTCGCCTGCTCGAGCGCGTTCTTTACTTCCTGCTTGTCCACCTGCGAGACGATGTCGAAAGAAGGCATGCCGGGCTCCGGTCTAGTTGCGGTTCAGGCGCTCGAGGTCTGCGACCCAGCGCCGAGTGGTGGCCTTGATCCAGGCGATGTCCTCGGCCGAATCGTAGCCGCTGAACACCGACAGGCTCAGGGCCTTGCCCTTGAGCAGCAGCAGAGTAGTCGTCGAGATGGCGTAGCGCGGGGGTTCTTTCTTGTCGAACAGCCGCTCGATCATGCCCGGCTGGCGCACGGGCGGCAGGCGCGTGCCCTGCAGCACCGATACCAAGGTGGTGCTGCGGTGCAGTTCGGCGAGCAGTGCGGCCTGGCCGGGCGGCTGGGCGTCGAGGTAAGCCGGGTAGTTCTCGTCCGGCGCGGCCGGCCCCAGGCCGCTCAAGGCGTCGGTGACGAACTGTGCGAACTGCGAGGTCGATACCTGCTGCTCCATCAGGTCGCGCGGCGTGACCACGATCATGTAGCGGCGATACTGCGGCGTGTCGCCCTGCGAAAAGGCGCGCAGGTCGCCGTCGCTGATCGCGAAGAGCAGGATCTTGTTCGAAGCGGAAGTGAGCGACTCGCCCAGCTCCTGTAGGCGCGGCGAGCCGGTGAAGGCGGTGTCCGCGAAGCCGGGCGGGGCATCGAGCCCGAGACGCACGCTGCCGAGCTGCACCGCGAACGGCGCCGCCCACGCCGGCGCAGCGGCGAGCAGCAGGGCGGCGAGCCAGGCGCGCATGCTCAGCGGCGCTTCCTGCCGAGCCGGGCTGCGATGCGCAGGCGCAGCGCGTTCAGGCGGATGAATCCGGCCGCGTCCGCCTGGTTGTAGGCGCCCCTGTCGTCCTCGAAGGTGGCGATCGACGGATCGAACAGCGAGTCCTTCGAGCTGCGCCCGGTGATCAGCACCGTGCCCTTGTACAGCTTGAGGCGGACCGTGCCGTTGACGTTCGCCTGCGAGGCGTCGATCAGCCCCTGCAGCAGCCTGCGCTCCGGGCTGAACCAGTAGCCGTTGTAGATCATGCGTGCGTAGCGCGGCATCAGGTCGTCCTTGAGCGCCAGCACCTCGCGGTCGAGCGTGATCGACTCGATCGCGCGGTGCGCCTTGAGCATGATGGTGCCGCCGGGCGT
>DASPRX010000222.1:0-4448 GCA_035624235.1 Burkholderiales bacterium | reverse complement strand
ATGGGCGGCGAGAACATCTTCCGCGTGCGCGCGGGCGACCCGAACCGCAACGTGATCGTCGAGATCATGGCGCAGGGCGGCAGGCGCAGCGTGATGGCGCAGCGCTACATCCCCGAGATCGTCGACGGCGACAAGCGCGTGATCATCATAGACGGCAAGGTGGTGCCCTACTGCCTGGCGCGCATTCCCAAGGCCGGCGAATCGCGCGGCAACCTCGCGGCGGGCGCGCGCGGCGAGGCGCGCGCGCTTAGCGCGCGCGACCGCGAGATCGCCGAGGCGCTCGGGCCTACGCTCGCGGCGCGCGGGCTGCTATTCGTCGGCCTGGACGTGATCGGCGATTGGCTCACCGAGGTAAACGTCACCAGCCCGACCTGCTTTCGCGAGATCCGGGACCAGACCGGCTTCGACGTGCCGGGAATGTACATCGAGGCGCTCGAGGCGAAGCTGCGCGCGTGATCGGGATACTCATCATTTCGCACGGCACGCTCGGCGATGCGCTCATCCACGCGGCAAGCCACGTGCTGGGCACGCGTCCCCAGGCGGTACGCCATCTCGGCGTCGCCGTCGACGACGACCCGGAGGTGGTGCTGCCGCGCGCGCAGGAGCTTGTGAAAGAGCTCGATAGCGGAATGGGCGTCCTCGTGCTGAGCGACATCTACGGCGCGACGCCGGGCAACATCGCACTGCGGCTGCTCGAGCGCGGGCGCGTGGCGGGCGTCGCGGGGGTAAACCTGCCCATGCTCGTGCGCGTGCTGACCTACCGCAACGAGCCGCTCGCCACGGTGGTGGACAAGGCGCTCTCGGGCGGCCGCGAGGGCGTCGTGAACGTGAACACCGACCGCTGCAATGGCAAGCGTTGAGACGACGATCGTCAACAAACTCGGCCTGCATGCGCGCGCCTCGGCCAAGCTGACGCAGATCGCGAGCGGCTTCAAAAGCGAGGTCTGGCTGTCGCGCAACGGGCGACGGGTGAACGCGAAGAGCATCATGGGCGTGATGATGCTGGCGGCGGGCAAGGGCAGCTCGGTCGTCGTCGAGGCCGAGGGCGACGACGCGCAGGCCGCGCTGGACGCGATCTGCAATCTGATCGCCGACAAGTTCGGCGAGGACGAATGAACTTCGTCCTGCACGGCTCGAGCGTCTCGGGCGGCATCATCATCGGTCACGCGCACCTCGTGTCGAGCGCGCGCCTCGAGGTGGCGCACTACGAGATACCGGAAGAGTCGGTCGAAGCCGAGATTGCGCGCTTCGACGCCGCGATCGCCAGCGTCAAGGAAGATCTGCGGGCGCTCGAGGCGCAGATCCCGCCGGATTCTCCGGCGGAGTTCGGGGCCTTCGTCAACCTGCACCGCATGATCCTCGAGGACCCGTCGCTGTCGCTCGCGCCGCTCGAGCTGGTGCGCGAGCGGCGCTGCAACTCCGAGTGGGCGCTGGTGCAGCAGATGGACAGGCTGACGGCGCAGTTCGAAGAGATCGACGACCCGTACCTGCGCGAGCGCAAGGCCGACGTTCGCCAGGTGGTCGAGCGCGTGCTGAAGGCGCTGATGGGTGGCCAGACGCTCGCCGAGCCGCGCAGCGCCGAGGAGCGCAACCTGATCGTCGTGGCGCACGACCTGTCGCCCGCCGACATGATCCTGTTCAAGCGACATCAGTTCGGCGGCTTCGTCACCGACGCGGGCGGCGTCACCTCGCATACCGCGATCCTTGCGCGCAGCCTCAACATCCCGGCCATCGTCGGCCTGCACGAGGCGCGCCAGACGATTCGCGAAGGCGAGCTGCTCATCGTGGACGGCGCGCAGGGCGTGCTGGTGGTCGACCCGGATCCGATCGTGCTGGCCGAATACCAGCTGCGGCAATCGCAGATCGAGCTCGAGCGCAAGAAGCTGCGCCGGCTCAAGTCGACGCCCGCCGCGACGCTGGACGCCGAGCCGGTCGAGCTGTACGCCAACATCGAGCTGCCGCAGGACGTGGCGCAGGCGCTCGAGGCCGGCGCGGAGGGCATCGGGTTGTTCCGCACCGAGTTCCTGTTCATGAACCGCAAGGACCTGCCTTCGGAGGACGAGCAGTTCGAGGCCTATCGCGAGGTCGCCGCGGCGCTCGAACGCAGGCCGGTCGTGCTGCGCACGCTGGACATCGGCGCCGACAAGACGCTGTCCGGAAACGGCCATGTGATGCCCAACCCCGCTCTCGGCCTGCGCGCGATCCGCTTCTGCCTCGCCGAGCCGCAGATGTTCCTGACGCAGATCAGGGCGATCCTGCGCGCCTCGCACTACGGGCGCGTGCGCGTCCTGCTGCCGATGGTCGCGCACGGCCACGAGATCGAGCAAGCGCTCGCCTTCGTCAAGCAGGCGAAGCATCAGCTCGACGAGAAGGGGATTCCCTACGACCGCGCGCTCGAGGTCGGCGGCATGATCGAGATCCCGGCCGCCGCGCTCGCGCTGCCCATGTTCCTCCGGCGGCTGAATTTCCTCTCGCTCGGCACGAACGACCTCATCCAGTACACGCTCGCGATCGACCGCACCGACGACTCGGTCGCCCACCTGTACGACCCGCTGCATCCCGCGGTGCTGCATCTGGTGGCGCATACGATACGCACCGCGGGACGCGCCGGTGTGCCGGTCGCCGTGTGCGGCGAGATGGCCGGAGACCTGCAGCTCACGCGCCTTCTGCTCGGCATGGGCCTGCGCAACTTCTCGATGCACCCGGCGCAGCTGCTCGCCATAAAAGAGCGCATCCTGCGCACCAACCTCGGCGAGCTGCGGCCGCTGGTGCAGCGCGTGCTGCGCAGCGTGGACCCGGCGCGCACGCGCGCGCTGCTCGCAAGGCTGAACGCCTGACGACGCATGGCCGGGCCGCTGGACGGCGTGCGCGTGCTCGACCTCACCACGGTGGTGATGGGTCCCTATGCCACGCAGATCCTGGCCGACCTGGGGGCCGACGTGATCAAGGTCGAGCCGCCCGAGGGCGACGTCATGCGCTACGCCTGGCCGGCGCGGCACCGGGGCATGGGGCACATCTTCCTGAATGCCAACCGCAACAAGCGCGCGATCGCGCTCGACCTGAAGCAGGAAGCCGCGCGCGACGCGCTGCTCGCGCTGGCGCGCAGCGCGGACGTCCTCGTCTACAACATCCGCCCGCAGGCGATGGCGCGCCTGCGGCTGGCCTACGAGGACCTGCGCGCGGTCAACCCGCGCATCATCTACGTCGGCGGCTTCGGGTACAGCCAGCGCGGGCCGTACGCCGCCAGGGCCGCCTACGACGACCTGATCCAGGGGGCGGCCGGCATCCCCTGGCTGCTGAAGACGCAGGGCGCCGATGTGCCGCGCTACGCGCCGGTGATCATCGCCGACCGCACCGCCGGGCTGCACATCGTCAACGCCGTGTGCGCAGCGCTCTACGCGCGCGAGAAGACCGGCGCCGGGCAGCGCGTCGATGTGCCGATGTTCGAGAGCCTGCTGCAGACCGTGCTCGGCGAGCATCTGGGCGGCTACACCTTCGAGCCCGAGGCGGGCGAGCTCGGGTACGCCAGAATGCTCGCCAGAGACCGCCGCCCTTACCGCACTGCCGACGGCTACGTATGCGCGCTGATCTACAACGACAAGCAGTGGCGCGCGTTTCTCGCGCTCGTCGGCAAGCCCGAGTTGATCGACTCGGAGGCGTTCCGCAGCCAGGAGGCTAGAAGCCGCAATTTCGACGTCGCCTACGCGTTGGTCGACGAGGAGATGAAAAAGCGCGGCACCGAGGACTGGATCGCGGCGCTCGAGGCGGCCGACATCCCCGTGCAGCGCATGAACAGCCTCTCCGACATCGTGCACGACCCGCATCTCGCGGCGATCGGCTACTTCGCCGTCGTCGAGCATCCGAGCGAGGGGCGCATTCGGTCTATGGCCGTGCCATCGGAGTGGTCCGCGACCGCGCCCGAATACCGGCGCCATGCGCCGCGCTTCGGCGAGCACACGCGCGAGCTGCTCGCCGAGGCGGGATTGGACGACCGCGCGATCGAGGCGCTCATCGCCAGCGGCGCGGCCAAGGCGGCCGATTGAGAACGACGCGCGCTCGGCTATAATCCTCGGCGGCGCCGATTTGATGTTCAGATTGCGGGCGCCCTACAAATACCGCTAAAGAGACGCTCTTGAACGCTCCGCTTGATCCCTCCTCGGTCGGCCCGGTCGTGGCGCAGAAGGCGCGCTTCGACGAGCCGATCCGTCTGCGCGGAGGGGCGCAGCTTCCGTACTTCGAGCTCGCTTACGAGACCTACGGCGAGCTGAACGCAGCGCGCTCGAACGCGGTGCTCGTGTGCCACGCGCTGAACGCCTCGCACCACGTCGCCGGCTATTACGCCGGGCGGCCGGACGACGTCGGCTGGTGGGACAACATGGTCGGCCCGGGCAAGCCGCTCGACACGCGCCGCTTCTTCGTCATCGGCGTGAACAATCTCGGCGGCTGCC
>DASPRX010000235.1:0-2469 GCA_035624235.1 Burkholderiales bacterium | reverse complement strand
CTCCGGGCTGAACCAGTAGCCGTTGTAGATCATGCGTGCGTAGCGCGGCATCAGGTCGTCCTTGAGCGCCAGCACCTCGCGGTCGAGCGTGATCGACTCGATCGCGCGGTGCGCCTTGAGCATGATGGTGCCGCCGGGCGTCTCGTAGCAGCCGCGGCTCTTCATGCCGACGTAACGGTTCTCGACCATGTCCAGCCGGCCCACGCCGTGCCGGCCGCCGATCGCGTTCAGCCCGGCGAGCACCTGCGCTGGAGTCATCTTGCGGCCGTTCACGGCGACGATGTCGCCGCGCCGGTATTCCAGCTCGACGTGCTCCGGCCTGTTGGGCGCCTTCTCGGGCGACACGGTGATGCGCCACATCGACTCCTCGGGCTCGAAGTCCGGGTCCTCGAGCACGCCGCCCTCGTAGGAGATGTGCAGCAGGTTCGCGTCCATCGAGTACGGTGCGCCCCCTTTGCGCTTCTTGAAATCGACCGGAATGCCGTGCCGGTCGGCGTAGTCGAGCAGCTTCTCGCGCGACAGCAGGTCCCACTCGCGCCACGGCGCGATGATGCGCACGTCCGGCATCAGCGCGTAGGCGCCGAGCTCGAAGCGCACCTGGTCGTTGCCCTTGCCGGTGGCGCCATGCGAGATCGCGTCCGCACCGGTGCGGCGCGCAACCTCGACCAGACGCTTGGCGATCAGGGGCCGCGCGATCGAGGTGCCGAGCAGGTACTCGCCTTCGTACACCGCGTTGGCGCGGAACATCGGATAGACGAAGTCGCGCACGAACTCCTCGCGCAGGTCCTCCACGAAGATGCTCTTCACGCCGAGCCGCTTCGCCTTGCGCCGCGCAGGTGCGAGCTCCTCGCCCTGGCCGATGTCGGCCGTGAACGTCACTACCTCGCAGCCGTACTCGTCCTGCAGCCACTTGAGGATCACCGAGGTATCGAGCCCGCCGGAATAGGCGAGCACCACCTTTCTGACGCGCTGCTTGCCTTGCTTGGCCATCACTCTTTCACTTTGCCCAGTAACAGGAATTCCATGAGCGCCTTCTGCGTGTGCAGGCGGTTTTCGGCCTCGTCCCACACCGCGCTCTGCGGTCCGTCGATCACCTCTGCGGCCACCTCCTCGCCGCGGTGGGCGGGCAGGCAGTGCATGAACAGCGCCTGCGGCTTGGCGGCGCGCATCATCTCCGGGTCGACCTGCCAGTCCTGGAAGTCGCGCTTGCGTTCTTCGTCCTCGGACTCCATGCCCATGCTCGTCCAGACGTCGGTGGTGACCAGGTCCGCGCCGCGCGCCGCGGCCATCGGGTCGCGGAACTCCTCGTAGTTGTCGGTGCCGTACAGCCCCGCGCGCTCGGGCTCGACCTCGTAGCCCGGCGGCGTCGAGACGTGCACGTTGAAGCCGAATACCTCGGCGGCCTGCAGCCATGTGTTGCATACGTTGTTCGAGTCGCCGATCCAGGCGATGGTGCGCCCCCGGATCGAACCGCGCTGCTCGATGAAGGTGTAGATGTCGGCGAGGATCTGGCAGGGGTGATATTCGTTCGTCAGCCCGTTGATCACCGGGACGCGCGAATGGCGCGCAAAGCGCTCGAGGATCTCCTGCTCGAAGGTCCTGATCATGACGATGTCGCACATGCGGGAGATGACCTGGGCGGCGTCCTCCACCGGCTCGCCGCGGCCGAGCTGCGAATCGCGCGTGCTGAGGAAGATCGCCGCGCCGCCGAGCTGGTGCATGCCGGCCTCGAACGACAGCCGCGTGCGCGTGGACTGCTTCTCGAAGATCATCGCCAGCGTGCGGTCCTCGAGCGGCCAATAGCGCTCGTAGCGCTTGAAACGATCCTTGATCCAGCGCGTGCGCGCGAACACGTGCTCGTACTCCTCGAGCGCGAGATCCTTGAACTGCAGGTAGTGGCGCACGCCCATGGCGTCGCGGTCAGCGCGCTGCGGCGGCCTGCGGAGCTGCCTCGCGCGCGAGGAAGGCCTTGACGAGCGGCGCGAGGCGCGCGACCGCCTCGCGCCCCTCGGCCTCGCTCATGATGAGCGGGGGCAGCATGCGCACGACGCTGTCGGCGGTCACGTTTATCACCAGGCCGGCCTCGAGCGCCGCGCGCGCCAGCTCGCCGCAGGGGCGGTCGAGCTGCACGCCGATCATGAGGCCCATGCCGCGGATCTCGACGACGCCCGGCACTCCGCCGAGGGCCGCCGCGAGCTCTGCGCGCATCAGCCGGCCGACCTGCGCCGCGTTCGCGAGCAACCCCTCCTCGCGGATCGCATCGAGGGTGGCGACCACCGCCGTGCAGGCGAGCGGGTTGCCGCCGAAGGTCGAGCCGTGGTTGCCGGGCTTGAGTACGCCTGCGGCGCGCCCGCCCGTCACGCAAGCGCCCACCGGCACGCCCGAGCCCAGGCCCTTGGCGAGCGGCACGACCTCCGGGACGATCCCCGCGTGCTGGTAGACGAACCACTTGCCGGTGCGCCCCAGGCC
>DASPRX010000234.1:0-8251 GCA_035624235.1 Burkholderiales bacterium | reverse complement strand
TCGCGCCGCGAGGTCGAGCGGCTCGAGCAGTACTACCGCGACCGCAACCAGCGCGACTTCGACGCGCCGCTGTTCGGCACGCGCGGCCTGTTCCGCGCCTCCGCCGAGCTCTAGAAAGGACGGGCATGTCGGTCAAGCATCCGATCATCGCGATCACCGGCTCCTCGGGCGCCGGCACCACCTCGGTGTCCAAGACCTTCGAGCAGATCTTCTATCGCGAGAACGTCAAGGCCGCGTTCGTCGAGGGCGACGCATTCCACCGCTACGACCGCGAGCAGATGAAGGTCAAGATGGCCGAGGAGCTCGCGCACGGCAACCACCACTTCAGCCACTTCGGCCCCGATGCGAACCTGTTCGCCGAGCTCGAGCAGCTGTTCCGCGACTACGCGCAAAACGGCACGGGACGCACGCGCAAGTACCTGCACAACGACGCGGAGGCGGCGCCGTACAAGCAGAAGCCGGGCACCTTCACGGCATGGGAGCCCCTGCCCGAGGGCACCGACATGCTGTTCTACGAGGGACTGCACGGCGCGGTGGCGCACGGCGGCGTCGACGTCGCGGCGCAGGTCGACCTGCTGATCGGCGTGGTGCCGGTGATCAACCTCGAGTGGATCCAGAAGCTGCACCGCGACCGCGCAACGCGCGGCTACTCGACCGAAGCGGTGACCGACACCATCCTGCGGCGCATGGAAGACTACGTGCACTACATCATCCCGCAGTTCTCGCGCACGCACATCAATTTCCAGCGCGTGCCGGTGGTCGACACCTCGAACCCGTTCATCGCGCGCCACATCCCGACAGCCGACGAGAGCCTGCTCGTGATCCGCTTCGCGAATCCCCGCGGCATCGACTTCCCGTACCTGCTTTCCATGGTGCACGACTCGTTCATGTCGCGTCCCAACACCATCGTTTGCCCGGGGGGCAAGATCGACCTCGCGATGCAGCTCATCTTCACGCCGATGATCTGGCGGCTGATGGACCGCCGCAAGCAGGCGCTCGAGCGCTAGCCCGGGCCGAATTACTTACCGGAGGAGGAAACATGGCGTTGATATCTCTCAGGCAGCTGCTCGACCACGCGGCCGAGCACGGCTACGGCGTGCCCGCCTTCAACATCAACAACCTGGAGCAGATCCAGGCGATCATGCAGGCGGCCGACGAGACCGCGAGCCCGGTGATCCTGCAGGCCTCGGCCGGGGCGCGCAAGTATGCCGGCGAGGCGTTCCTGCGCAGGATGGTCGAGGCGGCGGTCGAGTCCTACCCGCACATTCCGGTGGTACTGCACCAGGACCACGGCGCGAGCCCGGCGGTGTGCCAGGCGGCGATCCGCTCCGGCTTCACCAGCGTGATGATGGACGGCTCGCTGCTCGAGGACATGAAGACGCCGGCGAGCTACGCGTACAACGTCGAGGTCACGCGGCGCGCCGTCGAGATGGCGCACGCGGTGGGCGTGTCGGTCGAGGGCGAGCTGGGCTGCCTGGGCTCGCTCGAGACCGGCACTGCGGGCAAGGAGGACGGCGTCGGCGCCGAAGGCAAGCTCGCGCGCGAGCAGCTGCTCACCGATCCGAAGCAGGCCGAGGATTTCGTCGCGCAGACGCAGGTCGACGCGCTCGCGGTGGCGATCGGCACGTCGCACGGCGCCTACAAGTTCACCAAGAAGCCCACCGGCGACGTGCTCGCGATCGACCGCATCAAGGAAATCCATGCCGCGATACCGCAAACGCACCTGGTGATGCACGGCTCGTCGTCGGTGCCGCAGGAGTGGCTCGAGGTCATTCGCGAGAACGGCGGCAGGATCAAGGAGACCTACGGGGTTCCGGTGGAGGCGATCCAGGAGGGCATCCGCCACGGCGTGCGCAAGATCAACATCGACACCGACATCCGCCTGGCGATGACCGGGGCGATGCGCCGCGCCATGGCCGAGGATCCCTCGGAATTCGATCCGCGCAAGTTCCTCAAGGAGGCGACGCGCGCGGCGCGCGCGCTGTGCAAGCAGCGCTTCGAGGCCTTCGGCTGCTCGGGACAGGCGGCGCGCATCCGTCCCGAGCCGCTCGAGCGCATGGCGCTGCGCTATGCGAGACCGGCCGCGCTCACGCGCGCCGCGGCCTGAGGCATAATTCGCTTCCCCGCATGAACATCCCGACCACGCCGGCCGTGGCCGCCCCCGGCATCAACTACCGCGATCCTATCGAGCGCGACATGGCGAACGCGCTGCGCGCGCTCGCCATGGACGCGGTGCAGGCGGCGAACTCGGGCCACCCGGGCATGCCGATGGGCATGGCCGAGATCGCGGTGGCGCTGTGGCGCGGACACCTGCGACACAACCCCGGCAACCCGCACTGGGCGAACCGCGACCGCTTCGTGCTCTCCAACGGCCACGGCTCAATGCTGCTGTACGGGCTGCTGCATCTGACCGGCTACGACCTGCCGATCGACGAGCTGCGCCGCTTCCGCCAGCTCGGCTCGAAAACGCCCGGGCACCCGGAGTACGGCTGCGCGCCCGGTGTCGAGACGACCACGGGGCCGCTCGGCCAGGGCGTCTCGAACGCGGTCGGCATGGCGCTCGCCGAGAAGCTGCTCGCCACTCACTTCAACCGCCCCGGCTTCGACGTCGTCGACCACCACACCTACGTGTTCCTCGGCGACGGCTGCATGATGGAGGGCGTCTCGCACGAGGCCTGCTCGCTCGCCGGCACGCTCGGCCTCGGAAAGCTGATCGCGTTCTACGACGACAACGGCATCTCGATCGACTCGGAGAAGGGCCACATCGGTCAGTGGTACACCGACGACGTGCCCAAGCGCTTCGCCGCCTACGGCTGGCAAGTGATCGCGAACGTCGACGGGCACGACGTGGCGGCGCTCGACCGCGCGATCCGCAAGGCCAGGCGCGAGCGCGCACGGCCCACGCTCATCTGCTGCAAGACCGTCATCGCCAAGGGCGCGCCGCACAAGGCGAACACCGGCGCCGCGCACGGCGCGCCGCTCGGCGCGGACGAGGTCGCGGCGACGCGCACGGCGATCGGCTGGCCCTACAGGCCGTTCGAGATCCCGCAGCACGTGTACGCGGCCTGGGATGCGCACGCGGCCGGCAAGCGCGCCGAGCGGCGTTGGGCGAAGATGTTCGCCGCCTACGAGAGCGCGCACCCCGAGCTCGCGGCGGACTTTCGCCGCCGCACGGCTGGCGAGCTGCCGCAGGACTTCGCCGCGCGCATCGAAGCGATGGTGCGCGAGACCGACGCCAAGGCCGAGACGCTCGCCACGCGCAAGGCCTCGCAGAACGTGCTCGAGTACCTGAAGCCCGCGCTGCCCGAGCTGCTGGCCGGCTCGGCCGACCTGACCGGCTCGAACCTCACCATGGTCAAGGCCTCGCGCGTCATCGGCCGCGACGACGGCGGCAACTATCTCTTCTACGGCGTGCGCGAGTTCGGCATGTGCGCGGTGATGAACGGGGTCGCGCTGCACGGCGGCTTCATTCCCTACGGCGGCACCTTCCTCGTGTTCTCGGATTACGCGCGCAACGCGCTGCGCATGGCGGCGCTGATGCGCATCCGCGTGGTGTACGTGTTCACGCACGATTCGATCGGGCTGGGCGAGGACGGCCCGACGCACCAGCCGATCGAGCACGCCGCGAGCCTGCGGCTGATTCCGAACATGGACGTGTGGCGTCCCTGCGACACGGTCGAGAGCGCGATCGCCTGGAGCGCGGCGCTCGAGCGCGCGAACGGGCCGACGGCGCTGCTGTTCTCGCGCCAGAACGTCGCGTTCACGAAGCGCGACGCCGCGACGCTTGCCAACGTGCGGCGCGGCGGCTACCTGCTCGGGGACGGCTCCGGCCTGCCACGCGCGGTGATCATCGCCACCGGGTCGGAAGTGCCGCTCGCGCTCGCTGCGCAGAGGCTGCTCGCGGCGGAGGGCATCGGCGTGCGCGTGGTGTCGATGCCCTCGAGCACTGTGTTCGATCGGCAGGAGCCCTCGTACCGCGACGCCGTGCTGCCGCGCGGCGTGCCGCGCGTCGCGGTAGAGGCGGGCGTGACCGCCTTCTGGCGCAAGTACGTCGGCCCCGAGGGAGCCGTGGTCGGCATCGACCGCTTCGGCGAGTCGGCCCCCGCGCCCGAACTGTTCAAGCACTTCGGGTTCACCGCCGAGAAGGTGGTTCAGGCAGTGAAGTCCGTCATCTAGGAGTCGTCATGGCAATCAAGATCGCGATCAACGGCTTCGGCCGCATCGGGCGCAACATCCTGCGCGCGCATTACGAGGGCTCGAAGAAGCAGGGCCTGCAATTCGTCGCGCTGAACGACCTCGGCGACGCGAAGACCAACGCGCACCTGCTCAAGTACGACACGGCGCACGGGCCCTTTCCCGGCAGCGTGCAGGTCGACGGCGATGCGCTGGTGGTGAACGGCGAGCGCATCAGGGTGCTGGCCGAGCGCGACCCGGCCAAGCTCCCCTGGAAGGACTTGGGCGTCGACGTGGTGCTCGAGTGCACGGGCCTGTTCACCAGCAAGGCGAAGACGAGCGCGCACCTGCAGGCCGGGGCGAAGAAAGTCATCATCTCGGCGCCGGGCGAGAAGGACGTCGACCGCACCATCGTGATGGGCGTGAACGACAAGGCGCTCAAGGCTTCCGACACCGTCATCTCGAACGCCTCGTGCACCACCAACTGCCTCGCGCCGCTCGTCAAGGCGCTCGACGACCGCATCGGCGTGGTCTCGGGCCTGATGACCACGGTGCACTCCTTCACCAACGACCAGGTGCTCACCGACGTCTACCACAAGGACCTGCGGCGCGCGCGCTCGGCGACGCACAACATGATCCCGACCAAGACCGGCGCGGCGGCCGCGGTCGGCCTCGTGCTGCCGCACCTTAACGGCAAGCTCGACGGCTTCGCGATCCGCGTGCCGACGATCAACGTCTCGATCGTCGATCTGACCTTCGTCGCCAAGAAGGCGACTACCGTCGACGAGGTCAACAGCGCGGTCAAGCAGGCTGCCGCGGGCGACCTGAAGGGCATCCTCGAGTACAACGCCGATCCGCTCGTGTCCTCGGACTTCAACCACAACCCGGCGAGTTCGATCTTCGATTCGACGCTTACCAAGGTGAGCGGCGGCACGCTGGTGAAGGTGACCTCCTGGTACGACAACGAGTGGGCCTTCAGCAACCGCATGCTCGATGCGGCTGTGGCGCTGATGAACGCGAAGTAGCCGCCGTGCGCTTCAAGCGCATGAGCGAGACGGACCTGCGCGGCAAGCGCGTGCTGATCCGCGCCGACCTGAACGTGCCGCTGGACGACGCGGGGCAGGTGTCCGACGACACGCGCATCCGCGCCTCGCTGCCCGGCATTCGCAGCGCGCTCGAGCAGGGCGCGGCGGTGATGGTCACCTCGCACCTCGGCCGCCCCAAGGAGGGCGAGCTCAGGCCGGAGGATTCCCTTGCGCCGGTGGCGAAACGCCTCGGCGCGCTTCTGAATCGTGAAATCAAGGTCATCCCCGACTGGGTGAACGGCGTTTCGGTGCGTCCCGGCGAGCTGGCGGTGCTCGAAAACTGCCGTGTCAACGAGGGCGAGAAGAAGGACGACGAGGCGCTCGCGAAGAGAATCGCCGCGCTGTGCGACGTGTATGTGAACGACGCCTTCGGCACCGCGCACCGCGCCGAGGCGACCACGC
The DNA here is from genome assembly GCA_035624235.1 of Burkholderiales bacterium. Taxonomy (GTDB): domain Bacteria; phylum Pseudomonadota; class Gammaproteobacteria; order Burkholderiales; family SG8-39; genus DAHVFK01. The sequence continues at coordinate 2,591 of DASPRX010000234.1, read as the reverse complement.
ACGGGGTGGCGCGCTTCGCGCCGGTCGCCTGCGCCGGACCGCTCATGGCCGCCGAGCTGGACGCCCTGGGCAAGGCGCTCGCGAGCCCCGCGCGGCCGCTGGTGGCGATCGTCGCCGGCTCCAAGGTCTCCACCAAGCTCACGATCCTCGCCGCGCTGGCGAAGAAGGTCGACCAGCTCATTGTCGGCGGCGGCATCGCCAACACCTTCCTGCTCGCCTCCGGCGTGAACATCGGAAAATCGCTCGCCGAGCCCGCCCTCGTGAACGAGGCGAAGAGCATCATGGCGGCGACGCGGGTGCCGCTGCCGGTGGACGTGGTCGTCGCAAAGAGCCTGGACGACGCGCGCGGCGTCACCAAGCTCGTTAGCGCGGTGGCCGACGACGAGATGATCCTCGACATTGGCCCCGAGAGCGCAAACGCGCTCGCCGCGGCGCTCGGCCAGGCCGGCACCATCGTGTGGAACGGACCCGTAGGCGTATTCGAAAAGGAACCCTTCGCTGGCGGCACGCGCACGATCGCCCTGGCGATCGCCGGCTCGAAGGCGTTCTCGATCGCCGGCGGCGGCGACACGGTGGCCGCGATCAACAAGTTCGGCATCGCCGACCGGATCGGCTATATCTCGACCGCCGGCGGCGCGTTCCTCGAGTTCCTGGAAGGAAAGACGCTGCCCGCGGTGGCGGCGCTGGAAGCGCGCGCCTGAACCGGACAGCGTGAAGATCTCCGGCTGACGGCCCACGGCGCCGCGCTCGGCGAGCGGGCCGTCACGCGCGGCAGATTCGATCTGGTATAAGGTCGGCGTTCGAAGAGGAAACCGGGATGCTGCGCAGCACGAAGATCGTCGCCACGCTCGGGCCGGCCTCGAGCGATCCGGCCGTGCTCGAGAAGATGCTGCGCGCCGGAGTCGACGTGGCGCGCCTCAATTTCTCGCACGGCAGCGCGGAGGATCATCTAGCGCGCGCCGACCTGGTGCGCAGGATCGGGCGCAAGGTTGGACGCACGGTGGCGATCATGTGCGACCTGCAGGGCCCCAAGATCCGCATCGGCAAGTTCAAGGAAGGCAAGATTGCGCTCGCCGCAGGCAGCCGCTTCATCCTCGACGCTGGCTGCAAGCTGGGCGACGGCGAGCGGGTCGGCCTGGACTACAAGGAGCTGCCACGCGACGTCGAGCCCGGCGCGGTGCTGCTGCTGGACGACGGCAAGATCGTGCTCGAGGTGACCGAGGTGCGCGGCGACGAAGTCCACACCGTCGCGCGCCACGGCGGCGTGCTGTCGAACAACAAGGGCATTAACCGGCAGGGCGGCGGGCTGACCGCTCCGGCGCTGACGCGGAAGGATATGGAGGACGTGCGCACCGCGGCCAAGCTGCAGGCGGATTTCCTCGCGGTGTCGTTCCCCAAGTCGGGCGCGGACATGACCAAGGCGAAGGAGCTGCTGCGCGCGGCCGGCGGCAAGGCGATGCTGATCGCCAAGATCGAGCGCGCGGAAGCCGTCACCGAGACCGCGCTCCTCGACATCATGCGCGCCTGCGACGGCATCATGGTGGCGCGCGGCGACCTGGCGGTGGAGGTGGGCGACGCATCGGTCCCCGCGCTGCAGAAGAAGATGATCCGCCTCGCGCGCGAGCACAACAAGCTCGCCATCACCGCGACGCAGATGATGGAATCGATGATCGACAGCCCGGTGCCGACGCGCGCGGAGGTGTCGGACGTGGCGAACGCGGTGTTGGACGGCACCGACGCGGTCATGCTCTCGGCGGAATCCGCGAGCGGCAGGTATCCGGTGCAGACGATCGAGGCGATGCATCGCATCTGCATCGAGGCCGAGGCGTCGCAGCCGGTAACGCTCGACCAGGAGTTCTTCAATCGGGTGTTCGCGCGCGTCGACCAGTCGATCGCGATGGCCGCGCTGTTTACCGCGTTCCACCTGAAGGTCAAGGCGATCGCCTCGCTCACCGAGTCGGGCTCGACCGCGCTGTGGATGTCGCGCCTGAACTGCGGAGTGCCCATCTACGCGCTTACCACGCAGACCCACACACGCTACCGCTGCTCGCTGTTCCGCGACGTCTACCCGCTGATCGTGGAGTACGCCGGGCACGACCGCGAGGAGCTGCTCGCCGAGGCCGAAAAGGTGCTGGCGGAGAACGGCGTGGTGAAGGCGGGCGACGTCATCGTGCTCACCATCGGCGAGCCGATCGGCAAGCCGGGCGGCACCAATACCATGAAGATCGTGCGGGTGGGCGAACATCTGAAGGCTTGAGGAGAGGAGACGAGACCATGGCTGCCATCACACCGAACGTCGCCGGACACGCCAAGCTGCCGCCGCTGGCGTCGCGCTTCGTCGACGTCGCCGCGCTGCCCTGGCAGAAGACGATCTATCCCGGCGTCGAGGCGAAGACGCTGCTCCTCGAGCGCGACAGCGGCCTGCTCACCGTGCTGCTCAGGATGGCCCCGGGCGCGAAGCTGCCCGACCACGAGCACGTGCTGATCGAGCAGACCTGGATGCTCGAGGGGCGGCTGGTGTGCGGCGAGGGCGAGTGCACGCCGGGCAACTTCGTGTGGCGCCCCGCCGGCAGCCGGCACGAGGCCTGGAC
>DASPRX010000230.1:0-20967 GCA_035624235.1 Burkholderiales bacterium | reverse complement strand
CTGGCTGCGGCCAAGGACTCGACGTTTCAGAACAAGGTGCATCTGGCAATGCACGCGCGTGGATTTTTTGACAGGGATAGTGACAGCGCCAGCTAATGCGGCGGTCACGGCTTCAGGACTTTGCATGGGATTCAAATGTGGGATTGTAGGCCTGCCCAATGTCGGCAAGTCGACGTTGTTCAATGCGCTGACGGAGACCGCCGCCGCGCAGGCGGCAAACTATCCGTTCTGCACGATCGAGCCGAATGTCGGCGAGGTCGCGGTCCCCGATCCGCGGCTGGAGAAGCTCGCGGAAATCGCCGAATCCGCGCAAGTCATTCCGACCCGGCTGACCTTCGTTGATATCGCGGGCCTAGTGCGCGGCGCCTCCAAGGGCGAAGGGCTCGGCAACCAGTTTCTCGCCAATATCCGCGAGACCGACGCCATCGCGCACGTGGTGCGCTGCTTCGAGGACCCGAACGTCGTGCACGTCGCCGGGCGCGTGGACCCGATTTCCGACATCGACACGATCGATACCGAGCTCGCGCTCGCCGACCTGCAGTCGGTGGAAAAGCAGCTGACGCGCAGCGGCAAGCTGGCCAAGGCGGGCGGGGACAAGGAGGCGCAGCGTCTGGTGGCGGCGCTGGACAAGGTGCAGCCGACCCTGAACGAGGGACGACCGGCGCGCAGTGCGCAGCTCAGCAAGGAGGAGATGGCGGTGATCAGGCCCCTGTTCCTGCTGACGATGAAGCCGACCATGTACGTGGCGAACGTCAACGAGAACGGCTTCGTCGAAAATCCGCTGCTCGCGGCGGTCGATGCGCGCGCGCGCGTGGAGGGTGCGCCGGTGGTGGCGATCTGCGCCGCGCTCGAGGCGCAAATCGCGGATCTGGGCGACGAGGACAAGAAGGTGTTCCTCGCCGACATGGGGATGGAGGAGCCGGGCCTGAACCGCGTGATCCGCGCCGGCTATCAGCTCCTCGGCCTGCACACCTACTTCACCGTCGGGCCGAAGGAGGTACGCGCTTGGACCGTGCCGGTCGGCGCCACCGCGCCGCAGGCGGCAGGCGTCATACACACCGATTTCGAGCGCGGTTTCATCCGCGCCGAGGTCGTGTCCTACGCCGACTATATCGCCTGCAAGGGCGAGGCGGGTGCCCGGGAGGCCGGCAAGCTGCGCGTCGAAGGGAAGGAATACGTCGTGCGCGACGGCGATGTCATGCACTTCCGCTTCAACGTGTAGTGCGCGCCTCGAGTTCTCCCTTGACCACTCTGACGAGATCGCCGGGCTGCCAGCGCGGCGGGTGGTAGCCTCGAATCGCGCGCAGGGACCCGTCGGCCATCCTGACGCTCACCTCATAGAGCGAGGCCGGCGGCGACTGGAGCGTCGCACCGCCAAGCGCGACGAGCAGCATCACGATCGACTCGTCGCGGCTGCCGATTACTGTGCTCGCATCGTCGCGCGGCCGTGGGTTGTCGATCTTGCGGATCTGCTCGACGACGCCGCAGGCGCGGCACGCGCTGGCAGCGCCTGGCGCGGCGCCGAGGCCCCAGGGGGCAGGCGCGATTCCGGAATACAGGGCAGCGACCGCGAGGCCGACGAGACAGCCCGATAAGATTGACGCAAGCGCGCCAGGCAGCGTCGTATCGTGTCTGTTCGCCGTCGCATGCATGGTGACACGCTACTCAATGGCGCCGCCGCGGCATACGAAGTACTGCTCATTTGCTGCGATTTGTGCGGGCTCGCCTGATGTCCGCCGGCGGCCCCTCTCGGCGCGGGCGGTAATATTGCGCGCAAAGACCATGGCCACACCGGAAACCGCGCGCAACGAAGACCTCGATCAACTGATCGAGCTGCTCGGCCTGCTGTTCGCCCAGGAGGCGGAATTCGCGCCGGACGCGGAAAAGCAGCGCCGTGCGCTGGGCCGGATCCTCGACGATGTCTCGATCGGCCGCATCTACGTCGTGCGCGAAGGCGGGCGCGTACTCGGCATGTGCAGCCTCCTGTACACCGTGAGCACCGCGGAGGGTGGCAAGGCGGCCTGGCTTGAGGACTTCGTGGTACGCCCGGAGCGGCGCGGCCGCGGCATCGGCCGGATGCTGCTCGAGCACGTGATCGCGCAGGCGCGCGCCGACGGGGTGCTGCGCATCAGCCTTCTCACCGACGCGGGGAACGAGCGCGCGCAGGACCTGTATCGCGGCGTCGGCTTCAGCCCCTCTGCGATGCGCCTTCTGCGCCTGCGCCGGCCGGGCGCGGCCTAGCGCGTCACCGGCACGAGCGTCGCGTTCGCGGGCCAGACCCCGCGCTCGATCGCGCGCGCGCCTTCGAACGCGAGGAAGCTCTGCGCGCCATAGTGCGGCAGCGGGCGCGCGAGCGCACGCAGCGCTTCGGCGTCGCGCACCGAGACGACCGCTAAGGGGGGTGCGGCTCGGGGGAGGGTCCAGATCTGCGCCGTGCCGCGGCCGGCGAGGCGCGCGGGCTCGGGCGGAAGCCCGAGCGCCGCGAGCGCGGCATCGACGTCCGGCCGCAATCCGATCAGCAGCACGGGCTGCGTACCGCGGCCTGCATCCGGGAGCGGGATCTCCTCGGCGCGGTTCTCGAATAGTTGCCCGGCAAGCGCCAAGGCATCGCTGCGCAGCGCAGCCGAACCGAGCACCAGGCGCGGTGCGCTCGCCAGGATCCACTGGCGCAGGATTGGCGGCAAATCCGCGGCATCGAGCACGCGCCACAGGCGCACCTGCGGATCGAGGCGCAGCCCCATCGGACTGCCGTCGACCGGCAGGGTGACAGTCTGCTGCGCGCGGTCCAACTCGACCACCCGGGTCTCCGAACCCTTCTCGCCGACGATCTCGAGCGGCACGCGGAGCGCGTAGGGCGGATCCGACTGGGCGAAGCTGACCTCGAGCACGCGCTCGCGCAGGCGCGCCGATGTGATGCGCAGGTCGGGTGCGCCGGCGCGGCGGACCCATTGCGCGAAAAAAGTGGCCAGCGGGCGTCCCGAAGCCTGCTCGAAGGCGCGTTGCAGGTCCGCCCAGGATGCGACGCGGAAGCGCTGCTCGCGCCAGAACGTCCGGATGCCGCGCGCGAACGCGTCCGCGCCGATCAGGTCGCGCAGCATGAAGAATACGAACGCCGCCTTGCCGTAGCCTATCGCGGCAGCCGCGCCGTGCGCGCGCGAGCGGAACTCGGCGAGCGATTGCGGCTCTCCCGCAGGGAGCGATGCGAAGTCGCGCAGCCACGCGAGTCGCGCAGCGCGCGCTTCGTCGGCCGAAACCTCTTCTTTGTAGGCGTAGTCGGCCATGAAGGTGGTGAGGCCCTCGGACCAGTTGCCGTGCGCGTAGTCGACGTACACGCCGTTGCCCCACCAGTCGTGCAGCACCTCGTGGCCGAGCGAGGTGGCGCGGATGAACGGCAGCCTGAGCACCTGCGCGCCGATGTAGGTCAGCGTCGGCATGCCGAAGCCCGTCGGCAGCGGGCCGGCGACCACCGAGAAGCCCGCGAACGGATACGCGCCGATTTCTCCTTCGTAGCGCGCGATGTAGCGCGCGCTGTCCGCAAGGTAGTCGTCGGCGAGCGGCACCAGTTCGGGGTAGAAATAGGTGCGCAGCCGCAACGGCTCGGCCGCCGCGCGCGCGACGAGCTTCTCGCGCACGACGTAAGGGCCGGCCATCAGGTCGATGCCCCCTGCGGGGTGCTCGAAGGCGAACTCGGCAACGTAGCGGCCGTCGGGGCCGCGTGGCTCCTGTTCCCTGAGCAGGCGGCCGGGAACCAGTCCGCGCTGCCCCGCGGGCAGCGACAGCCGCACGCGGTAGCTGAACGGCCGTGCGGGACGCGGATACCAGCCCGCGCCCGCGCCGAGGAAGCTTCCTTCCGGCGAGGCCATCGGCGGCAGCTCCCGCAGGACGCGGCGGAAATCCAGCTGCGGGTCGAGCGCGGGCAGCACGCCGCCGTACTCGATGCGCAGCCGAGCACCGGGCGTCGCCTCGATGCGCCACAGGCGCAGATCGCCCGCGGCGCCCGCCTGGACGAAACGCACGGGCCGGCTGCCGAGCGTGACGCGCGCGATCGAAAGCGAGCGGTAAAGCGCGATGCGGAAGTCCTCGGGAACCGGCAGTTCGGCTTGCGCTGTCAGCCGTCGGGCACCCGGGTCGAGCGTCACGTCGAGCACGAGGCTCGGTGCTGCTGCCGCGGAGACGGCGAGCAGCGCGCCGGCAACGAAGGCGCACAGGCGGCAGACTGCTCTCATTCCTTCGGCGGGAACTTGACGATCACGTCGAGCGTGTCATCGCCGCGCCGTACCTGTATCGGAAGCCATGTGCCGGCGGGCTGGCCGCGCACCGCGTCGATCACGGTGTGCAGGGCGCGCACGGGTGCGCCAGCGAGCGAGACGATGCGGTCGCCGTTCTTCAGTCCGCTCGCTGCGGCGAGGCTGCCCGGCGTGACCTCGACGATCGCGACTCCGTCCTGCGAGAGCTCGAGCCGCACGCCGAGGCGCGGAGGCGGCGGCGCGTCCTTCGCCAGCGGCTGCGGGATCGCGAACACCGCGTCGGCGATGTCCGCGCCAAGCTGCTCGCAGCGGCTGTCGGCGGCCACCGGCAGCAGCGTTGCAACGTTGTCGACGCCGAGCGCGCGCAGCTGGTGGCGCACCCCGTAGCCGAAGCGCAGGTGCCCGCTGCCGATGATTCCGACGACGAGCGGACGCGCGTCCGACCTGCCGCGCGCCAGAGCCTCGGCCATGGCCCGATCCCAGGTGAGCTGCGAGTCGACGAAGTGCGCGAACTCCGCGCCATCGCGCTGCGGATGCTCCTTGTAGATCCGGCGCAGCATGTCCAGGTAGGCCTTGCTCGCGGGCGCCGGGCGCGAGACGCCATCCTTGAGCGCATCGGGCACACCGTCCCAGCCCTTCGTCGCGACCGCATCGATTAGCTCGCGGTCGACGTTCAGCGCGATCATGGGGATGCCGTTGATGCGCGCGAAGCGGAACAGCGGCAGATACAGCTCGGGCGGATAGCTCCACACCTCGCGCCACTCGCTTTGCTCGAGGAACTGCTTCTCTGTGAGGCGGCCGGCGATCCACGCATCGAGTACCGGCTGCACGCGCCGCGGGAACTGCTCGAAGCCGATCGCCATCTGCGGCCGCGCGCCGTGCAGCGCGGCGAGCGTCGCGAGTTGCCAGACGTGATCGTCCGCGACGTCGTGCTGCTCGCCGAGCAGCACGACCTCGCGCTGCGCGCTCGCCGCAAGCACCACGGAGGCCGGAATTCCGTGCGGCGTCTCGCCGGTGGTCGAGAACCACTCGCCCGGCCGGAGGCACGGCTGCGCGCACGCCCCGGCCGAAGCGAGCAGCGCGGCGGCAAAGGCGAAGGCCCTCACGGCAGGCGCGACCCTATGCCGGCGCAATAAGCGGCTGGGCGCCCGCAGCGGCGCGCACCGCGCGCCGCCGCTCGTTTTCGGTGAGGTGGCGCTTGCGGATGCGGATGGATTTGGGCGTGACCTCGACCAGCTCGTCGTCCTCGATGAACTCCACCGCGAATTCGAGCGTCAGCTTCACCGGCGGCGTGAGCAGGACGTTCTCGTCCTTGCCCGAAGCGCGCACGTTCGTGAGCTTCTTGGTCTTGCTGGGATTGACCACGAGGTCGCTGTCGCGGCTGTGGATGCCGACGACCATGCCCTCGTAGACCTTGTCGCCGGGGCTGACAAACAGGCGCCCGCGCTCCTGCAGGTTGAAAAGGGCGTAGGCCACCGCCTCGCCGTTCTCCTGCGACACCATGGCACCGTTCCTGCGCCCTGGCATTTCGCCGCGCCAGGCCGCGTAATCGTCGAACACGTGGCTCATGATGCCGTTGCCGCGCGTCAGGTTCATGAACTCGCCCTGAAACCCGATCAGGCCGCGCGCCGGAATGCGGTAGTCGAGGCGCACCCGGCCGCGGCCGTCGGGCACCATGTCCTGCATCTCGCCCTTGCGCAGCGCGAGCGCTTCCATCACCGGCCCCTGGTGCGTCTCCTCGACGTCCAGCGTGAGCATCTCGTGGGGCTCGAGCAGCACGCCGTGCTCGCTGCGCGTGATGACGCGCGGCCGGCCGACCGCGACTTCGTAGCCCTCGCGGCGCATGTTCTCGATCAGGACGGTGAGATGCAGCTCGCCGCGCCCCGACACCAAGAACACGTCCGCGTCGCTCGTGTCCTCGACGCGCAGCGCAACGTTCGTGTACAGCTCGCGGGTCAGGCGCTCGCGGATCTGGCGGCTGGTGATGAAGCGGCCCTCGCTGCCGGCGAAAGGCGACGAATTCACCTGGAAGTTCATGGTGATTGTCGGCTCGTCGACCTTGGGCGCGGGCAGGGCGTCGGGATGCTCGGGGTCGCAAAGCGTGCAGCCGATCGCCAGCTCGTCGATGCCGGTGAACTGCACGATGTCGCCGGCGAGCGCCTCGTCGAGCGGTACGCGCTCAAGGCCCTGAAAGCCGAACACCTGCGCCACCTTGGCCTGCATCGGTGCTCGGCCGGGAAACAGCACCGCGACCTCGCTCGCGGGCCGCAGACGCCCGCGGAGTATGCGTCCGATGCCGATGCGGCCGACGTAGCTCGAGTAGTCGAGCGCCGAGATCTGCAGTTGCAGCGGCCCGTCGACGCCCTCGTCCGCCGGCGCCGGCACCCTCGCGAGGATGGTGTCGAACAGCGGGCGCATGTCCTTGCCGCGCGCCCCCGGCTCTAGGCTCGCCCAGCCCTGCAGCGCAGAGGCGTACACGACCGGGAAGTCGAGCTGCGCCTCGGTCGCGCCCAGCTTGTCGAACAGCTCGAAGGTGTGGTTCACCACCCACTCGGCGCGCGCGCCGTCGCGGTCCACCTTGTTGACCACCACGATCGGGTTCAAGCCCAGCGCGAGCGCTTTGCGGGTGACGAAGCGCGTTTGCGGCATCGGTCCTTCGACCGCGTCGACCAGCAGCAGTACGCCGTCGACCATGCCGAGCACGCGCTCGACCTCGCCGCCGAAGTCCGCGTGGCCGGGCGTATCGACGATGTTGATGTGCACGCCCGCGTAGTCGATCGCGCAGTTCTTGGCGAAGATCGTTATGCCGCGCTCGCGCTCGAGGTCGTTGGAATCCATGACGCGCTCGGCGATGCGCTCGTGCGCGGCGAACGCGCCCGCCTGGTGCAGCAGCTTGTCTACCAGCGTGGTCTTGCCATGATCGACGTGCGCGATGATGGCGATGTTGCGGATCGGGCGCGGCATGGATGGAGCGCGAAAGAGGCGCATTCTACCAGTCATGCCATACTTGATCGCATGCCAATTCCCAAAGTTCTGCAAGGACGGCTCCGGCTGCCGGTCGTCGGCGCGCCGATGTTCATCGTCTCCAATCCCGAGCTCGTGATCGAGCAGTGCAAGGCGGGCGTCGTCGGCTCGTTCCCGGCGCTGAACGCGCGCCCCAAGGAGCAGCTGGAGGCCTGGCTCGAGCGCATCCGCGCCGAGCTCGCCGCCTCGCCCCGCGCGGCGCCGTACGCGGTGAACCAGATCATCCATGCCTCGAACGAGCGCCTGGCGCACGACATGGATGTGTGCGAGCGGTTTCGCGTGCCGATCATCATCAGCTCGCTGCGCGCGCCCGACGAGATCGTGCCGCGCGTACACTCCTGGGGTGGGGTGGTGTTCCACGACGTGATCAGCGTGCGGCACGCGCGGCGCGCGATGCAGGCGGGCGTCGACGGGCTGATCCTGGTGTGCGCGGGAGGCGGCGGCCACGCCGGGGCGCTTAGCCCGTTCGCGCTGGTGCACGAGGTGCGGCGCTTCTTCGCGGGCACGATCCTGCTCGCCGGCGCGATCGCCACGGGCGACGCGGTGCTCGCCGCGCAGGCCGCGGGGGCGGACCTCGCGTACATCGGCACGCGCTTCATCGCGACGCGCGAAGCGAACGCCAGGCCCGAGTACAAGCAGATGATCGTCGACTCGGCCGCGGGCGACATCGTGTACACGTCGCTGTTCACCGGCGTGCTCGGCAACTACCTCAAGAAGAGCGTGGCCGCCGCCGGGCTCGACCCGGACGACCTCCCCGCGGCCGACAAGGCGAGCATGAGCTTCGGCTCGGGCGGCAATATGGAGAAGAAGGCCTGGCGCGACATCTGGGGCGCGGGGCAGGGCGTGGGCTGCGTCGACGACATCGCGCCGACTGCGGAGGTGGTGGCGCGCCTCGCGCGCGAATACGCCGCGGCGCGCGCGCGCCTCGCGGCGCAGTCGGCGCCTTACGGCGCCTGACGCCGGGCACGCAGCTCGTCCACCGACTCCGGATTGACCAGCGAGGAGAGGTCGCCCGGATTCTCGCCGAGGTAAGCGGCGCGGATCACGCGGCGCATGATCTTCAGATTGCGCGTCTTGGGCAGATCCGAGACCAGCAGCACCGCCTTAGGGCTGAACGGCGTGCCCAGGCCGTGCGTCACCGCGCGCGCGAGCTCCTCCTCCAGCGTGCGCGTGGGCGCGACCCCCTCCTTGAGCGAGCACACCAGCACGAGCGCCGCGCCCTTGACAGGATCGGGCACGCCGATCGCCGCCGCCTCGGCGAGCTTGCCGGTGGCCATGAGGAGCGCCTCGACCTCCGCCGGCCCGGTGCGCTTGCCGGCGATCTTGAGCGTATCGTCCGAGCGTCCCCAGATGAACCAGTACCCATCGGCGTCGCGGCTGGCGAAGTCGCCGTGGTGCCAGACCCCGGGCCAGGTGCTCCAGTAGGTCTGGATGTAGCGCTCGGCGTCGCGCCAGATGCCCTGCGTGAGCCCGATCGGCGGGCGGCGCATGACGAGCTCGCCAACCGTTCCCGGCGGGGTGCTGCGGCCCTGCTCGTCGAGCACGTCGGCGCCGGTACCGGGAATCGGCGTGTTGAAGCCGCAGGGCTTGAGCGGGCGCAGCACGGTGCAGCCGACAATCCCGATCATCTCGGTGCCGCCCGAGAAGTTGAGCAGCGGCACCCGGCCGTCGCCGACCTTGTCGAACAGCCAGTGCCAGGCGTCGGGCGTCCAGGCCTCGCCGCTAGACACGCAGATGCGCAGCCGCGACAGGTCGTAGCGCTTCCACGGCTCGCTTTTCTGCGCCATGAAGCTGCGGATCGTGGTGGGCGCGACGCCTAGGTAGCTCACGCGGTGCGCCTCAACGAGGCGCCACATGCGCTCGGCGTCCGGAAAATTCGGCGCGCCCTCGGCGAGCACGAGCGTGCCGCCCATCACGGGCACGCCGTAGACGATGATCGGGCCTACCACCCAGCCCATGTCGCTCATCCACAGCATGCGATCCTCGGGCTTGAAGTCCATCGTCAGCCACAGATCGACGACCACCTTCATCGGGAAGCCGACGTGGGTCAGCACCACGCCCTTCGGCTTGCCCGTCGTGCCCGAGGTGAAGATGAGCAGAAAGGGCGCGTCGGCGTCCATCTGCTCGGTGGGCGCCGCAGCGGGCTGGTCCGCGACGAGCTCGTGCCACCAGCGGTCCCGCCGGCCGTTCCAGGCGACCGCGTTGCCGGCGCGGCGCAGCACGATCAGGTGCTCGAGCAGCGGGCTCGAGGCGGCGGCCTCGTCGGCGACGGATTTCGCGTCGACCAGCTTGCCGCGCCGCGGGCTGCCGTCCACGGTGACGAGGGCTTTCGCGCCCCCGAGCTGCAGCCGCGCGGCCAGGGCGTCGGCGCCGAAGCCTGAGAAGAGCGGCATCACGATGGCGCCGATCTTGGCGGCGGCGAGCATGGCGACCACCGCCTCCGGAACGTTCGGCATGTACACCGCGATCACGTCGCCGCGCCCCAGACCCAGCGCGCGCAGGCCGCCCGCGAAACGGCACACCTCGCGGTCGAGCTCCGCGTAGGAGAGAGCCTTGCGCGCGCCATCCTCGCCTTCCCACACGAGCACGGGCTTGTCCCAGGTCGGCGTGCCGCGCCAGCGATCGAGCGCGTTCAGCACGACGTTGGTCGTGCCGCCGACGCACCAGCGCGGCCAGGCGATGCCGCGCGATTCGTCCAGCGCGCGCTCGTAAGGGCGGTAGAAGCGGAAATCGACCGCCGCGAGCAGCGCGCGGTAGAAGCGCTCGGGTTCGCCGTCGGCGATCGCGAGCAGCTCCTCGTAGCGCGCGACGCCGAGCCGGCGCATCAGCGCGGTCGCGTTCGCCTGCTCGACCGTGCGCGCGTCAGGCGACCAGGCGTAAGCGGCCCCGCTCAACCTCAGATGCCGCCGAGCAGCAGGTACTTGATCTCGAGGTACTCCTCGATGCCGTACTTCGAACCCTCGCGGCCGAGGCCGGACTGCTTCACGCCGCCGAAGGGCGCGATCTCGGTCGAGAGAATGCCGCTGTTGACGCACACCATGCCGGTCTCCATCTGCTCAGCGGCGCGGAAAATGCGGCCGATGTCGCGGCTGTAGAAGTATCCGGCGAGTCCGAACTCGGTGGCGTTCGCCATGGCGATCGCCTCGTCGTCGGTTCTGAAGCGGTACAGTGGCGCCACCGGCCCGAAGGTCTCCTCGTTCGACACGCGCATCGCCTGCGTGACGCCCGTCAGGATCGTCGGCTCGAAGAACAGGCCGCCGCGGCTGTGCGGCTTGCCACCGAGGATGACCTTTGCGCCCTTGGCGGTCGCGTCGGCGACGTGCTCCTCGACCTTCTTCATGCCCTGCCGGTCGATGAGCGGGCCGATCACCACGCCCGCCTCGGTGCCGGCGCCGACCTTGAACTGCTTGACCTTCTCGGCGAGCTTGCCGGCGAAGGCGTCGTAGACCCTGTCCTGCACGTAGATGCGGTTCGCGCACACGCAGGTCTGGCCGGCGTTGCGGTACTTGCTCGCGATGGCGCCTTCGACCGCGGCGTCGAGATCGGCATCGTCGAAGACGATGAACGGCGCGTTGCCGCCGAGCTCGAGCGAGAGCTTCTTGATCGTGTCGGCCGACTGGCGCATGAGGATGCGGCCGACCTCGGTCGAGCCGGTGAACGAGAGCTTGCGCACGGTGGGGTTCGCGCACAGCTCCTTGCCGATCGTCGGCGCGTCGCCGGTGATCACGTTGAAAACGCCCTTCGGGAAGCCGGCGCGCTCGGCGAGCTCGGCCATGGCGAGCGCCGAGAACGGCGTCTGCTCCGCGGGCTTGATGACCACCGTGCAGCCCGCGGCGAGCGCGGGCGCCGCCTTGCGCGTGATCATGGCGTTGGGGAAATTCCAGGGCGTGATCATCGCCGACACGCCGATCGGCTGCTTGAGCACGAGGATGCGCTTGTCGGCCTGGTGCGGCGGGATGACGTCGCCGTAGACGCGCTTCGCCTCCTCGGCGAACCACTCGACGAACGAGGCGCCGTAGGCGATCTCACCCTGCGCCTCCGCGAGCGGCTTGCCCTGCTCGGTGGTGAGGATGAGGCCCAGGTCGTCCTGGTTGGCCATCATCAGGTCGAACCACTTGCGCAGGATCGCCGCGCGCTCCTTGGCGGTCTTGGCGCGCCACGCCGGCCAGGCCTTGTCGGCGGCCTCGATCGCGCGCCTGGTTTCTGCTGCGCCCGCGTCGGGCACGACGCCGATCGTCTCGCCGGTGGCGGGATTGTCGACCGGGAAGGTCTTCTTCGAGTCGGCGGCGACCCAGGCGCCGTCGATGTAGCACTGCTCGCGGAAAAGCTTCGGATCCTTGAGGTCGAGGGCCGGCAGGCCCGCGCGGGACGGAGCGTTCATAAGTCCTCCGGTACGGTGGGCCTGGAATTCTACTGCCGTCAGAACGTGCCGGGGAACGCCCCTCCGTCGAGCAGCAGGTTCTGGCCGACGATGTACCCGGCTTGCGCGCTGCACAGGAACGCACAGGCCTGGCCGAATTCATCCACCGTGCCGAAGCGCCGCGCGGGGTTGGCGTCCATGCGCACCCTGGCAAGCTCCTCCGCGGTCTTATTGAGCTTTTTCGCGTTGAACGCCATGTTCGAGCGCAGGCGGTCGGTGTCGAAGGGCCCGGGGAGCAGGTTGTTGATGGTGACGTTGTGCTGCGCCACCGCGCGCGACAGGCCGGCGACGAATCCGGTCAAGCCGGTGCGCGCGCCATTCGACATGCCGAGCTCGGGGATCGGCATCTTCACCGCGCCCGAAGTGATGTTCACGATGCGCCCGAACTTGCGCGCGATCATGCCGTCGATCACCGCCTTGATTAGCTCGATCGGCGTGAGCATGTTCGCTTCCAGCGCCTTCACCCAGTCGTCGCGCGTCCAGTTGCGGAAGTCCCCGGGCGGCGGACCGCCAGCGTTGTTCACCAGGATGTCGGGCTGCGGGCAAGCGGCGAGCGCGGCCGCGCGCCCGTCGGGAGTGGTGATGTCGCCCGCGATCGCGGTCACCTTCGCGCCGCTCGCCTCGCGGATCTCCTCGGCGGTCGCTTCGAGCACTTCCTTGCCGCGCGCCGTGATCACGACGCTGGCGCCTTCGCGCGCGAGCGCCATGGCGCAGCCCTTGCCCAGTCCCTTGGACGCGGCGCACACGAGCGCCGTCTTGCCCCTGATTCCCAGATCCATCGCTACGAGCTCCTATCTGTTAGCGCTTCTTGCCCAGTATCGAGCCGAGCACCCCGCGCAGGATTTCGCGCCCGACCCCCGAGCCAATCGAGCGCGCTGCACTCGTGGCCATGGCCTCGACGATGCCGCGCGTCTGCTTGCCGCCGCGCGGTCCGGTCTTGCCGAAGAGGAGATCGTTCAGCACGCCGCCTACGCTCGCCCCCGCGCTCGCCTGGGCTTCAGGCTGCTTTGCGGCGGCGCGCGCCTTCAGCTTCTCGTAGGCCGATTCGCGGTCCACCGCCTTCTCGTAGTGGCCGTAGACGGTGGAGGATGTTATCGCCGCCTTGCGCTCCGCGTCATCCAGGGGCCCCAGCCGGCTGCCCGGCGGCACGACGAACGCGCGCTCGACGACACCCGGGCGGCCCTTCTCGTCGAGCAGCGACACCAGGGCCTCGCCGACGCCGAGCTCGGTAATCGCCTGCGCCACCTTGAGCTTCGGATTGGGACGCAGCGTCTCGGCGGCCGCCTGCACCGCTTTCTGGTCCTTCGGCGTGAACGCACGCAGCGCGTGCTGGACCCGGTTGCCGAGTTGCCCGAGCACCGACTCCGGAATGTCGAGCGGATTTTGCGTCGCGAAGTACACGCCCACGCCCTTGGAGCGAATCAGGCGCACCATCTGCTCGATCTTGTCGAGCAGCGCCGTGGGCGCGTCGTCGAACAGCAGGTGCGCCTCGTCGAAGAAGAACACGAGCTTCGGCTTGTCCGGATCACCCACCTCGGGTAGGTGCTCGAACAGCTCGGCGAGCATCCAGAGCAGAAACGTCCCGTAGAGCTTGGGCGAATTCATGAGCCGGTCGGCGGCGAGGACGTTGATCACCCCGCGCCCGCCCTCGGCGGTCTGCATCAGGTCGGCGATATCGAGCATCGGCTCGCCGAAGAACTTGTCGGCGCCCTGGCTCTCGAGCGCGAGCAGCCCGCGCTGGATCGCGCCGATCGAGGCCGTGGAGACGTTGCCGTACTGCGTGGTGAACTGCGCGGCGTTCTCGCCGACGAACTGCAGCATGGCGCGCAGGTCTTTCGCGTCGAGCAAGAGCAGCGCCGAGTCGTCGGCGATCTTGAACACGAGGTTGAGCACGCCCTCCTGCGTGTCGTTCAGGCCGAGCATGCGCGCCAGGAGCAGCGGCCCCATGTCGGAGACGGTGGCGCGCACCGGGTGACCCGCCTCGCCGAACACGTCCCACAGGACGACCGGGCAGGTCTCGTACTTGAGGTCGATGCCGAGGAGCTTGGCGCGTTCGGCCACCTTGGGGTTGCCGCCGCCGGGCCGCGCCATTCCGGCGAGGTCGCCCTTCACGTCGGCCATGAAGACCGGCACGCCGATCGCGCTGAAGGACTGGGCGAGCGATTGCAGCGTCACGGTCTTGCCGGTGCCGGTGGCCCCCGCGATCAGGCCGTGGCGGTTCGCGAGCGCGGGCAGCAGAAAGAGCTCGGCGTCCTTGTTCTTCGCGACGAGCAGGGGCTTGGCCATGGCGGTAAAATCGCGCGTCTTCCAGCGCAGATACTAACGCATGGCCGGTCACAGTCAGTGGGCCAACATCCAGCACCGCAAGGGGCGCCAGGACGCCAAGCGGGGCAAGGTGTTCACCCGCCTCATCAAGGAGATCACGGTCGCGGCGCGCCTGGGCGGAGGCGATGCGGCGAGCAATCCCCGTCTGCGCCTCGCGATCGACAAGGCGCGCGAGAACAACATGCCCGGGGACAACATCCAGCGCGCCATCCAGCGCGGCACCGGCGAGCTCGAGGGCGTCGCCTACGAGGAGATCCGCTACGAGGGCTACGGCCCGGGCGGCGCCGCGGTCATGGTCGACTGCATGACCGACAACCGCACGCGCACGGTGGCCGACGTGCGCCACGCATTCACCAAGAACGGCGGCAACCTCGGCTCGGACGGCTCGGTCGCGTATCTGTTCAAGCACTGCGGGCAATTCGTGTTCGCGCCGGGCACGAGCGAAGACAAGGTCATGGAGGTCGCGCTCGAGGCCGGTGCCGACGACGTGATCGCGAACGACGACGGCTCGATCGAAGTGGTCTGCGCGCCGGGCGATTTCGCGGCGGTCAAGACCGCGCTCGAGAAGGCGGGCCTCAAGCCCGAGCTCGCGGAGATCACCATGAAGCCGTCCGGCGAGGTCACGCCGGCGGGCGACGACGCGGCGCGCACCCGCCGTCTGCTCGAGGCTCTCGAGGCGCTGGACGACGTCCAGCAGGTCTACACCACCGCGGCGCTGGAAGACGCCTGAGCGCGGCCGTGCGCATCCTCGGCATCGACCCCGGCTTGCAGGTCACCGGGTTCGGCGTCATCGAGAAGCGCGGCTCGCGCCTCGCGTACATAACGAGCGGCTGCGTGAAGACCCCGGCGGGCGAGCTCGCCGCGCGGCTCAAGGTGATTCTCGACGGCCTCGCCGAGGTGATCGCCGCGCACGCGCCGCAGGTGGCGGCGGTGGAGAAGGTGTTCGTGAACGCGAATCCCCAGTCGACGCTCGCGCTCGGCCAGGCGCGCGGCACGGCGATCTGCGCCGCGGTGCTCGCTCGGCTACAGGTCGCGGAGTACACTGCCCTGCAGGTCAAGCAGGCGGTGGTCGGCAACGGCCACGCGGGCAAGGAGCAGGTGCAGCACATGGTGCGGAGGCTGCTCGAATTGCCTGGCGATCCCAGCCCCGATGCAGCCGACGCGCTCGCCTGCGCCATCTGCCACGCCCATGGCTCGGCGCTCGGCAGCCTGCCGCTCGGCCGGCTGCGCATGAAAAGGGGCCGGCTCGCATGATCGGCCGGCTGGTCGGGCGGCTCGTCGCGAAGCACCCGCCGCAAGTGACGCTCGACGTGGGCGGTGTGGGCTACGAGCTCGACGTGCCGATGAGCACTTTCTACAACCTGCCGGCGGCGGGCGACACGGCGACCCTGTACACGCACGTGGTGGTGCGCGAGGACGCGCATACGCTGTACGGCTTCGCCAGCCTCGAGGAGCGCAGCGTCTTCCGCCAGCTGATCCGCATCTCGGGCATCGGCGCGCGCACGGCGCTCGCGCTGCTCTCCGGGCTGTCGGTCGCCGAGCTCGCGCAGTCGGTCGCGAGGCAGGACTCGGCGCGCCTGATAAAGGTGCCGGGCATCGGCAAAAAGACCGCCGAGCGGCTGCTGCTCGAGCTGAAGGGCAAGCTCGCCGAGGCGCTGCCCGGAGCGGGCGGCGCCGCGCCCGCGGGCACCGCCGCCGACGTCCTGAACGCGCTCCTTGCGCTCGGCTACAGCGACAAGGAGGCTGCTGCGGCCACCAAGACCCTGCCGCCGGGCGTGACCGTGGCCGAGGGCATCCGCGCCGCGCTCAAGGCTCTGGCAAAATCCTGAAGTGAGCGTCGAGACCGACCGGCTGATTTCCGCCAAGCCAGCCTCCCCGCAGGAGGAGCAGCTCGAGCGCTCGCTGCGGCCCGCGACGCTCGCCGAGTACGTCGGCCAGACGAAGGTGAGGGGCCAGCTCGAGATCTTCATCCAGGCGGCGCGCGCGCGCGGCGAGGCGCTCGATCACGTGCTGCTGTTCGGGCCGCCGGGACTTGGCAAGACCACGCTCGCGCACATCATCGCGCGCGAGATGGGCGTCAACCTGCGCCAGACCTCTGGCCCCGTGCTCGAGCGGCCGGGCGACCTCGCGGCGCTGCTCACCAACCTCGAGCCGCGGGACGTGCTGTTCATCGACGAGATCCACCGGCTCTCGCCGGTGGTCGAGGAGATCCTCTATCCGGCGCTCGAGGACTACCAGATCGACATCATGATCGGCGAAGGGCCGGCGGCGCGCTCGATCAAGCTCGATCTGCCGCCGTTCACACTGGTGGGGGCCACCACGCGCGCCGGGATGCTCACCAATCCCTTGCGCGACCGCTTCGGCATCGTCGCGCGGCTCGAGTTCTACGACGAGAGGGAGCTGTCGGCGATCGTGCACCGCTCGGCGCGCCTGCTCGAAGTGAAGCTCGCCGAGGAGGGCGCGCTCGAGATCGCGCGCCGCTCGCGCGGCACGCCGCGCGTGGCGAACCGGCTTCTGCGCCGCGTGCGCGACTACGCGCAGGTGAAAGCCGATGGCGTGGTCTCGAAGGCCGTGGCGGACGCGGCGCTGCGCATGCTCGACGTCGACGTGCTGGGGTTCGACCTGATGGACAGGAAGCTGCTGCTCGCCGTGATCGAGAAGTTCGCGGGCGGTCCGGTCGGCGTCGAGAATCTGGCCGCTGCGATCGGCGAGGAGCGCGACACCATCGAGGACGTGCTCGAACCGTACCTCATCCAGCAGGGCTACCTGCAGCGCACGCCGCGCGGGCGCATGGCCACGCTCGCCGCCTACCGGCACTTCGGCATCGTCGCGCCGGCCGCCTCGCAGGACCTGCTGTCCGAGCCGCGCGGCGAGCCCGGCTAGCCCTTGGCCATCGAAGCCTTCCGCATACCGCTACGCGTGTACTACCAGGACACCGACGCCGGCGGCGTGGTATTCCACGCCCAATACCTCGCGTTCATGGAGCGCGCGCGCACCGAGCTGCTGAACGCGGCGGGGCTCGACCTCGCGCGGCTCGCCGCCGAGCGGCGCGTGATGTTCTTCGTGCACGAGCTCGCGGTGCGCTACCACAAGCCGGCGCGCCTGAACGAGCTCATCGCGGTCAGCGCCGAAGTGGTTAAAATGGGGCGCGCGAGTCTCGTGTTCCGGCAGCGGGTGGAACGCGACGACGAACTGCTGGTCGAAGCCGAGGTGACCCTAGCCGTGGTCGACACCGACCGGATGCGGCCGGCGCGCATGCCCGACGAACTCAGGAAGGTGCTGGCGACGACATGACTGTCACCTCGGATATGGAAATATGGACGCTCGTGGCGCACGCGAGCTGGGTCGTGAAAGGCGTGATGGCGCTGCTGGTCGCGGTGTCGTTTATGTCCTGGATGTTCATCTTCCGCAAGCTGTTCTCGATCCGCCGCGCGCGCGTGGAGACGGAGCAGTTCGAGCGCAGCTTCTGGAGCGGCAGCGATCTCAACTCGCTCTACCAGAAGGCGCTGCACGACCGGCACTCGATCGGCAGCCTGGAGCGCATCTTCGAAGCGGGCTTTCGCGAGTTCACCAAGCTTAGAGGTCAGCGCGCGACGGATGCTTCGGACATGGTGGACGGCGCGCGCCGCGCGATGCGCGCCACCTTCCAGCGCGAGATGGACCACCTGGAGCGCCACCTGGCGTTCCTCGCGTCGACCGGGTCGGTGAGCCCCTACGTCGGCCTGTTCGGCACGGTGTGGGGCATCATGCACGCGTTCCGCAGCCTCGCTAACGTGCAGCAGACGACGCTCGCGCAGGTCGCGCCGGGTATCGCCGAGGCGCTCGTCGCGACGGCGATCGGCCTGTTCGCCGCGATCCCCGCCGTGGTGGCGTACAACCGCTACTCCACCGACATCGACCGGCTGGCGATTCGCTTCGAGAGCTTCATGGAGGAGTTCTCGAACATCCTGCACCGGCAGGTGGTGCGCTAGCGGAGCGCGGCGTGCCATCCCTGCACCGCAAGCGCGGCCCGATGCACGAGATAAACGTCGTGCCCTACATCGACGTGATGCTCGTGCTGCTGGTGATCTTCATGGTGACCGCGCCGCTCATCACGCCCGGCGTGGTCGACCTGCCGTCTGTTTCGAAGGCGCCCATCGCGCCAGTCGCGCCGCTCGAGGTGCTGATCAAGGCCGACCGCAGCGTGATCCTGCGCACCCGCGATGCGCAGGGCCGCCAGCTCGAGCGCCGCGTGGAGCGCGGCGAGCTCGCGCCTCTGGTGCGCGCACAGCAGGACAAGGCGCCCGATACGCCGGTCCTGATCGCTGCCGACAAGAACGTGCGCTACGAGGCGGTGCTGAACGTGATGGACGAGCTGCAGCGCGAACAGGTACGCAGGGTGGGGCTGCTCGTCAATCCGGGCAAATGAGCGCGCAGACGTTCGACGGATTCGACGAGCGCGACGAACCGGGTCGCGGGCGGGCTATCGCCTTCGCCCTTGGCGTGCACCTCGTGCTGCTCGCGATGTTGTTTCTCGGAGTGCGCTGGCAGAGCCACCCGGCCGCGCCGATGACGGTCGAGCTCTGGCGTGCGCTGCCGCCCGCGCCCAAGCTGCAGCCACCGCCAAAGCTCGAGCCGAAACCCGAGCCTCCTCCGCCGCCGAAAGCCGAGCCGAAGCCCGAGCCGCGCATCGAAAAGCCGGACATTGCGGTCAAGGAGCCGCCCAAGCCGAAGCCCCCGCCGCCCAGGCCGGTCGCCAAGCCGCAGCCCAAGCCCGCGCCGCCGAAAGATGACGCGTACCGCAAGCAAATGCAGGCGCAACTCGCGAAAGAGGAGGCCGCGATCAAGACGCAGCAGCAGGAGGCCGAGCTGCAGCAGCTGCTCGCCGCGGAGGCCGCGAGCGACCGCAGCAAGGCGCTCGCAAGCTGGGTCGACAAGATCAGGGCGAAGATCCGCGGCAACATCGTCCTGCCGCCCGGCATCAAGGGCAATCCGGAAGCGCGCTTCGTCATCGTCCTGCTGCCGACCGGCGAGGTGCTCGACGTAAGGAAGACGCAGTCGAGCGGCGTTTCCGCGCTCGACGCCGCGATCGATCGCGCCATCCTCAAATCCTCGCCGCTGCCGAGGCCGGACGACGCGCGCGTGTTCGAGCGCAAGTTCGAGATCACCTACCGTCCGCTCGATGAGCAGTGAGCTGTCCGCTGTCGTTCGTCGGCGACAAGCGGCGCGTCACGGTCGTTCGCTATAATCGCCCCTCGCCGATCGCGGCATCCGTGTCCATGCAGAAAAGCTCCCGTCGCCTGGTTCCGTTCCTGGGGTCGCTTCTCGCGGCGTTCGTGCTGCTTGCCGCGCCGCTCGCGCGCGCGCAACTGTCGATCGAGATCACGGGCGCCGGGGCGAACCGCATCCCGATCGCGGTCGTGCCGTTCGCAGGCGAAGCGGCGCTGCCGCCAGGTGTGACCTCGATCGTGCGCGCGGACCTGGAGCGCAGCGGCCTGTTCCGCGGCATCGAAGTGCCGACGCTCATTCCGCATCCGACCGAGGCCTCGACGGTCGACTACGCGGAGTGGCGCGCGCGGCTCGCCGACGCGCTCGTGCTCGGCTCGGTCGCCGCGCGCCCCGACGGGCGCTTCGAAGTGCGCTTCCGCCTGTACGACGTGGTCAAGCAAGCGTCGCTCGGCGGCGTTGCCTACACTCTCGCGAAGGACCAGGTGCGCGCGACGGCACATCGCATCTCGGACTACGTGTACGAGAAGCTCACCGGCCAGCGCGGCGTGTTCTCGACGCGCATCGCGTACGTGGTCAAGCGCGGCAACCGCTACGAGCTGCAGATTGCCGACGCGGACGGCGCGGACGAGGAAACCGCGCTCGCTTCCTTCGAGCCCATCATCTCGCCGGCCTGGTCGCCGGACGGCAAGCGCCTCGCGTACGTCTCGTTCGAGAACAAGAAGCCGGTCGTCTACGTGCATTCGCTGATCGACGGAAAGCGCCGCGTGGTGGCGAACTTCAAGGGCTCGAACTCGGCGCCCGCCTGGTCGCCCGACGGCTCGAAGCTCGCCGTGTCGCTGTCGAAAGAAGGCGGCTCGCAGCTTTTCCTCATCAATCCGGACGGCAGCGGCGTGCAGCGCCTGACCAATTCCGGCGCGATCGACACCGAGCCCAGGTTCTCGCCCGACGGCCAATGGATCTACTTCACCTCCGACCGCGGCGGCAGCCCGCAGATCTACCGCATGCCGGCCGCGGGCGGGCCGGCGCAGCGCATCACCTTCAACGGCAACTACAACGTCTCGCCGCGCATCAGCCCGGACGGCAGGAGCCTCGCCTACATTGCCCGCAGCGACGGCAAGTTCCAGGTAACGTTGCTCGACCTGGACTCGCAGCAGACACAGATTCTCACCGACAGCGACCGCGACGAATCCCCAAGCTTCGCGCCCAACGGCCGCATGATCCTGTATGCCACGATAATCGATGGGCGCGGCATTCTCTCCGCGGTGTCGGTCGACGGGGCCGTGCGGCAGCGCCTGACGGTCACCGGCGGGGACGTGCGCGAGCCGGCCTGGGGCCCGTTCCAACAGTGACAAGGAGACCGCTCATGCGTCCGATCCTCATCCTAGCGCTCACCGCGATGCTCGCCGCCTGTGCCGGGGCCTCGCGCGAGCAGTCCCCGGCGGGGGTGGAGGAGCGCTCGCCCGGCGCTGCGGGCGCGGGCGGGGCGCAGTCCCAGGCGATCGGGGGCGCGGGGGTGAGCGGGACCGCTTTGCCGGGCGGGCAAGCCGGCGGCCTTAGCCCGCTCAAGGACCCGAACAATATTCTCTCCAAGCGCTCGATCTATTACGATTTCGACAAGTACGACATCAAGGACGAGTACAAGCCGATCATCGAGGCGCATGCCAAGTACCTGCGCGAGCACCCCGAGGCCAAGATGCTGATCCAGGGCAATACCGACGAGCGCGGCAGCCGCGAATACAACGT
>DASPRX010000075.1:0-58806 GCA_035624235.1 Burkholderiales bacterium | reverse complement strand
CCGGGCGCGCCGGCGGGTAGAGCGGCACCGGGATCGCGCCGATGCGAAGCGCGCCGTAGAAGGCGACGAAGAACTCGCGGCTGGTGGGCAGCATGATCGCGACGCGCTCGCCGGCGGCGACGCCGCGCGCGGCGAGCCCCGTGCCGAACGCGCGCGCGGCCTGAGCGAGCGCGCCGTAGCTGATCTCCTCCGGCGCGTCGCGCTCGCTGTAGAGCGTGACATGCACGCGCTCCGGATGGAGCTCGACGTGCCATTCGAAAGCCTCGACGAGCGTGCCGACCGAGGCCGGCGCCGAATCGACCGCCTCGGCGGCGCGCACCGGACTTGCGGGAGCCGGCGCCGCAGGTTCGGCCGGCGCTGCGCCGGCGACGAAGGCGAGCAGGTCGCGCGGCGTCTCGGCTTCGCTGAACGCCTCCTCGGGCAGGCGCACGCCCCAGGCCTGCTCGATGCGTGCGGCGAGCTCGACCCGCGCCAGGCTGTCCAGCCCGTAGTCGCGCTCGAGCGAGTGATCGAGCCCGAGCATGTCGACGCGCGCATCCTGCGGGTGCAGCTCGCGCGCCAGCGCATGCAGCAGCTCGAGCAGCCGCTCGCCGCCGGCGGGATGCGCGTCCCCGGCGAGAACCACGGGCCCGGCGCTCATTCCCGGTTCCCGCCCCCCAGGTAGCGCGTGAACCAGCGTCCGGCGTGGCGAGCAACCTCCTCGAGCGCGCCCGCCTCCGCGAACAGATGGGTCGCCCCGGGAATCACCGCCAGCTCCTTCACGCCGACCAGCCTCTCGAGGGCGTCGCGGTTCCAGTCGAGCACCTGCTCGTCTTTCTCGCCGACGATCAGCAGCGTGGGCGCCTTCACGCGCGCGAGCGCGCCCGCTGCGAGGTCGGGCCTGCCGCCGCGCGAAACCACCGCCGCGACGAGCTGCGGCGTCTCCGCGGCGGCCCACAGCGCCGCGGCGGCACCGGTGCTCGCGCCGAAATAGCCGAGCGGCAGCGCGCTGGTCAGCGCCTGCGCGCGCAGCCAGCGCGCCGCAGCGAGCAGGCGCGACGCGAGCAGCCCGACGTCGAACACCTTGTCCTGATGCTTGGCCTCGTCTTCCTCGAGCAGGTCGATTAGCAGCGTGGCAAGGCTCAGCCTGCGCAGCTCCTGCGCCACGAATCGGTTGCGCGGACTGTAGCGCCCGCTGCCACTGCCGTGGGCGAATGCGACCGCGCCGCGCGCGTGCTCCGGCACGCGCAACTCGCCGCGCACCTGATGCCCGTCGGACGTGATGCACACGTCGACGACCGTCGGCGGCCGCTCGCTCGGTCGGCTCATCGGTCGTGGTCCCGTTCTCCCGCCACAAGATCGCGCAAGGTGCGCGAAATTCGATTGATGAGGATCAAACGCCCATCCTTGACGCAAGTCAACCTTACACCCTTTCGCGCCGGCAGACTGAGCGCACGGAGGCACAAGCGATGAATAAGGCGTCCCAGACCGCGCGGCGCGCGCTCGCTCCGTCCGAGCTGCGCTGCGCCTGCGACCCCGACAAGTTCGACTTCGAGACGACCGCCGAGCTCGAGGATCTCGGCGAGGCGCTCGGACAGCGGCGCGCCGTGGACGCGATCAGGTTCGGCATCGGCATCCACCAGGAAGGCTACAACCTGTTCGCGATGGGCCCCGAGGGCATCGGCCGCCGCAGCGTCGTGCGCCACTTTCTGGAGCAGCAGGCGCCGGCGAGCGAGGTGCCGCCCGACTGGTGCTACGTATTCAATTTCGAGACGCCGCACAAGCCGCGCGCGCTGAAATTCCCGCCGGGTGAGGCGGCGAAGTTCAAGCGCGGCATGCAGCGACTGGTCGAGGACCTGCGCGCCGGCATCCCCGCCGCATTCGAGACCGAGGAGTACCGCGCGCGACGCCAGGAGATCGAGAACGCCTTCAGCGAGCGCCAGGAGCAGGGCTTCGGCGCGATCGGCGAGCGCGCCAAGGAGCAGGGCATCGCCCTGCTGCGCACGCCTGGCGGCTTCGGCTTCGCGCCGATGCGCGAGGACGCGGTGCTCAGCCCGCAGGAGTTCCACAAGCTGCCCGCTTCCGAGCAAAAGCGCCTGGAGGACGCGATCGCCGCCCTGCAGGAGGAGCTCGAAGGCGTGATCCACGAAGTCCCGAAGTGGCGCCGCGAAGCGCTGCACAAGCTGAGGGAGCTGAACCGCGGCGTCACCAAGACCGCGGTCAACAGCCTGATCGAGGAGCTGAAGGCGGAGTACGAGTCGCTCGCGCAGGTGCGCGAGTACCTCGGCGCCGTGCAGGAGGACGTGCTCGACCACGCCGAATCCTTCCAGCAGCCCAAGGAGGGC
The DNA here is from genome assembly GCA_035624235.1 of Burkholderiales bacterium. Classification (GTDB taxonomy): domain Bacteria; phylum Pseudomonadota; class Gammaproteobacteria; order Burkholderiales; family SG8-39; genus DAHVFK01. The sequence goes on along the minus strand of DASPRX010000075.1, from coordinate 56,482 downwards.
GAGCAGCCGACGCTGTTCGGCCTCCCCCTGCCGCAGGCCGAGAGCGCGGAGCAGCCGCTGCGCCGCTACGCGGTGAACGTGCTGATCGGGCACGAAGATGCCAAGGGCGCGCCGATCGTCTTCGAGGACAACCCGACGCACAGCAACCTGACCGGGCGCATCGAGCACATCGCGCAGATGGGCACGCTGGTGACCGACTTCACGCTCATCAAGGCGGGCGCGCTGCACCGCGCGAACGGCGGCTACCTCGTGGTCGACGCGCTCAGGCTGCTGATGCAACCCTTCGCCTACGAAGCGCTCAAGCGCGCGCTGCGCTCGCACGAGATCCGCACCGAATCTCTCGGGCAGATGCTCAGCCTGGTAAGCACCGTGTCGCTTGAGCCCGAGCCGATCCCGCTCGACGTGAAGATCGTGCTGGTGGGGCAGAGGCTGCTCTATTACCTGCTGCACGAGCACGACCCGGAATTCGGCGAGCTGTTCAAGGTAGCGGTCGACTTCGAGGAGGACATGGCGCGCGACGCGCAGAGCGACCTGCTCTATGCGCGCGTGATCGCCACCATCGGGCGCCGCGACAAGCTGCGTCCGCTGTCGCGCGCCGCCGTGGCGCGCGTCATCGAGTGCGGCGCGCGCGACGCCGGCGACGCCGACAAGGTGTCGGTGCAGATGCGCGGCCTGGCAGACCTGCTGCGCGAGTCCGACTACTGGGCGGGCATCCACGGGCGCGACGTAGTCGCGGCCGAGGACGTGCAGCACGCGATCGACGCGCAAGAGGACCGCTCGGGGCGCATCCGCGCGCGCTTGCAGGAAGAGATCCTGCGCGGCAGGCTGCTGATCGACACCGCCGGCGCGCGCAGCGGCCAGGTGAACGCGCTCGCGGTGGTGCAGCTCGGCGGCTACGCCTTCGGCGTGCCGCATCGCGTCACCGCACGCACGCGCCTCGGCGGCGGCCGCGTCGTGGACATCGAGCGCGAATCCGAGCTGGGCGGGCCGATCCACTCGAAGGGCGTGCTCATCCTGTCGGGCTTCGTCTCGGGCCGCTATGCCGCGGCCAAGCCGCTGTCGCTCGCCGCGAGCCTGGTGTTCGAGCAGAGCTACGGCGGCGTGGAGGGCGATAGCGCATCCTCGGCCGAGCTCTACGCACTGCTCTCGGCGCTCGCCGACGTTCCGGTGAAGCAGTCGCTCGCGATCACCGGCTCGGTCAACCAGCACGGCGACGTGCAGGCAATCGGCGGCGTGAACGAGAAGATCGAGGGCTTCTTCGACGTGTGCGCGGCGCGCGGGCTGACCGGCGCGCAGGGCGTGCTAATTCCCGAGTCGAACCGCCGCAACCTGATGCTACGCCACGACGTGATCGAGGCGGTCGCCGCGGACAAGTTCCACATCTATGCGGTGTCCACGATCGACCAGGGCATCGAGATCCTGACCGGCCTGCCCGCGGGCGAGCGTGATGCGACGGGGCAGTTCCCGTCGGGCACGGTCAATCACCGGGTCGAGCAGCGCCTGTCGGACTACGCCGAGCGGCTGCGCGGCTTCGGCGCAGCCGCGGCGTTGCGCAAGACCTGGCGCAGGGAGCCGCAAAAGTGACGCTAAAGCGCGTCGTCGTCGGCATCGATCCCCGGCCGCAGGACCGTGTGGCGCTCGAGGCCGCCGCACAGCTCGCCGGCCGGCTGCAGGCGGAGCTCGTCGGGCTGTTCGTCGAGGACATCGACCTGCTGCGCCTCGCCGCCCTGCCCTTCGCGCGCGAGATCGGCTTTCCCTCGGCGACGGCGCGCGCGCTGGACATCGAGGCGATGGAGCGCTCCTTGCGCGCGCTCGCCGACGACATCCAGCGCACCATGGCCGCGATCGCCGCGCGCGCGCCAGTGCCCTGGTCGTTCCGCGTCACGCGCGGCGCGCTCATGCGCGAGCTGCGCGCGGCGGCGGCCCCGGGCGACATCGTGGTGACCGGCGCGCTGGGCCTGAGCCTGCCGCCGCCGCTGTCGGTGCTGTGCGCCACGTCGACGCCGCCCGAGGCGGTCGTGCCGGCAGCCGCGGCGCTCGCGCGCTCGGCAGGCCGCCGCGTGGAGATCGTTCTGCTCGACGGCGACGACGAGGCGACGCGGCGCTGGGAGGATGCTGCGCGCGCGCTGCTCGCGGCGCAGGGCGGCCACCTCGAGCTGCGCTCGGTGGCCGCAGGACGGGAAAAGGACGAAGGTCGAGCAAAGGGAGGGCCGGCACGTGGCAATCGGTGAGATCTGCAATCGTGAAGTCGTGTTCGCCAGGGAGAACGAGAGCGTGCTCTCCGCGGCGCTGCTGATGCGGGAGCATCACGTTGGCAGCCTCGTGGTGATCGCGGAGTCTGCCGGGATGCGCGTCCCGATAGGCATCCTGACCGACCGTGACATCGCGGTCGGGGTGGTCGCGCTCGGCCTGGATCCCGAGGCGACCGTGGTGGGCGCCGTGATGAGCCCGGAAGTGGTCGTCGAGCGCGAGAACGCAGGCGTGGCGGAAACCGTCGCGCTCATGCGGCAAAAAGGCCTGCGCCGCCTGCCCGTGGTCGACCGCGCGGGCGGGCTCGTCGGCCTGATCGCCGCCGACGACCTGCTCGAGCTGCTGGCGGAGGAAATGAGCGGCCTCGCCGCCGTCGTGGCGCGCGAACAACGGCGCGAAACCGGGCAGCGGCGCGCGCTGCCCTGAGCAGGGGCCTCAGCGCGCGCGACGCGCGTACTGCTCGCGAAACGTGCGCCCCTCGGGGGCGGGCATGTCGCGCCCGAGCGTCCAGCCCGAGCCGAGCGGCAGCCTGGAAATGCGGCCGCGCGCACCGCCCATCAGCTTCAACGCGCGCACCGCGACGGCGGTGGCGAGCGCGTACAGGCGCGGGCGCCGCGCCGCGAACGCCCACAGCGCGAAGCCGGCGCGCTCGCGCCACGGGCGCAGGCGGGCCTGCATCTGCCGCTCGCGCAGCTTGCGCAGCAGCTCGGGCAGCGGGATCTGCACCGGACAGGCAACGTGGCAAGCGCCGCACAAGGTCGCGGCCTGTGGCAAATCGAGCGCGTTCTCGATCCCCCGGTACACCGGCGTAAGCACCGAGCCCATCGGCCCGGGGTAAACCCAGCCGTAGGCGTGCCCGCCGACAGCCTTGAACACCGGGCAGTGATTCATGCACGCGCCGCAGCGGATGCAGCGCAGCATCTGCTGCATGTCCCCGCCAAGGAAGCGCGTGCGCCCGGCATCGACCAGGATCACGTACATGTGCTCGGGACCGTCCAGGTCGCCCTCGCGCCGCGGCCCGGTGACGATGCTGAAGTAGTTCTCGATGTCCTGGCCCGTCGCCGAGCGCGGCAGGACGCGGTTCAACGTCGAGAGATCCTCGAGCGTCGGGATCACCTTCTCGACGCCGGTGATGGCCACGTGCACCCGCGGCAGCGTGGTCACCATGCGGCCGTTGCCCTCGTTGGTCACCAGCGCGACCGAGCCCGTCTCGGCAACGAGGAAGTTGCCGCCGGAGATGCCCAGATCGGCGGACAGGAAGTGCCCGCGCAGCATCTGGCGCGCCTCGTCGGTCATTGCGCGGATGTCGTTCAACCTCGGCCGCCGGTGGTGCTCTGCGAACAGGTCGGCGACCTGGTCCCTGTCCTTGTGGATCGCCGGCGCGATGATGTGCGAGGGCGGCTCTTTCGCCAGCTGGATGATGTATTCGCCGAGGTCGGTCTCCACGGCCTGCACGCCTTGCGCCTCGAGCGCCTCGTTCAGGCTCGCCTCCTCCGACACCATCGACTTCGACTTGATGGCCTTCTTCAGGCCGTGGCGAGCACAGATCTCGAGCACATATTGGCGCACCTCGGCCGTGTCCTTCGCCCACAGCACCCTGGTGCCGCGCCGAGTCGCCTCGGCCTCGAAGCGCAACAGCCACGTGTCGAGCGCGCCGAGCGCGCGGTCGCGGATCGCCGCGCTCGCCGTGCGCAGCGCTTCGAACGCCTCGACCCCGTAGGCTTCGCGCGCGGCGGCGCGCTTTTCGGCGAAGCCGCTGCCGAAGCGCTTCAGCACGCTCTGCAGCCGCGCGTCTTCGAGCGCGCCGTGCGCGCGCGCGTGGAAGTGCATCGACTGCACGCGCATCAGCGTCGCTCCTCGCCGGCGAGCAGCTCGGCGATGTGCAGCACTCGCGTGCGCTCGTCGCCGCGGCGCCGCAGCCGTCCCTCGATGTTCAGCATGCAGCCCAGGTCGCCCAGCACGACGGAATCGGCACCCGAGGCGGCGATGTTCTCGCACTTAGACTCGGCGATCGCGGCCGAGACGTCGCCGAACTTGATCGAGAAAGTGCCGCCGAAGCCGCAGCATTCCTCGCAGTTCTTCATCTCCCTGAGCGCGACGCCGGGCATGTACGCGAGCAGCCGGCGCGGCTGTTCCTTGACGCCCAGCTCGCGCAGCCCCGAGCATGAGTCGTGGTACGTAATGGCGCCGTGGAAATCGCCTGGCACCCTGTCCAGCCGCGCCACGTTCACCAGAAAATCGGAGAGCTCCCAGGTCGTCGCCGCGAGGCGCTCGACGCGGGCGAGCCAGGCGCCTTCGCCCGCGAAGACCTCCGCGTAGTGCAGCTTGATCATGCCCGCGCACGAGCCGGAGGGCACCACCACGTAGTCGAAGCGCTCGAATTCCGCGATCAGCTTTTCGGCCAGCGCGCGCGCCGACGAGCGCTCGCCCGAATTCCAGCCGGGCTGCCCGCAGCAGGTCTGCGTGGCAGGCACCTCGACTTCGAATCCCGCTCCCTCGAGCAGCTTGAGCGCGGCGAAGCCGATGCGCGGCCGCATCAGGTCCACGAGGCAGGTGACGAACAAACCGACGCGGCGTCCTGTGCTCATGGCAGGCCGGAGGATAGCACTTCACATTGTGAGATAGAATTCCCGACTCTCCCGCACGCGCACGCTGTCCGTGGCCACCAGCAAGGACGATCAGAAGAGCCCGATCCAGGTGATCGAGCGCATGATGAAGTTGCTCGACGTGCTCGCCGAGCACCCCGAGCCCCTCGGACTCAAGCAAGTCGCGCAATACGCAGGCCTGCACCCTTCGACCGCGCACCGCATCCTCGCCGCGATGTCGGCCGACCGCCTGGTCGATCGCGTCGAGCCCGGCAGCTACCGCCTCGGCATGCGGCTGCTCGAGCTCGGCAACCTAGTCAAGTCGCGCATCAGCGTGCGCGAGCTTGCGTTGCCGGTGATGCGCGAACTGCACGCGCAGACCGGAGAGACGGTCAACCTCTCGGTGCGTCACGACGACGAGATCGTGTACGTCGAACGCACCTCGGCGGGACGCGCGGCGATGCGCATCGTGCACGCGATCGGCACGCGCGCGCCCCTGCACTGCACGGCGGCCGGAAAGCTGTTTCTGCTCGAAGAGGGCTTCGCCAAGCTGCGCGACTACGCCAAGCGCACCGGGCTCGCGCCGCACACCAAGAACACGCTGAGCAGCGCGGCGCTGCTCGAGCGCGACCTGGAGCGCATCCAGCGCCAGGGCTACGCCACGGACAACGAGGAGGCGGAGATCGGCGTGCGCTGCGTGGCCGCCGGAGTACGTGACGACGGCGGGCACCTCATCGCGGCGCTGTCGCTGTCCACGCCGGCCGACCGCATGAAAGCGACCTGGGGCCCTCTGATCAAGGAGGCCGCCGAGCGCATCTCGCACGGCGTCGGCCACCGCCCGGCGGCACGCATCGGCACGGCGTAGCCGCGCTCAGGCCGCGCTCAGGCCGTGCAGCGAGAACTGTCCGCGGCGGTCACACCATACGCGCGCAGCCCGAAAGCCGGCCTGCGCTGCTAGCACCCGGAATTCGTCGATCGAGTACTTGCACGAATTCTCGGTGTGGATCGTCTCGCCCGGCTCGAAGTCGAAGCGGCCGCGGCCGACGCGCACGGACTGCGCGGCGAGCGACACCAAGTGCATCTCCACGCGTCCCTGCGACGCGTTGTAGAAGGCATAGTGGCGAAAACGGCGCAGATCGAAGTCGCCGTCCAGCTCGCGGTTGATGCGCGCGAGCAGATTGAGATTGAAGGCGGCGGTGACTGCGCGCGAGTCGTTGTATGCGGCGTGCAGCACGTTGGCGTCCTTCTTCAGGTCGACTCCGACCAGCATTGCTCCGCGCGGCCCCACCTGGGCGCGCGTCATGCGCAGGAAGGCCTCGGTCTCCGACGCCGACAGGTTGCCGATCGTCGAGCCGGGAAAGTAGGCCACGCGCCGCGCGCTCCTGGCGCCGCGCGACGGCGGCAGATTCAGCGGTCGCGAAAAATCGCCCACCACGCAGTCGATCGGGAGCCAGCCGAACTCGCTCGCCAGGCGCGCCGCGGCGCCGCGCAGTGCGGCCTCCGAGATGTCCACCGCGACGTAGCGCGCCGGGCGCAGGTGCTCGATCAGCAGCCGTGTCTTGATGCCCTCGCCGCTGCCGTACTCGATCAGCTCGCAACCCGCGCCCGCGAAACGCGCGATCTCGGCCAGATGGCGCCGGGTGAGCGACAGCTCGGCGCGCGTCGGGTAGTACTCGCGCAGGCGGCAGATGCGCGCAAAGAGGCGGCTGCCCTCGGCGTCGTAGAAATACTTGGGGGGCAGCGCCTTCTGCGGCAGTGACAGGCCCGCGATGACGTCGTCGAGAAAGCTATCGGCCGGGAGGTTTCCGCTAAAGAAGCGGACGCTGCGCGCAGAGCCCGCCGGCTTCAGCCGCGCGTGTCGGCGTACGCGCTGCTTTCGAGCCACTTGCGAATGCGGTAGGCGTCGCCGAAGCGCGAATACTTGCCCCACGAGTCGAGCAGCACGACGATCAGGTCCTTCGAAGCAACCTTGACGCGCATCACCAGGCAGCGTCCGGCCTCGCTGATGTAGCCGGTCTTGGAAAGATAGATGTCCCAGTGCGGGTTGCGCACCAGCCGGTTAGTGTTGACGAACGCGAGCCTGCGCCCGCGCGCCTTCACCTCGGCGTGCTCGGTGGTCGTGAAGTCGCGGATGAGCGGATAGCCGGTCGCGACCTTGACCAGCTTGGCGAGATCCTCGGCGCTCGAGACGTTGCCCGAGTCGAGACCCGTAGGGTCGACGTAGTGCGTGTCGCGCATGCCGAGGGCGCGCGCCTTGCCGTTCATCGCAGAGACGAACTCTTCTGTGCCGCCCGGATAGGTGCGCGCTAGCGCGGCGGCGGCGCGATTCTCCGATGCCATGAGCGCGAGCAGCAGCAACTCCCTGCGCGTGAGCCGTGTGCCGGGCACGAGGCGCGATCGGGTGCCCTTCAGGTGGTCGATGTCCTCGCGGCTCACCACGATCTCCTCGTCCAGGTCGAGGCCGCGATCGAGGATCACCATGGCCGTCATCAATTTCGTGATCGAGGCGATCGGCAGCACCTGGTCGGAGTTTTTCGCCAGGATCGTTTCGCCGCTATCGGCGTCCTGTACCAGCGCGACCGAAGAGCGCAGGAAGACCTTCTTCTGGTGCTCCAGTTCGCCTGCCTGCGCGAAGCCGACCGTAAGCGCGAGCACCGCGAGCAGGGCGAAGACGGCGACTATTTTTTCCAGGTGGTGAAGTTTTCTTTCTTGCATGGTCGCCGGCCGCCCTACGGGGTTTTTTCGGAGTGTATAGCAGGATTTCTCGAAAACGCAAGCAAAAATAAGGAGCTACCCGAAATTTCTCGAAAGAGCGTGAAATTTTCCCTACCCTCAGGCGGACTTCACCCGCTCCAGGGTCTGCTCGGCCTGGGCTGCCTGCTGCTGCAGCGACCACATACGGGCGTACTCGCCTTGGACGGCGAGCAGCTCGCCGTGCGTGCCGCGCTCGACCACGCGTCCCCGGGCAAGCACGAGGATCTGGTCAGCGTCCATGACCGTCGACAGGCGATGCGCGATCACCAGGGTCGTGCGCCCCTCGGAGATGCGCTCGAGCTCCGCCTGGATCGCCTTCTCGGCCTTCGAGTCGAGCGCTGAGGTCGCCTCGTCGAAGATGAGGATGCGCGGGCTCTTGAGCAGCGCTCGCGCGATCGCGACGCGCTGCTTCTCCCCGCCCGAGAGCTTCAACCCGCGCTCGCCGACCATCGTTTCGTAGCCCGCGGGCAGCGATTCGATGAAATCGTGAATGTGCGCCGCGCGCGCGGCCTGGATCACCTCTGCGTCGCTCGCCTCGGTTCGCCCGTAACGGATGTTGTAGCGGATGGTGTCATTGAAGAGGATCGTGTCCTGCGGAACGATGCCAATTGCCGCGCGCATCGATTGCTGCGCGAGGTCGCGGATGTCTATACCGTTCACTAGGATCGCTCCGCTGCTCGCGTCATAGAAGCGATACAGCAGCCGGGCGAGCGTCGACTTGCCCGAGCCCGAGTGCCCCACGACCGCGACGCGGCGCCCCGCGGGAATGGCGAAGCTCACTCGGTGCAGGATCTGGCGCGCCGACTCGTAGGAGAAGTCCACGTCGCGGAATTCGACCGTCACGGGGCCAGCGGGCACGTTGGCGGCACCGGGACGATCCTCGACCTCCCGGTGCTCGGTGAGCAGTCGGAACATGCGATCCATGTCGATCAACGCCTGCTTGATTTCGCGATACACCATGCCGAGGAAATTGAGCGGAATGTAGAGCTGGATCAGCAATCCGTTTACCAGCACGAGGTCGCCGAGCGTGAAAGCCTGCCTGACCACACCCTCCGCGGCGAGATACATGAGCGCTGTCACGGCGATGGCGATGATGAAGGACTGGCCGATGTTCAGCAGGCCGAGCGAAGCTTCGTTCTGCACCGCGGCGGTCTCGTACTTGCGCAGGTTCTCGTCGTAGCGGCGCGCCTCGAACTCCTCGTTGCCGAAGTACTTGACGGTCTCATAGTTGAGCAGGCTGTCGATGGCGCGCGTATTGGCCTTCGAATCGAGCTCGTTTGCGCGGCGCCTGATCCCCATGCGCCACTCCGTCACCAGCACGGTGAAGCTGAGATACAGGACGACCGCGCCGAAGGTTATGGCGGCGAAGCGCCAGTCGAATTTCTTCAGCAGCACCGCGGCGACCAGCGCGAATTCGAGGATCACCGGAATGATGGAAAACAGCAGGTACGACAGCAGGGTCGAGATGCCGCGCGTGCCGCGCTCGATGTCGCGCGACATGCCGCCGGTCTGGCGCTCCAGGTGAAACCGGAGCGACAGCCCGTGCAGATGCCGAAACACGCCGAGCGCGACGCGCCGGATGGCGCGCTGCGTGACGCGCACGAACACCACGTCGCGCAGCTCGGCGAACAGCGTCGTGGAGAAGCGCAGGATACCGTAGATCGCCAGCAGGGCGATCGGCACCGCGAGCACCGCGGTGCGCGAATCCAGGCCGTCGACCACGTGCTTCATCACCAGCGGCACGCCGACATTGGCGATCTTGGCTAGCGTGAGAAAGCTCAGCGCCGCCACGACGCGCCACTTGTACTCGAGCAGGTACGGAACAAGCAGCCGCAGCGCGCGCCACTCGGATCCTGAGAGTCGCTGCGTCGGAGCTGACTGATGCGCGCGTCGGGCCATGGCGAGCCCGGCATTCTAAGGGCTAGGCGCCGGGCCTCCCCTTGCGGCTGCGGCGCGCGAGCCCGAGCAGCGCGAGCAGTAGGCCGCCTGCGCAGTAGACGTCGAGCACGAGCGGCAGCGCGATCCAAAGCCACGGCCAGTGCACTGCGTAGCCTTGCTCGAGGGCCCAGCCGACCGTGAAGAACGAAGCCAGCGAGCCGACGACTCCCGGCAGAAACGGGATCCCCCCCGCAGGCGCGGCGCTGCTGCCCCGGCGGGCGCGCAGCGCGGTCCGCCACGCCTGGAAATTGAACGCCGCGCCGCCGATGAAGAACAGCCACGCCATCGACAGCAGGACTAGGCCTAGCAGGGAAAAGCCGCTCATCTGATTGACGCGACGCCGCGACTCAATCTATCATTCAAACGTTCGTTTGATTCCATTCAGGACGCCCCCATGTCCCTGCTCGCCGTCAAACCCCAGCACGAGACTCGCACCCGCATCCTCGACGCGGCCGAGGCGCTGTTCATGCAGCGCGGATTCGAAGCCACGTCGATGCGCCTGTTGACCTCGACCGCCGGAGTGAATCTGGCTGCCGTCAATTATCACTTCGGCTCCAAGGACGCGCTAATCGAAGCCTTGTTTCGGCGGCGCCTCGACCCGATGAACGCCGAGCGGGTTGCAGCGCTCGATCAGCAGGAGCGCGAGGCGGCAGGGGCGCCGCTGGCGCCCGAGGACGTCATCCGGGCGTTCGTCCGCCCCGGCCTGCGCATGATCGAAGACGCAGCCGGCGGGGGGCGCAACTTCATCCGCTTGCTCGGACGCACTTACACCGAGCCGGCAGCGCCGATTCGCGCGCTGATCGGCCAGCTGTATGCACCCACCATGGAGCGCTTCAAGCAGGCGTTCGTCAAATCGTTGCCGGAGCTGCCGCGCGACGAGCTGGTGTGGCGCATGCACTTCATGTTCGGCACGCTGTCCTACACGCTCGCCGCGACCGACACGGTGCAATTGATCGCCGGCTGCAAGCCCGAAGATCGCTACGACGCGCGGCTGCTGGAAGACCGGCTGGCCGCGTTCCTGACCGCCGGGCTGTGCGCGCCGCTGCCGCAACGGCGCGACGTCAAGATCGCCGCATAGAGAGAAACGGGGGATGACCATGCCTGCATTCGTGCTCGCCGCAATCGCCGCGTTCTTGGTGCTCGGCTTCTTCGGGCTGCCGCTCATCTGGTGGACTGCGGCAGGCGCCGCGCTCGCGATCTGGCTCTCGGTCGCGGCCGCCTTCGGCGCGACCGTCAACACGCTGCTCGCCGTCGCGTTCCTTGCGCTCGCCGTAGCGCTCAACGTGCCCGTCTTGCGCCGGGCGCTGATCAGCGCTCCGCTGCTGGCGCTGTTCCGACGCATCCTGCCGGACATGTCGCAGACGGAAAAGGAAGCGATCGACGCCGGCACGGTATGGTGGGATGGCGACCTGTTCTCCGGCGCCCCGCGCTGGCAGCGGCTGCTCTCGACGCCGGCGCCCAGGCTCACGAGCGAAGAGCAGGCTTTTCTCGACGGGCCCTGCGAAGAGCTGTGCGCCATGTGCAACGACTGGGAGATCACGCACGAGCGCCAGGACCTGCCACCGCAGGCGTGGCAGTTCGCCAAGGACAAGGGCTTCCTCGGCATGATCATTCCGAAGAAGTACGGCGGGCTCGGCTTCTCCGCGCTCGCTCACTCTGCCGTGGTGATGAAGCTCTCGACGCGCTCGAACGCGGCGGCCGTGACGGTCATGGTGCCGAATTCGCTCGGGCCCGCCGAGCTGCTGCTCCACTATGGCACCGAGGAGCAGAAGAACCACTACCTGCCGCGCCTCGCCAAGGGCCAGGAGATCCCCTGCTTCGCACTCACCAGCCCCGAGGCAGGCTCGGATGCGGCATCGATCCCCGACTACGGCATCGTGTGCAGGGGAAGCTACCAGGGCAAGGAAGTGCTCGGCATGCGCGTGACCTGGGACAAGCGCTACATCACGCTGGGGCCGGTGGCCACCGTGCTCGGCCTGGCCTTCAGGCTGTACGACCCCGAGCGGCTGCTCGGCAGCGCAGAGGACCTCGGCATCACCTGCGCGCTAGTTCCGACTACCCATCCGGGCGTCAACATTGGCCGCCGTCACCTGCCGCTGAACGCCGTGTTCCAGAACGGCCCAAATTGGGGCAAGGATGTCTTCATGCCGCTCGACTGGATAATCGGCGGCAGGGACTACGCAGGCAAGGGCTGGATGATGCTGATGAACAGCCTCGCCGCGGGACGCTCCATCTCGCTGCCGAGCTCGTCGGTGGGGGGCGCCAAGGCGATGGCGCGCTACACCGGCGCGTATGCGCGCGTGCGCAGCCAGTTCAAGACGCCGATCGGCAAGCTGGAGGGCGTCGAGGAAGCGCTCGGGCGCATCGCCGCGAACTGCTACACGATGGACGCCACGCGCGTAATGACCGCGGGCGCGGTCGATGCCGGCGAGAAGCCGGCCGTGATCTCTGCGATCGCCAAATACCACATGACCGAGCGCGTGCGCCGGGTCATCGACGACGCGATGGATATCCACGGCGGCAAGGGCATCTGCCTCGGGCCAAGCAACTGGATCGGCCGCGGCTACCAGGTGGTCCCGGTCGGCATCACCGTGGAAGGCGCCAACATCCTCACCCGCAGCCTGATCATCTTCGGCCAGGGGGTGATCCGCTGCCACCCGTACGTCCTGCGCGAGATGCGCGCGGCAAAGGAAATGAGCGGCAAGGCCGCGGTGCGCGAATTCGACGAAGCTTTCACCGCGCACGTCGGCCACGTGCTCTCGAATGGCGTGCGCGCCTTCGTGCACGGGCTGAGCGGCGCGCGGCTGGCGCCCGCGCCCGCCGCTGCGGCGCCCGAGACGGCACGCTACTTCCAGCGCGTCTCGCAGCTCTCCGCCGCGTTCGCGTTCCTCGCCGACATGTCGATGCTCGCGCTGGGCGGGTCCCTCAAGCGCAAGGAGAAGCTTTCGGCGCGCCTAGGCGACGTTCTGTCGATGATGTACCTGGTTTCGGCGACGCTCAAGCGCTACGAGGACCAGGGGCGCCTCGCAGACGACCTGCCGCTCGTGCATTGGGCGGTGCGCGACGCGCTGTGGCAGGCTCAGCAGGCGATCGACGCGGTGTACGCGAATTTCCCGGTCAAGCCGCTGCGCTGGCTGCTGCGCTGGGTGGTATTCCCGCTCGGCACGCCGTTCCGTCCGCCGAAGGACAGCCACAATCACGAGTGCGCCCGATTGGTGCTCGAGCCCGGCGCGGCGCGCGACCGCCTGACGGCGGGCATGTACGTACCGCGTGACCAGTCCGACGCCACCGGCATCCTGGAGGCTGCGTTCCGCGCCACGATCGCCTGCGAGCCGATCGATAAGAAGATGCGCGAAGCGGTGCGCGGCGGCACGCTGCAGCCGGGTCCCGGCGCAGACGTCGCCGCGCAGGCGCACGCGCACGGCGTGATCGGCGTCGACGAGCTCGCGCTGTGGCAGGCGAAAGAGACGCTGCGCAAGGACGTCATAAAGGTCGACGATTTCGCGCAGGACTTTGGCCGCGCCGAGATCATGCGCAAACTTGCCCAGGAAAACCCCCCGAAGGCAAAGGCCGCCTGACCATGTTCGCCAAACCCATCTACATCGTGGACGGCGCGCGTTCGCCGTTCCTCAAAGCGAAGAACCGTCCCGGCGTATTTTCCGCCGGGGACCTTGCGACGCAGGCGGGCCGCGCGCTGCTCGCGCGGCAGCGCTTCGAGCCGACCGAGCTGGACGAGGTAATCCTGGGCTGCGCCGCACCGTCGGTCGACGAAGTCAACATCGGCCGCGTAGTCGCGCTGCGCATGGGCTGCGGGCAGAAGGTGCCGGGCTGGACGGTGATGCGCAACTGCGCCTCCGGCATGCAGGCGCTCGACTCGGGCATCAACAACATCCTCGCGGGACGCTCCGAGCTGGTGCTCGCGGGCGGGGTCGACGCGCTGTCGCGCGCGCCGCTCCTGTACGCGGACGCGATGGTGAACTGGTTCGCCGACATGGCGACGGCGAAGTCCGCCGGCCAGAAGGCCGCGCTGTTCGCGCGCTTGCCGCTCAAGGCGCTGCTCGCCCCGGTTATCGGCATCATGAAGGGCCTCACCGACCCGATGGTCGGCTTGCTGATGGGGCAGACGGCGGAGAACCTCGCCTACCGCTTCGGCATCACGCGCGAGCAGATGGACGAATACTCTGTGCGCAGCCACCAGCGGGTCGCCGCGGCGCAGGACGCGGGATATCTCGCCGCGGGAGGCGGCGAGCTCGAGGCGCTCTACGACCGCGAGGGCAACACCTACACGTTGGACGACGGCGTGCGGCGCGACGCATCGCTCGAGCGGCTGGCGAAGCTCAAGCCCTTCTTCGACCGCAAGTACGGCAACGTGACCCCGGGAAACAGCTCGCAGATCACCGACGGCGCCGCGTGGCTGATTCTCGCATCCGAGGATGCGGTGCGGCGGCACGGTCTGGAGCCCGCCGGGCGCATCGTCGATTCCGAGTGGGCCGGGCTCGATCCTGCGCAAATGGGCTTGGGGCCCGTGCACGCGGCAACGCCGATCCTCAAGCGCCATGGCCTGGCGCTGAACGACCTCGACTACTGGGAAATCAACGAGGCTTTCGCCGCCCAGGTGCTTGCCTGCCTCGCGGCGTGGCAGGACGCAGCCTATTGCCGCGACGCGCTTGGCCTGCCGGGCGCGCTCGGCGAGCTCGACACGGCAAAGCTGAACGTGGACGGCGGCGCTGTGGCGGTCGGTCATCCTGTCGGCGCCTCGGGCGCGCGCATCGTGCTGCATCTGCTGCGCACGCTCGAGCGCAACAAGGCCAAGCGCGGCATTGCCGCAATCTGCATCGGCGGCGGCCTGGGCGGCGCAATGCTGGTGGAGGCGCTGTGAAGCACTGGCGCCACGAGCAGGACCGCGACGCGCTCACCTGGCTCACCTTCGACAAGCAGGGCGAATCGACCAACACCTTCTCGCGCGAGGCGCTCGAGGAGCTCGGCGCGGCGCTGGACGAAGTTGCCGCGGCCCGCCCCAAGGGTCTGATCATCCTCTCGGCGAAGGACAATTACATCGCCGGCGCGGACGTGAATGAGTTCGTGAATTTCAAGTCGACCGACGAAGCGGTCGCCTTTACGCGCCTCGGATGGGACACGATGCAAAAGCTGCGCATGCTGCCCTTCCCCACGACCGCGATGGTGAACGGCTTTTGCATGGGCGGCGGACTGGAGATGGCGCTCGCCTGCCGTCATCGCATCGCGCTGGACGACCCCAGGACGCGCTTCGCGTTTCCGGAAGTGATGCTCGGCATCTGGCCGTTCTGGCACGGACTGCAGTGGCTGCCGAAGCTGGTGGGTCCCATGGCTGCCATGGACATGCTGCTGACCGGGCGCGCGGTCGACGCGCGCCGCGCCCGGCGCATCGGCCTGGTGGACGAGGCCGTGCCGCTGCGAATACTGCAGAACACCGCGCGCATGGTGACCCTCGCGGATCGCCCGCGGCGCCGCCCGCCCCTCGCACAGCGCCTGCTGCTCACGCCGCCGGGGCGCAAGCTGGTGGCGGCGCAGGCGCGCAAGCAGGTCGCGCGCCGCGCGCGCCGCGAGCATTACCCGGCGCCCTACGCGATCCTCGACGCGTGGCTGAAGTACGACGGCGATCCGTTCATCGCGCCGGACGATCCAAGCTGCTCGATCAAGGCGCTCTCGGAGCATCCCACGACGCGCAATCTGATCCGCGTGTTCTTCCTCCAGGAAAGGCTCAAGGACGCCGGCAAGGGCTCGGATTTCGCCGCGGCGCGCGTGCATGTCGTCGGCGCCGGAGTGATGGGCGGAGACATCGCCGCGATATGCGCGCTGCGCGGCCTGCGCGTCACGCTGCAGGACACCTCGCCCGAACGCATTGCGCCGGCGATCAAGCGGGCCGCGCGGCTCTTCGA
The DNA here is from genome assembly GCA_035624235.1 of Burkholderiales bacterium. Lineage (GTDB taxonomy): Bacteria > Pseudomonadota > Gammaproteobacteria > Burkholderiales > SG8-39 > DAHVFK01. The sequence continues at coordinate 41,037 of DASPRX010000075.1, read as the reverse complement.
GCGACGCCTGCGCGACAGGCGCCGCGTGCGCGACGCGCTCGACCGGCTCGTGCCAGACGTCGCGGGACAAGGAGCAGCGCATGCCGACGTGATCATCGAGGCGATATTCGAGAACCTCGAGGCGAAGCGCGAGCTGTTCGCGCGGCTCGCGCGCCTGGCAAAGCCCGATGCGATCCTCGCCTCCAATACCTCGAGCCTCAAGCTGGCCGACATCGCCACCGCCCTCGAGAATCCCGCGCGGCTGGTCGGCATCCACTTCTTCAATCCCGTACCGCAGATGATGCTGGTCGAGGTGGTCTCCGGCGAGCGCACGGATGCCGCGCTCGCGGCTCGCGCCGCCGCGTTCGTGCGCCAGGTTGACAAGCTGCCACTGCCAGTCAAGGATTTCCCGGGGTTTCTGGTCAACCGCGTGCTCGGCCCGTACATGCAGAACGCGTTTCGCATGCTCGATGAAGGCGTGGCGCCCGAGACCATCGACGCCGCGATGGAGGCGTTCGGCATGCCGATGGGGCCGATCGAGCTCGCCGACACGGTCGGCCTCGACATCTGCCTCGCCGCGGGCAAGGAGCTGGCGAAGAAAGGCGCAGGCGGCGAAGCGCAGGCGCCGAAGTCGCTGCTCGACAAGGTAGCGCTGGGCCAGCTCGGCAAGAAGTCTGGGCAGGGCATCTACCGCTACGAGAAGGGCAAGCCGGTGAAGGCCCCGGCAGGCGCCGTCACCGCGGAGCTGACCGCATCGCTCATCGAGCCCTATCTCGCCGAAGCGCAGGCGGCGCGCGCGGAAGGCATCGCCAGCGACGCCGACCTGATCGACGCCGGGCTCATCTTCGGCACCGGCTTCGCTCCGTTCCGCGGCGGACCGCTGCACTACCTCGCGGAAAAGGACCGCTAGATGGGCAAGGCCTCGCACCAGCCGCCCGGCTTGAAGCTGCCGAAGGGAAAAGTCCCGGCGCTGCGCGTGGTGCCGATGCCGGCGGATGCCAACCACAACGGCGACATCTTCGGCGGCTGGATCATGTCGCAGGTCGACGTCGCGGGCGGGACGGTGGCGGGCCGCGTGGCGCGCGGGCGCGTCGCCACCGTGGCGGTGAATTCGTTCGTGTTCAAGCAGCCGGTGCAGATCGGCGACGTACTCTCGTTCTACGCCGACGTCATGCGCATCGGCACCACGTCGATCACCGTGAACGTCGAGGTGTTCGCCGAGCGCCGCCCGGCCGACCCGAAGGTGGTGAAGGTGACCGAGGCGACGCTCACCTACGTCGCCATCGACCAGCAGGGAATGCCGCGCCCGGTCCCCAAGTGACGGCGGTGACTTGTCCCGTGCCTGGCGTGCGCACGGTGGCAGCGCCGGATGGTGCGTGTATCGCCTACGCCCGCTCGGGCGCGGCCGGCGCTGCGCGCGCGCTGGTGCTGATACACGGCGTCGCAAGCAACATGAGCCGCTGGTCTGAATTTGCCAGCCAGACGGCGCTCGGCGGATCGTGGGCGCTGCTGCGGCTCGACCTGCGCGGCCAGGGGCGGTCCATTTACCGGGGACGCATCGGCATGGCCGAGTGGTGCGCCGATCTCGCCGCCCTGCTTCGGGCCGAGGGCGTTGCTCGCGCCGTCGTCGTCGGCCATTGCCTGGGCGCGAACATCGCGCTCCAGTTCGCCGCCCGCAGCCCTGCGAGCGTCGCGGGCCTGGTGCTGGTCGAGCCGATGCCGCCCGCAGCGCTCGCCGGCAGCATGCGGCGCATCGCACGTCTGCGCCCCCTGCTCATCGCGCTCGCGTGGCTGACGCACGCATTGAACGCGCTCGGCATACATCGCCGCCGTCTGGCCGCTTTGGACCTGGAGCAGCTCGATCTCGAGACCCGCGCTGCGCTCGCGGCAGGCCCGCAAGGCGCAGCGCTGCTTGCGCGCTACGCCTCGCCGCTTGCCGACCTGCGCAGCACGCCGAGCGGCGCCTATTTGCAGGCCCTGGCCGCGGTCAGCGCGGCGTGGCCGGATCTGAGGAGCATCGCCGCGCCCGTGCTCGCGCTGCTTTCGGCGCACAGCAGCTTCACCGATCCGCAGCGCACGCGCGCGGCGCTGCGCGCTCTGCCCGACTGCGACATCGTCGAGCTCGACGCGCGCCACTGGATCCCGACCGAGCAGCCTGAGGCGATGCGTGCGGCGATCGAAGCCTGGGTCGCGCGCAGGTTCGCGGACAGCGCTTAGGTTCCGGCTAGCCCCGGGAATAGCTTCACCAGACCCGAAGCCATGGTTTGGATGGCGATCGCGGCGAGCAGCAGTCCGAGCAGGCGCGTCGCGATATTCAAGCCAGTCGTGCCCATGCGCGGCGCGAGTGCATGCGCGAAGCGCAGCACGAGCCAGAGCAGCGCGCACACGAGCGCGATGCACAGGATCATCGCGGCTAAATGCGCCAGGCCGTGAGCCTGCGCGGCGATGATCGTAGTGCCGATTGCGCCGGGACCGGCGAGGAGCGGTACCGCAAGCGGCACCACACCCGAAAGCTCCCCCGCCTGCAGCTCCTCGGCTTCGGCCGCGGACTGGCGCACACCGCCGGCGCGCGCGTTCAGCATCGCGAGCGCCATCAACAGCAGCACCAGCCCGCCGCCCACGCTGAACGCGGGCAGGCTCGCGCCGATCAGGCGAAGCAGCACCTCGCCGAAGAGCGCCGAGCCCACGAGCACGCCGAATACCGTAAACGTGATGACGCGCGCCAGCGCGATGCGCTCCGCGGACGAGCGCGACGCGGTGATGCCGACGAAGATCGGCACCGCGAGGAACGGATCGAGCACCGCCGTGAGCGTCACGGCGAAGCGCAGGTATTCACCCAGCGGCGCGAGCTCGCGCACTGTCGCAGGCCTACTTCTTCGAGCGCGCGAGCAGGGCCTCCTGCGCGACCTTGCGGTCGGCGCTCACCTTGGCGAAGGCCGGGCGCTCTCCGAGCATCTTGATGTAGGGCTTGACCGGAAGCTCTTCGAGAAAATCGCGTCCGAAGGCCATCTTGCTGATCATCGACACCAGCGGCAGGTGCACGTAGGCAGCGCAGTCTGCCAACGTCAGCTCGCTGCCTGCGATGTACGGATCGAACCTGGCGCGCGTCGAAAAGCCGCGCACACCCTTCGCCAGGTCACGCTCGACTTCCTTTTTGGTCTCGTCGGACACCTTGCCGCCGAAGAAGTATTCCCTGTACAGGCGCCGGGCGACGAGCTCCATGTGCAGCTCCAGGTACTGGATGAGCTCGCGCACCTTCGCCTTGGCAAGAGGATCCGCCGGGTAGAGCGGTCTTTCGCGGTGCGTGTCCTCGAGATATTCGCAGATCACCTGCGACTCGGTGAGCACGGTACCGTCGACTTCCATGAACGGCACCTTGCCGAGCGGCGAGCGGGCGAGGAACCCGTCCTTCTGCGATGGCGTGCAACTCGCGTCCTCCGCGAACGGCACGCCCTTCTCGAGCAGCGCGATGCGCACCTTGTTGTGGTAGTTGCTGACGTGGAAGCCGCACAGCTTGATCATGTCTTCTCCTGTGTTTGAGACGGGTGAAATTGCCGGTCAGAGCAGGCCGTCAGCCGGCGTGTATCTGAGGCCGAGCGCCTCGGCCACCGCGCGGTGCGCGAGCTTGCCGCGCGCAACGTTCAGCCCGTTGCGCAAATGCTCGTCGTCGGCGAGCGCGCGCTTCCAGCCCTTGTCGGCGAGCGCCAGCACGAACGGCAGCGTGGCGTTGTTCAGCGCGTATGTCGAAGTGCGCGGCACGGCCCCCGGCATATTGGCGACGCAATAGTGCACCACGCCTTCGACGACGTAAGTCGGATCGGCATGCGTCGTCGGGCGCGAGGTCTCGAAGCAGCCACCCTGGTCGATCGAAACGTCGACCAGCGCCGCCCCCGGCTTCATGCGCCGCAGTAACTCGCGCGAAACCAGCTTGGGCGCCGCTGCGCCCGGCACCAGCACCGATCCGATCACGAGGTCGGCGGAAACCACGTGCTGTTCGATGGCGTCGCGGCTCGAATACACCGTTACGACGCGAGCGCCGAATTCACTCTCTATCCGACGCAGGGCGTCGACCGAGCGGTCGAGCGCGAACACGCGCGCACCCGACCCGACCGCGATGCGCGCGGCGTTTGCCCCCACCACGCCCGAGCCGAGAATGACGAGCTTCGCCGCTGGAACCCCGGGCACGCCCGCGAGCAGCGTCCCCATGCCGCCGCGCTCCTTCTCCAGGCACCCGGCGCCCACCTGGATCGCCATGCGCCCCGCCACCTCGGACATCGGCGCCAGCAGCGGCAAGCCGCCGCCCGGCCGCGTGACGGTTTCGTAGGCGATGCAGATCGCGCCGGAAGCGACGAGGTCGCGCGCCTGCTCCGGGTCCGGCGCCAGGTGCAGGTACGTGAACAGCACCTGGTCCGCGCGCAGCCGCCTGCGCTCGGCCGCCTGCGGTTCCTTCACCTTGACGATGAGCTCCGCCTCGAACGCGTCATCGACAATTCTTGCGCCCGCCCTCTCGTAGGCGGCGTCCGCGGCGCCGATCCCGGCGCCGGCGCCGCGCTCGACAAGCACCTCGTGGCCGTGCGCGGTCAGCTCGCGCACCGAGGTCGGCGTGAGGCCGACCCGGTACTCGTGAACCTTGACCTCGCGCGGCACGCCGACCCGCACGGCGTGCCCCTTAGGCGCGCTTCTTCGGCGCGACGGCCTCGGCCACCGTGGTTTGCTCGCCGATCTCGAGCTTGGCGATCTGGTTGCGGTGCACCTCGTCCGGCCCGTCGGCGAAGCGCAGTGTCCTCGCGTGCGCGTAGGCCGCGGCGAGGCCGAAGTCCTCGGCGACGCCACCGCCGCCGTGCACCTGCATCGCCCAGTCGATCACCTTGCAGGCCATGTTCGGCGCGAGCACCTTGATCATGGCGATTTCCTTCCTCGCCACTTTGTTGCCCACGGTGTCCATTTTCCAGGCCGCGTTCAGCACCATGAAGCGCGCGGAGTCGATCATGATGCGCGCCTCGGCGATGCGCTCGCGCGTCACGCCTTGCTCGGCGACCGTGCGTCCGAAGGCGACCCGGCTGCTCGCGCGCTTGCACATCTTCTCCAGCGCGCGCTCGGCCTGGCCGATGAGGCGCATGCAGTGGTGGATGCGCCCCGGCCCCAGGCGCCCCTGCGCGATCTCGAAGCCGCGCCCCTCGCCGAGCAGGACGTTGGACGCCGGCACGCGTACGTTCTTCAGCTCGATTTCCATGTGCCCGTGCGGCGCATCGTCGTAGCCGAACACCTTGAGGTGGCGCACGATGCGGATGCCTGGCGTACCGGCCGGAACAAGGATCATCGACTGCTGGCTGTGGCGCGACGGATTGTCGGGCGAAGTCTTGCCCATCAGGATGTACAGCTTGCAGCGCGGATCGCCGGCGCCGGACGACCACCACTTGGTGCCGTTGATCACGTACTCGTTGCCCTCGCGCCTGATGTGCGTCTGGATGTTGGTCGCATCCGAAGACGCCACCGCGGGCTCGGTCATCAGGAACGCCGAGCGGATCCTGCCCTGCAGCAGCGGCTCGAGCCACTCGTCCTTCTGCGCCTCGGTGCCGTAGCGCTCGATCGTCTCCATGTTGCCGGTGTCCGGGGCCGAGCAATTGAATACTTCGGGCGCCCAGCCTACCCGGCCCATGATTTCGCAGAGCGGTGCGTACTCGAGGTTCGACAGCCCCTCGGGGGCACGCGGCGAGCGCGGCAGGAACAGGTTCCACAGTCCGACCGAGCGCGCCTTGGGCTTCAACTCCTCGATTACCGGAACCGGCTGCCAGCGATTCGGCCCGTTGCAGTGCTCGTACCAGGCCTTCTCGTTCGGATAGATGTGCTCGTCCATGAACGCCTTGAGCTTGTTCTGCAGCTCCTTCACCCTGGGCGAATACTCGAAGTCCATGCTGTTCTCCTAGGCGGCTCGTTTCAATATCTTCTCGACCTGCCGCCAGCCGAGCTCGGCGAGCAGCGGGGCTTTGCTGCCGGCCTCCACGGCATGAGCGCTCGCGGCGGTGCCGTCGACCACGCGCTTCTTGATGCCCTGTGTAATCGCGGCAATGCGAAACAAGTTGTAGGCCATGTAGAAGTCCCATGTCGTCGGATCGATGCCGGCGCGACCGGTTCTCCTGCAATACATATCTATGTACGCGCGCTCGCTGGGAATACCGAGCTCGTCGAGCGGCAGCCCCTCGATGCCGCGAAACTTGCCCGGTGGGATGTGCCAGCTCATGCAATGGTAGGAAAAATCGGCCAGCGGATCGCCGAGGGTCGAGAGCTCCCAGTCGAGCACCGCAAGGATTTTCGGCTCGCGCGGATGGAAGATCGTGTTGTCGAGCCGGTAGTCGCCGTGCACGACGCTCGTTACGTCGCCCGGCGGGATGTTCTTTGGGAGCCAGTCGATCAGGTTGTCCATCGGCTCGATGCTTTCCGTCTCGGACGCCCGGTACTGCTTGGTCCAGCGAGCGATCTGGCGCTCGACGTAGCTGCCGGCCTTGCCGAAGTCCTCCAGCCCGACCGCGCGGTAGTCGATTGAGTGCAAGAGCGCGATCACGCGGTTCAGCTCGTCCCAGATCGCGCGCCGCTCGGCGCGCGTCATGCCGGGCAGTGCCTGGTCCCACAGCACCCGGCCCTCCACGCAATCCATGATGTAGAAGGCGGTGCCGATCACGGACTCGTCCTCGCACAGCACGTAGGGCCGCGCCACCGGGAAACCCACGCCGTGCAGCGCCTTGATGACGCGGAACTCGCGCTCGACGGCGTGCGCCGATGGCAGCAGCTTGCCGGGCGGCTTGCGGCGCAGCGCGTAATGCCTGCCTGCGGTGCTCAGCCGGTAGGTCGGATTGGACTGCCCGCCCCTGAACTGCTCGACTTCGAGCGGGCCGGAGTAGCCGGCCACGTTCGCGCACATGTACTGCTCGAGCCGCGCGACATCGAACCGGTGCCGCTCCTCGACCGGCTTGGTGCCGACGAACTGATCGTACATGGGGGGAAATCGAGGCCAGCGATGCGTGTCGCCGCAAGCTTACGCCCAATCGCGCGGCCGCGCCCGCGCCCGCGCGAACCTCGAACGTCAGTAGCCTCCCGCAGGCATGCAGCGCAGCCAAAAGGTTACCGGTCCGTCGTTCACCAGGGTCACTTTCATATCGGCACCGAAACGCCCGACCCCCACATCGAAAACCAGCGTGCGGCAATGCGCAACGAAGCACCCGAACAGCCGCTCGCCCTCCTCAGGCGCGGCAGCGGACGAAAAGCTCGGCCGCGCTCCCTTGCTCGTATCGGCGGCGAGCGTGAACTGCGGAACCGCGAGCAAGGCGCCGCGCGCCGCGCCGAGCGACACGTTCATGCGGCCCTGCGCGTCAGGAAACACGCGGTAGCCGGCCACTCGCTCGGCAAGCCGCACGGCCTCGCGCTCGCTGTCGCCGCGTTCGACCCCTACCAGCGCGAGGATCCCCGCTCCGATGCGCGCGATCGCGTGCCCGTCGACCGAAACGCCCGCTTTGGCGACCCGCTGGATCAGAGCGATCACGCGATGATGTCCGGGATCAGCCTGTTCTTGAGCAGCTCGATCTGATCCTTGAGCAACAGCTTGCGCTTCTTGAGGCGCCGCAGCTGGAGCTGGTCTTGCGCAGGATCCTCAACTAGGTGGTCGATGACGTCGTTCAGATCTCGGTGCTCGACTTCGAGCGCACGCAGGCGTTCGAGCAACTGCGATTTTTCCTCGTCGGTGAGAGAAAGATTCGCCAATTTCAGCTCCCACCACGGCCCGGGTGAGCCCGCAGCACCAACCATGACAAATCCACTGCCCACATGGCGGCCGGGTTCGTGAAAAAGATCACCGCCCCTTCGCGGGATTTGGCACATCCTAGCGCTACTCGCCGACACGGAAAAGAGGCGCGGGGTGCAAACAGACAATTCCGAGCGGGCAACTGAGCCGCAGTCGTTGGATCCGGTGCGCTCGGAGCAGCCCTCGCCCGCTTCTTCGGTCATGCGTCGCAGCGACTACGACGTCACAAACCTGGTACAGACCACCGCGCCCGCGGCGGTGCGCGACGAAATCATTCGGTTGTTCCGCGGCTTATACAACGACGCCCCGGGCCGGCTGCTGCTGCGGGCATTCCAGGACGTTGAGCGCCTGTATCAGGGCGAAGACGCCGAGTACTACCCCTGCGACACCAGCTATCACGATATCCAGCACGTACTCGACGTGACGCTGGCCACCGGCAGGCTGATGGACGGCTATCAGCGCAGCCGGCGCAACGGGACCCCGGCCCTGCCTCCGGAGCTGTTCGTGCTCGGGGTGCTATCGGCGCTGTTCCACGATTTCGGTTATCTGCGCCGCCGCAGCGATCGCCGGCACCGTTATGGCGCCGAGTACACGCTGACCCATGTCGCGCGAGGCGCCACGTACCTGCGGCGCTACATGCGGCGCCAGGGCACGGGCCGGCTCGCGGAGATTGCTGCCAAGCTGCTGCACTACACCGGCTACGAGCGACGCGCCGAATCGATCCGGATCGGGGACACGCTGCTCAGGCGCGTCGGTCACATGCTCGGGACTGCGGACATCATCGCGCAGATGGCCGATCGCTGCTATCTGGAAAAGTGCCGTGACCGCCTCTACCCGGAATTCGTGATCGGCGGGCTCACGCGGCGCCCGTTGATCGGCCTGCAGACATACGTCCCCGTCGACTCCGGCGAGGAGCTCGTGCGCCAGACACCCGGCTTCTACCACGTCGCGCTCAAGCGCCTCGACGTGCAACTGGCGCGCGCGTACGAGTACGCGAGCTTCCACTTTGGCGGACAGAACCTGTACCTCGAAGAGATGCAGAAGAATGTCCGCTACGCGAAGCTGCTCGAAGTCGGCGACGGCACCGAGATGCTGAGGCGCTCCCCGCCCGACACGCTAAGCGCAGACGTCGAGCCCTACCCGCCCGATTCGGCGGCGCGCTAGAGCGGTCTGGGCTGCGCGAACGCGAAGCCCTGCGCGAACTCGATTTGCAGAGATTGCAGGAAGTCGAGCGCCCCGCCCCACTCGACTGATTCGGCGATCAGCTTGATCCCCAGATTGCGACAGTTCTCGCTCAGCTCGCCGAGGCGCGCCACGGCCTCCTCGTCGGCGTTGGCACGCACAGTCGAGGTGCCATTGAACTTCAGGTAGCGCACGCCGAGCTCGCGCAGGCGGCCGACCGCCACGTCGTCCTGTGAGACGCCTGACACCGCCACGGCGCACCCCAGTTCGGTCAGCTTGCCGACCACCACTTCGAACGCCTCGGGGCGCTCGCTGGCGCAATATATCGGGATCTCGAGCATCAGCCTTTCCGCATCCACCCGCGCCGCGGTGAGCTGCTTCGAGACGAACGCGACGAACTCGGGATCGGCCAGGGTATCGCAGGTCAGGTTGACGCTGAAATGAGGGTCCGCCCCCTTCAGCTCATCGCTCGGCAACGACTTCAGCTTGGCGATCGTCTTAGCGACGACCCAGCGATCGAGCAGCGGCATCAGCCCGGTTTCCTGCAGCACCGGTATGAACGACCCCGGAGGAAGCATTCCCTCCTCCTCGTCGCGGAAACGCACCAGCACCTCGAAGAACCGGTGCGCGGCGTGCGGCGCGGACACCGGAATGATCGGCTGACAATACAAAACGAAGCGATCGCGCTGCAGTGCGCTCGTCAGGTACGCGACTGCGGCGTCGCGATCGAATGCCGTTTCGGACACTAAGTTCTACCCCTCGCAGTCGCCGGCAGGCGCAGCACGCATATATTACAGTTCCTTGCACACATTCCCGCGCGACGCGGCTACATTGTAACCGTAGTAAACATCTCCTCCTTGTGCTGGCCTGGCCCGGAACCCCTCCCATTCCGGGCCTTTTTGTTTCTGTATCATGGCTCGTCGCATCGCGCGCGAATCCCGGCCGATGAAACTCCTGAGCTGGAACGTACAGTGGTGCCGCGGCGTCGACGGCCGCGTCGCTCCCGCGCGCATCGCGCGCGAAGCGAAGCGCCTCGCCGACGCCGATGTCGTGTGCCTGCAGGAGGTCGCGCAGCGTTTCCCCACGCTGGCGGGCAGCCGTGGCGAAGATCAGGTCGCCGCTCTGGCGCAGGAGTTTGCCGGGTACGCGCACAGCTTCGCCTGGGGGGTCGACGTGCCCGATCCGCGCGGGCGCGGCGGCAGGAGCCGCTTCGGCAACATGATCTTGTCGCGGTTACCGATCGGTCGAGTCCTGCGCCACTCGCTTCCCTGGCCGGCGGACCCCGGCGCGCCGAGCATGCCGCGTGTCGCGCTCGAGGTATCGGTGAGCACGCCGCTCGGCCCACTGCGCATACTCACCACGCATCTCGAATACTATTCGAGCGCGCAGCGCGCCGCCCAAATCGAGCACCTGCGCGCGCTGCATGCCGAGGCCTGCGCGCACGCGGCGATGCGAGATCTGGCTGGGCGCGCGGAGGGACCGTTCGCCCGCCTGCCGCGACCTGCGCCGGTGCTGATCGCCGGCGACTTCAATTTCCCTCCCGATGACGCATTGCACGCGCGCGCACAAGAGGGTTTCGGCGATGCCACGCCGCGGTTGGTCGACGCCTGGAGCGCGCTGCACCCGCGAGACCCGCACCCGGCGACGATCCGGCTACACGACGCCGAGCCCGGCGAGACGCCGTACTGCTGCGATTACGTGTTCGTGAGCGAGGATCTGCTACCGCGGCTAGTCGCGCTACGCGTCGACGCCGACACGCAGGTCTCGGACCACCAGCCGCTCGTCGTCGAGCTCAGGTCCTGAGGCTTGCCGCGGTCATTCGGCCGAAAACGTGCGGATGTTAACATCACCGCGCCTGCGCCTCGGGCAAAATTCCGCCGTCGCACTGGAGGGATCGCCATGCTGCACATCTCCGCTCAACAGCTCGCAGAGTTGCTCTCGGGGATTGCCCGTGCGCAGACGGCACTAGTGCACGGCATCGAGTCGGGAAATCCGGGAATGCGCAGCAATTTCATCGTGCCCGCCATCCAGAACGCCGCGCACCTGCGCGATCACCCGCAGCCGACGCTCACCGATCTGCCGGTGCGCATCCTGCTCACCTACATGGGACGCAGCGGGCCGGATATAGAGGCGATCGCGCGCGACATCGAGCGGCTGGTCACCCAGAGCAGCGAAGCGGCGGGCCCGGGCGGCCGACCCGAATCCTCGGTCACCTTGGGCGAGCCGGCGCCCTCGGCTGGCGAATCGCTCGATTTCAGCAACCTCTGAGCGCTAGAAGTCCCTCGGTTCGGGAGGGAACGAGGGCTTCCTCTTCTCGCGGTGCGAGGCTATCCCCTCCTGCACCTCGGGCCCGGTAAAGCCCATGAACTCCAGCGCGAGCGAAGCGTCGAACGTCGGCCCCGCCATGCGCAACCAGTTGTTCAGGCTGTATTTGGTCCAGCGCAGCGCAGTCTGCGCGCCCGCAGCGAGCTTGCGCGCCACCTCGAGCGCCTTCGCCTGCAGTTCTGCCTCCTCGCAGACGAGCGACACCAGGCCGATGCGTTCGGCCTCTTCGCCGCTCACCTGCTCGCAAGTGAGCAGGTAGTATTTCGCCTTCGCCATGCCGCACAGCAGCGGCCAGACGATTGCGGCGTGGTCGCCGGCCGCGACGCCGAGCCGGGTATGGCCGTCGATGATGCGCGCATTGCGCGCCGCGATCGACACGTCTGCAAGCAGCCCCGCGACCAGCCCGGCGCCCACCGCCGGCCCGTGCATCGCCGACACCACGAGCTTTGAGCAGTTAATGATGTTGTAGACGAGATCGCGCGCCTCGCGCCAAACCCGCGCGCGCGCCGCGAAGTCGCGCGTGATCTCCTCGACCATCGCCAGGTCGCCGCCGCCGGAGAAGCCCTTGCCCGCGCCGCGCAGGATCGCCACGCGCGTCTCGGGATCGCGGTCGACGTCGAGCCAGATCTGCGCCAGCTCGGCGTGCAAGCGCGCCGTGGCGGTCGAGAGCTTTCCGCCCTCCTCGCCCATGACGATCTCGACGATGCCCGGCTCGATGCGCCGGACCTTGAGGTCCTGGTATTTAGAGTAGTCCATCCGGACATTCTACAATTGCGACGTGGCTACGATCCTGCGCACGCCGGAGGAGCGGTTCGTGGGGCTTCCCGGCTTTCCCTGGGAAGCGCGCTACCTGCAGTGGCGCGGCATGCGCGTGCATTATCTGGACGAAGGGCCGAAGACCGCGCCGGCCTGCCTGTGCCTGCACGGTGAGCCGACCTGGAGCTACCTGTACCGGCGCATGGTCGCGCCGCTGCTCGCCGCCGGCGCTCGCGTGCTGGCGCCGGATCTGCTCGGTTTCGGTCGCTCGGACAAGCCCGAGGACGAGGCAACCTACAGCTTCGACTTCCACCGCGCGCTGCTGCTCGATCTTGTCGAGCGCCTCGATCTGCGGCACATAACCCTTGTCGTCCAGGACTGGGGCGGGCTGCTCGGCCTCACGCTCCCGATGGAGGCGCCGGAACGTTACGCGCGGCTGCTCGTCATGAACACCGCGCTCGGAACCGGCGACGCGCCGCTGTCGGATGGCTTTGTCGCCTGGCGCGCCTTCGTGAACAAGAATCCCGATCTGGCCTGCGGCAAGCTGCTCAAGCGGGCATGCCCGCACCTGAACGATGAGGAAGCCGCAGCCTACGATGCGCCGTTCCCGGACGTGCGCTACAAGGCGGGCGTGCGGCGCTTCCCGAACCTGGTGCCGGACCGGCCCGACGCGCCCGGGGCGGCGCTGTCGCGCAAGGCGCGCGAGTGGTGGCGTAACGACTGGCGCGGCGAGTCGTTCATGGCGGTCGGCGCGCGCGATCCGGTGCTCGGACCGCCGGTGATGAACGAGCTGCGCAAGATTATCCGCGGCTGCCCCGAACCGTTCGTCGTCGCACAAGGCGGGCATTTCCTGCAGGAATGGGGCGACCAGGTCGTACGCGCGGCCCACGCGCGCTGGTCGGGCACGACATGAACCTCGCGGTCTCGTTCGAGGACGTCGCCGCCGCGCATACACGCATCGCGGAGCAGGCGCGGCGCACGCCGGCGCTCACCTCGAGCAGCGTCGATGCGCTCACCGGCGCACGCGTCTTCTTCAAGTGCGAGAACCTGCAGCGCATGGGCGCATTCAAGTTCCGCGGCGCCTACAACGCGCTTGCGCAACTCTCCGCGGAGGAAAAGCGCCGCGGCGTCATCACCTTCTCGTCGGGCAACCACGCGCAGGCGGTCGCGCTCGCCGGCAGGACGCTCGGCGTCTCGGCCACCATCGTGATGCCGCAGGACGCGCCGCGGGTGAAGCTCGCGGCGACGCGCGGCTACGGCGCCGAGGTGATCACCTACGACCCCAGGCAGGAGTCGCGCGAAACGCTCGCGCGGCGCATTGGCGCCGAGCGCGGCCTCAAGGTGATCCCGCCTTTCGACCACCCGCACGTCATCGCGGGACAGGGCACGGCAGCGAAGGAACTGATCGAGGACGCGGGTCCGCTGGACATCCTGCTCGTTCCCTGCGGCGGCGGGGGATTGCTCTCGGGATGCGCGGTCGCGGCGCGCCGCATGCTACCGGATTGCCGCGTAATCGGCGTCGAGCCGACGGCGGGCGACGACGCGACGCGGTCGTTCCGCACGAGGACGCTGCAAAGCGTGCATAACCCGGACACCATTGCCGACGGCGCACGCACCTCATCGCTCGGCGAGCTGACCTTTCCGCTGGTGCTGCACTACGTGAACGACATGCTGACCGTGCGGGACGACGAGCTGCTCGGCAGCATGTTCTTCCTGTGGGAGCGCATGAAGCTCGTGGTCGAGCCGACCGGATCGCTCGCCGCCTGCGCCTTGCTGACGAATAAAATCGACGCGCGCGGCTTGCGGGTCGGCGTCATCCTTTCGGGCGGCAACGTCGATCTCGACTGGGCCGCCGCGCAGCGCCTGAGGTTAGCCGGGTCGACGGGCTAGGCCCGGCGGCGCCGCGGACGCCCGGCCAGGCTCGCGAGCAGCACGCCGATCAGGCCGCTCAGGAAGATCCCATCGAACTTCCCGGCGCCGCCGATCGACGCGATCGGCGCGCCGAGCCCGCGCAGCTTGTCGAGGTTGAGCAGGTCCGCGCCGATCAGCGTCCCGAGGCTGCCCGCAACGTAGGCGAGCGGCGCGGCGCGCCTGCGCGCGAGGACGACGCCCGCGAGCGCGGCGACCAGCGGCGGAACGAATATCGGCACGGCGATTCCGACCCCGGGCACCGGGTAGGCCATCCGGTGCACGACGAGCGTCACCACGGCGACCGCCGCCAGGCCGCTCAGGTAGAGCCTGTTCTTCACCACGAGGTAAGCGGAGACCAGGGTCGGTACGATCGCGCCGCCCACGTTAACCGCGATCGCCGTGCCCGGCCACTCGCGCACCACCGGGACCATGTAGCGCATGCCGAAAAAGCTGATGACCTCGTTTGAGCGGACGTGCTCGGGCGGCAGGTGCGCCACCGTGATGTTGACGTAGCTCCCGAGGAACGACAGCAGCAGCAACGCGAGCATGTAGCGCGGTCCGATGCCGGCCTGCTCGTAGGCGAACTGCACGATGCGTAGCTCGATCAGGACGACGACGAACGCGAACACGAGGAACAGGCCTGCGAAAAACGGCAGGGCGAGGGGCAGGTAGTTCATTTCGGCTCGAGCCGTCGCTCGTCGTGATCATAGCGCGCGGCGCGTGGCGGCGCGCATTTGCGCTAAGATCGCCTCCTTTTCAGCGGGTAAGCCGACGATGCCACTTCCCGACAGGATGCGCGCGGTTGAGATCGCGAAACCCGGCGGACCCGAGGTACTCGTTCCGGCGTCGCGGCCGCTGCCCGTTCCGAAGCCAGGCGAGATCCTGGTGAAAGTCGCCGCCGCGGGCGTCAACCGCCCCGACGTCCTGCAGCGCATGGGGTTGTATCCCGTTCCTCCCGACGCTTCCGACCTGCCGGGACTCGAGATCGCTGGCGAGGTGGTCGCCTGCGGCTCCGAGGCGCGCATGTGGAAGGTCGGCGCGGGCGTGTGCGCGCTGGCGCACGGCGGCGGCTACGCCGAGTACTGTGCGGTGCCCGAAGTGCAGGCGCTACCGGTGCCGCGCGGACTGTCCACGGTCGAGGCCGCCTCGCTGCCGGAGACGTTTTTCACCGTGTGGTCGAACGTATACGACCGCGGGCGCCTCAAGCCGGGAGAAACGCTGCTCGTGCAGGGTGGCTCGTCCGGCATCGGCGTGACCGCAATCCAGATGGCAAAGGCGATGGGCAACCGCGTGCTCGCGACCGCGGGCAGCGACGAGAAATGCGCCGCGTGCGTCAAGCTCGGCGCCGACAAGGCGATCAACTACCGCACGCAGGACTTCCAGGCCGAGGTGCTCGCCGCCACCGGCGGCAAGGGCGTGAACGTGGTGCTCGACATGGTCGGCGGCGACTACGTGCCGAAGGAGCTAAAGTGCCTGGCCGACGAGGGGCGCCTGGTGTTCATCGCCTTCCTGCGCGGCCCCAAGACCGAGCTCGACATAAACGAAGTGATGCGCAGGCGGCTGGTTCTGACCGGCTCGACGCTGCGGCCGCGCCCGGTGGAGTTCAAGGGCGCAGTCGCGCGCAGTCTGCGCGAGCACGTCTGGCCGCTGATCGAGGCGGGCAAGATCAAACCGGTGATCTTCAAGACCTTCCCGCTCGCCCGGGCCGCCGAGGCGCACCGCCTGATGGAGTCCTCACAGCACATCGGCAAGCTGGTGCTCACCGTATAGCTTTCCCGCCGCGCGGCTCCTCGCCCGCGGCCTCGGCGCGCAGCCAGGCGAGAAACTCCACCACCTCGGGGCGCGCCGCGGCGGTTTTCGACACGATCGCGAAATACGCGCGCGCCGGATCGGCGCTGCGCTTGAACGGCGCGACCAGTTCGCCGGAGGCGAGCGCCTCGCGCACCAGCGGGCTCCTGCCGAGCGCCACGCCGTTGCCGGCGATCGCAGCCGGGATGATCTGCTCGTATCCCGAGAAGAGCAGGCTGCCGGCGGGCCGCAGGTCGGAGAGCCGCTCGACCTCGAGCCAGGTCTTCCAGTGCAGCCACGGATGGCGCCCGTCCGGATCGTCGTACTGCAGCAGCACGTGGTGGCGCAGGTCGGCGGGCTGGCGCAGCGGCCGCTTCGGGTCGGCGAGCAGCTTCGGGCTGCACACGGGGAACACGCGCTCGCCGAACAGCCGCACCGCGTGCGGGCCGGCAAGCGAAGCCGCGCCGTGGCGGATCGCGATGTCCAGGCCCTCGCGCTCGAGGTCCTGCACGCGCGTGTCGGCGGCGATGCGCACGTCGACGCCGGGGTGCGTGCGCGTGAAGCGCGCCAGGCGCGGGATCAGCCACAGCGCGGCGAAGGAATGCGTGGTCGTGACCGCGAGCGCGCGGCGCGCCGAGAGCGCGCGCAGCCGGTCGGTCGCCTCGCGCATGGCCTGCAGCACCTGGGTCGCGGCGGGGAACAGCGCGCGCCCGGCTTCGGTCAGCCCCAGCGCGCGGTGGCGCCGCTCGAACAACGCCACGCCGAGCTGCTCCTCGAGCTCCTTGATCTGCCGGCTGACGGCCGACTGCGTGAGATGCAGCTCCTCGCCGGCGCGCGTGAAGGACAGCAGCCGCGCGGCCGCCTCGAAGCCCTTCAGCAAGTCGAGCGAGGGCAGCCGGGGGACGTTTTTTGCATTCCCATTACTCATTCATGTCCTGAGAATTTAGCGTTTGTGCCTGTGAGCGTCCCGGCGCAGCATGCGCTACCTGCATGTCAAACACAAGGAGTGGAGCATGCGCATCGAACTCGACGCCGACAGGCTGCGGCTCAGTGGCGGACAGACGCTCAAGCTGCGCGACGGCACAGGCGGCACCATCTGCTGCAGCGCCGGAACGGTCTGGGTCACGGAGGAGCACCAGCCGCGCGACGTGGTGCTCGAGGCCGGCGCCTGCCATCGCCTGTCGCAGCGCGGCGTGGCGCTCGTGCAGGCGCTCGGCGACGCGACGGTTTCGTTCTCGTGACCCCTCGATCCGCAATGACGGACATGCTGCACATCGACATCGGCACCTGGCGCAGGGATGCAGGCATGGACCTGCGCGTGCACGCGGCGGCCCGCCGCGCGCGCACCGAATTGATCTACCGCCTGCTCGCGCGCATCGGCGCGCGCCCAGGACGTAGAATGCGCGTTCCTGCAAGCCGGAGCGCGCATGTTCAGGGAAGGGTTGCTCGAGGGTAAACGCATCCTGATCACCGGCGGCGGCACAGGCCTGGGCAAGGAGATCGCCGCCAAGTACCTCGAGCTCGGCGCGGAGGTGTGGATCGCCGGGCGGCGCGGCGGCGTGCTCGAGCAGACTGCCAGGGAGCTCGGCGCGAAGTCCGGCGGCACGGTGCGCACGCACGCGGTCGACATCCGCGACGCGCAGTCGGTCGATGCGATGGTGCAGCGCATCTGGGACGAGGCCGGTCCGTTGACGGGGCTGGTAAACAACGCCGCCGGCAACTTCATCAGTCCGACCAAGGATCTCACGCCGAACGGCTTCAATGCGATCGCGAACATCGTGTTCCACGGCACGTTCTACGTTACGCATGCGGTGGGGCGGCGCTGGATTGCCGGCGGGCACAAGGGCTCGGTAGTCTCGATCCTCGTCACCTGGGTGTGGACCGGCTCGCCCTATGTCGTGCCCTCGGCGATGTCGAAGGCGGGCCTGCATGTGATGACCAAGTCGCTCGCGGTCGAGTGGGGCCGCTACGGCATCCGCCTGAACGCGATCGCGCCCGGCCCCTTCCCGACCGAGGGCGCATCCAAGCGCCTGCGTCCCGACGGCAGCTTCGAGGATGCGACCGGCTCGATCCCGATGCGCCGCGTGGGACGGACGCCCGAGCTGCAGAACCTCGCGACCTTCCTGATGGCCGACGGCTGCGAGTGGCTCACCGGCGAGACGATCGCCATCGACGGCGGCGGCTATCTCGCCAACGGCGCCTCGTTCACCGAGCTCGACCGGCTAAGCGATGCGGACTGGGAGCGCATGCGCGCGCTCATCAAGGCGCAAAACGAGAAGGACCGCGCCGGACGCAGCGCATGAAGCCCGCGCCACGCCCCGCCGCCACGGTCGTCCTGATGCGCGAAGGGGCGGACGGCCCCGAGGTGATGATGCTCCAGCGCACCCAGGGCGCGGCGTTCCTCGCCGGCGCCTATGTGTTCCCGGGCGGCGCGCTCGATGCCGCCGACGGCGAGGCGCGCACGCTCGCGCGCGTGACCGGCATGCCGGACGCCGAGGCGAGCCGTCTGCTGGGACTGCCGGCGGGGGGGCTGGCCTACTGGGTCGCGGCGATGCGCGAATGCTTCGAGGAGGCGGGCATCCTGCTCGCGCACGACGAATCGGGCCGGGCGGTGGGTTCGGAGCGCGTCGAGCAACTGGCACGCTTTCGCGCGCCGCTCAACGCAGGCGAGCTCGGCTTCGCCGACTTCCTGGAGGACGAGCGCCTGACGCTGCCCGCGAGCGAGCTCGCCTACATCGGCCACTGGATCACCGCGCCTGGACGGCCGCGGCGCTTCGACACGCGCTTCTTCGTCGCCACGGCGCCGCAAGGGCAAAGCGGCTCGCACGACGCCACCGAGACCATCCACCACGTATGGATCCGCCCGCAGGATGCGCTCGCGCGCGGCGAGCGCGGCGAGATCGAGCTGGTCTTCGCGACCAAGCACACGCTCGCCGAGCTGGCGCGGTTCGAGCACCCGCAGCGCGCCGTGGAATACGCGCGCGCGAAGCCCGAGGTCGAGACCAACCGCGCCTGCTGGGCCCAGGGCAGCCAGGGCCCCAAGCTCTTCCGCCGCGTCGACCCGCAGTACTTCGAGATCCACTGGTGCGATCCGGAGGAGACCGGAGAATCGAGTTACGAGATCGTGCCCGGCGTGCCGAAGCGACTCGACCGGCTGGTGACGCGCATCACTGCGCCGAACCCCGGCATGATGACCGGACCCGGCACCAACAGCTATCTCGTCGGCGGGCGCGAGCTCGCGCTCATCGACCCGGGTCCGGCGATCGACTCGCATGTTCAGGCGCTCCTTGCCGCGGGAGCGGGCCGCATCCGCTGGATCCTGTGCACGCACACGCACCTCGACCATTCGCCGGCGGCCGCGGCGCTCAAGACGGCGACCGGAGCTGTCGTAATCGGCCGACCGGCGCCGCAGGGCGCGAGCCAGGACCAGGGTTTCGCGCCCGAGCGCGTACCCGGGCACGGCGAGCGGCTGGAGCTCGGCGAGGTCGCGCTGCGCGCGCTGCACACGCCGGGGCACGCTTCCAACCACCTGTGCTATCTGCTCGAGGACACGAAGATGCTCTTCACCGGCGACCACGTCATGCAGGGGTCGACCGTAGTGATCAATCCGCCCGACGGCGACATGCGCGCCTACCTGCTCGCGCTCGAGTCGCTGCTCGAGGAGGACGTCGCAATCTTCGCGCCTGGCCATGGCTACCTCATCGGACAGCCGCAGCGCGAGCTGCGGCGCTTGATTGCGCACCGCCTGGCGCGCGAGGCGAAGGTCGTCGCGGCGCTCGAGCGGCTCGGCCGCGCCACGCTCGAACAGCTGGTGCCGGCGGTGTACGACGACGTGCATCCGAAGCTGCACGCGGTCGCCGCGCGCTCGCTCACGGCACACCTGCAGAAGCTCGTCGCCGAGGGCAACGTGCGCGCGCAGGACGGGTGGTACCATCGCCGCCAGTGAGAGCTGCGGGAGCGCGGGTAATGAGCACGCACGACAAGACCCTCAAGCTGGTGACCAACCTCAACCGGGCGGCGATCGAGGCGAAGCTCGGCGAGTTGCGCAGGGGCGCGCAGGCGCAGAAGCTCGCCGAGGTCGCGGCGCTGCTCGCGGGCGTCGAAGGACTGACACGCGCGGAGATGGAAAAACGTGTGCGGGGCGCACTCAAATTGCTTGCCGGCAGGCCCGAGCACAGGGACCTCACCGCCCAGCTCGAGCTGGTCGAGATCAACCTGCCGAACCTGAAGTAGCCGGCGCACAGCTTATTTGCCTCCCGTGGCGCGCTACGATTTCGACCTGTTCACGATCGGCGGCGGCTCTGGCGGCGTGCGCGCCAGCCGCTTCTCCGCGCTGTACGGCGCGCGCGTGGCCATCGCCGAGAGCGGCCGCTTCGGCGGCACCTGCGTAAACGTCGGCTGCATCCCGAAGAAGCTGTTTTCCTACGCGGCGCACATCCGCGACGACTTCGAGGACGCGGCCGGCTACGGCTGGAGCGCCGGCGAGCCGGCGTTCGACTGGCCGAAGCTCGTCGCCGGCAAGGACCGGGAGGTGGCGCGCCTGAACGCGGTGTACGAGCGCCTGCTCGCCACCGCGGGCGCGGAGATCCTGCGCGGGCGCGCGGTGATTGTCGATCCCCACACCGTGGAGGTCGCGGGACGCCGCTGGAGCGCCGAGCACATTCTCGTCGCGACCGGCTCGCGCCCGCAGATTCCCGATATCCCCGGCAAGTCGCACGCGCTCACCTCGAACGAGGTGTTCCGCCTCGAACGCCTGCCGCGGCGCGCGATCGTGGTGGGCGGGGGCTACATCGCGGTCGAGTTCGCCTCGATCTTCAACGGGCTGGGCGTGCAGACGACGCTCGCCTACCGGCGCCACCGCCTGCTGCGCGAGTTCGACGCCGAGCTCGGCACGCGCCTGGGCGAGGAGATGCAGAAAAAGGGCGTGATGCTGCACTTCGGCGCCGAGCCGGCCGCCATCGCGCGGCAGCCCGACGGCGCGCTCGAAGTCACCTACGGCGACGGCCAGCACGCGCGCGCCGAGCTGGTGCTGTTCGCCACCGGGCGCGTGCCGAACAGCAAGGGCCTGGGCCTGGAGGCCGCCGGCGTGACGCTCGGGCCTATCGGCGAAGTGCTGGTCGACGCGTATTCGCGCAGCTCGATCGCGTCGATCCACGCCATCGGCGACGTCACCAACCGCATCAATCTCACGCCGGTGGCGACCGCCGAGGGCGGCGCGCTGGCGAAGACGCTGTTCGGCGGCGAGCCGGCCGCGCCGGACCACGAGAACGTGCCGACCGCAGTATTCGCCAACCCGAATCTCGCCACGGTCGGGCTGTCGGAAGAGCAGGCGCGCGAGCGCCTCGGCGCGATCGAGATCTACAAGACCAGCTTCCGTTCGCTCAAGCACGCGCTCACGGCAAGCGAGGAGAAGATCTTCATGAAGCTCGTCGTCGAGGCCGCGAGCCGCAAGGTGGTCGGCGCGCACATGATCGGCCCCGAAGCCGCCGAGATCATCCAGGGCATCGCGATCGCCGTGAAGCTCGGCGCGACCAAAGCGCAGTTCGACGCCACGATCGGCATCCACCCCACCGCGGCGGAGGAGTTCGTCACCCTGCGCGAGCCGGTGGTATCCTGAACTCATGCTGCTCGAATCCCGCGTCAAGAAGGTGATCGGAAGGCTGCGCGCCAACGCGAGCCTGCCGGTGGCGATCGAGCTGTGGAACGGCGAGCGCTATGAGCTCTCGCCCGCGCCGACGGTGACGCTGCGCGTTCCATCGGCCGCGGCGCTGCGTTACTTCGCCAACCCGGATCTCGCCAAGCTCGGCGAGGCCTATGTCGAGGGTTACGTCGACGTCGAGGGCCCGATCAGCGACGCACTGCGCGCTGCCGAAGGCTTCTCGCGCCAGCTGGGCGAAGCCAAGAAAGGCCGCCTGCCGCTGCTGCGCAACCTGCACACCCGGAAGACCGACGCCGCGTCGATCCAGTACCACTACGACGTCTCGAACGATTTCTACGCGCTTTGGCTGGACCGCAACATGGTCTACTCGTGCGCCTATTTCAAGACCGGCGACGAGTCTATCGACGTCGCGCAGGAGCAGAAGCTCGACCATATCTGCCGCAAGCTGCGCCTCGGGCCGGGCGAGAAGCTGCTCGACATCGGCTGCGGCTGGGGCGCCCTGGTGCGCTGGGCGGCCAAGCACTACGGCGTGGATGCCACCGGGATCACGCTATCGCACAACCAGCACGCGCTCGCCAACCAGCGCATCGCCGACGAAGGCCTGGGGGCGCGCTGCCGCGTGCTGCTGCAGGACTACCGCGACGTCCCGGGCGAAGGGGTGTACGACAAGATCTCCTCGGTGGGCATGTTCGAGCACGTCGGCCTGAAGAACCTGCCGCTCTACTTCCGCAAGATCCACTCGCTGCTGCGCGAGGGCGGGCTGGTTATGAACCACGGCATCACCTCGGTCGATCCAGAAAGCCGCTCGGTCGGGCTCGGCGCGGGCGAGTTCATCGGCAAGTACGTGTTCCCGCACGGGGAGCTGCCGCACGCCTCGCTCGTGCTCAAGGAGATGGCGCGCGCCGAGCTGGAAGTCATGGACGTCGAGACGCTGCGCCGGCACTACGCCCGGACCCTGTGGCACTGGAGCGAGCGCTTCGAGGCGAATCTCGACGCCGCCCGCCGGCACGCGGGCGACAAGCGTGCGCGCATCTGGCGCGCCTATCTCGCCGGCTGCGCGCACGCGTTCGAGCAGCGCTGGGTGTCGATCCACCAGGTGCTCGCGGTGAAGAGCTCCGATCCGAAGGCGAAAGCGCTGCCCTGGACGCGCGCCTGGATCTACGAATGACGAGCCCCACCGCGCACTGGCACGCCGAGCACGCGAACTTCATGCAGCTGCTCGATGCGCTCGACGGCCAGCTGACGCTATTTCACAGCGGCGCGCATCCCAACTACGAGCTGATGCTAGACATCGTCAGCTACCTGCGTCATTTCCCCGACCGCTACCACCACGCGCGCGAGGACGTCGCGTATGAACGCCTCGCAGCGCGCGATTCCGCGATGCAGGTGAAGGTGGCGCGCCTGCTGCAGGAGCACCGCGTCCTCGCCAAGGCGGGCGATGACCTGCTCGGGCTGCTGAACCAGGTCGCCGACGAGGCGATCATCGCGCGCGCCGAGGTCGAGGCAGCGGCCGCGACTTACCTCGTCTACTACCGCCACCACATCGCGAGCGAGGAGCGCGATATCCTGCCGCGCGCGGCCGAGCTGCTCACGCCCGAGGACTGGGCCGCGGTGGCCGCAGCCGTGCCGTCGGGGCACGACCCGCTGTTCGGCGACCAGTCCGACGAGCGCTACCGCGAGCTGCGCCGCCTGATCGCGGTCGCCGCGGGTTAGGCGAGCGCGCGCGCGACGAGCGAGGCTCCGCTCGCGAGCAGGAGCAGCGCCACCGCGCGCATCAGCGTCTCGCGCCGCATGCGCACGAAGAGGTGCGCTGCGACCGAGATTCCGACCCAGGCCGCGGGCAGCGCGAGCGCCGCAGCCAGCCACACCCGCGGGCTGCTCATCAGACCGGTCAGCGCGAACGCGGCAAGCCGCAGCGAGATGCTCGCCACCGAAGTGAGCGCGAGCGTGGCGCGGAACGATTCCTTGGACAGGTTGCGCTGCGAAAGGTAGATCGCGTACGGCGGCCCGCCCGCGCCGAACAGGGCGCTGGTCACGCCGCCCGCGAGACCGGCGGGGTAGGCCCAGCCGCCGCCGACGGTGCGGCGCCGCGCGCGTGCGAGCAGCGAGTAGAGCGCGAAGGCGACGACGAAGCAGCCGAGCGCCAGCATCCCGACGCGGCGCGGCATGTTGACGAGCAGCGTGGCACCGAACGCGGTACCGACCAGGATCATCGGCACCAGGCGCGCGACCTCGCCACGCACGACGTGGCGCGGGGCCTCGAGCCCGAGGCGCAGCGAGTTGGACAGGTCT
The DNA here is from genome assembly GCA_035624235.1 of Burkholderiales bacterium. Lineage (GTDB taxonomy): Bacteria > Pseudomonadota > Gammaproteobacteria > Burkholderiales > SG8-39 > DAHVFK01. The sequence continues at coordinate 17,350 of DASPRX010000075.1, read as the reverse complement.
ACGAGCACGAAGACCGCCAGCGCAAACGGCAGCGGCACGAAGTGCGTCGCGAGCGGGATCGCGATCAGCGCGGCGCCGAAGCCGGTGACGCCGTAGACGAGCGCGGCCGCAAACGCGATCGGTGCCAGCGCGAGCAGCGCCGCATACCCTTCAGGCACCGTCGCGAACGCTTTCGCTGGTCGGAATCATCACGCGTCTCCGCTCGATGGCGCGACGATTATAAGGTCCGCACCGGCGTGCCGGTTCATGCGCCGCAGCGCACCGATGTAACGGCCGAAAGGCAGCTCGTAGCGCGCCTCAAGCGCCGCCGCGCGCACGCGCAGCGTCTTCCAGGCAAGGCGCGCGGGCCCGTCCTTCAGCGCGAACGCGATCAGGTTCGGATCGGATAGCGCCGGCATGCACAGCACGGCCCCGCCGAAGGCGCGCTCCAGGCGCTGCAAATAGCTATCCAGCCCCGGGTCGTCGCTCATGTAGTTGACCACCAGCACGCCGTGCGGCGCGAGCGCCAGGTAGCAGGCGTCGTAGAACTCGCCCGAGGCGAGGCGCGGCACCTGCTCGCCGTCGTCGAAGCCGTCGACCAGCAGCACGTCGCAGCATTCCGGCGCCAGCGCCTGCGCGCCGTCGCCGACCTCGACCGCGAGGCGCGCATCGTCGGGGGGCAATGCGAAATGCGCACGCGCCGCGGCGACCACGCGCGCGTCGAGCTCGATCGCGCGCACGCGCGTCGCGCGCAGGTGGCGATGGAAGAACTTGGCGAGCGAACCCCCGCCCAGCCCGATCATCAGCGCCTCGCGCGGCTGCGGGAAGAACAGCAGGAAGGCCATCATGCAGCGTGTATAGTCGAGCGCCAGCGCGTACGGGTCGTCCAGGCGCATCGCGCTCTGAATCGCGTCGCCGCCGATGTGCAGCTCGCGCAGGCCGCGCCGCTCGCTCACGGCGACCACCGGCGCGCGCTTCACGCTGCGGCCCGCGTGTGCCGCATCAGCACCAACACCAGGCCGGCGCCGGCGAAGGACAGCGCGGACGCGGCAAGGATTGGCACGGCGTAGCTGCCCCAGGCGTCGTAGGCCGCCCCGGCGAGCGGTGGGCCGAGCAGCGTGCCGATCCCCGGCGCTGTGTAGAGCAGGCCGATGATCCCGGAGACCGCGCGCGGCCCGTACAGGTCCATGACGATCGTGGGAGACAGGGCGACGAAGCCGCCGTAGAAGGCGCCGAACAGCAGCGCGAACAGCACGAGCAGCCAATAGCCGCTCGCAAGCCACCACACGATCAGCATCACTCCGAGCCCCAGGTACATGGCGGCGAACGACGGCACGCGCCCGAAGCGGTCGGCGACCCCGCCGATGCTGAAGCGCCCGAGCAGGCTCCCCAGCCCGATCAGGCTGACCAGCGCGACCCCCTGCGCCTCGGTGTAGCCCGCGTCCTGCGCGTAGTTCGCGAGGTGCACCATTGGCACGAACAGCCCGACGCACACCAGCATGCTCGCGGCATACAGCAGCCAGAACGGGCGCGAGCGCAATGCCTGGCCGAGCGTCGCTCCGGGGAGCGACGCTCGCGCGGTGCGCGCCGCGCCCGGCGCGCCGTGCCGCGCCGGGTCGTCGTCGATCGCGAGCGCGGCAGCGCCCGCGAGCAGCAGCACCGCGAAGGCCATCGCCTGATAGGCGGCGCGCCAGCCGAGATGGCCGATCAGCCAGGTTGCCGCGAGGGGCCCGAGAAAATTTCCGGCGCCGATCCCCGCGACCGCCAGGCCCGAGGCGAACGCACGGTTTGCGACGAACCAGGGCTGCACCGCGCCGACCGAGGGCACGTAGGTGAGGCCGATGCCGATGCCCAGGCCGACGCTGTAGGTCACGTACAGCACCTCCACCGACCCGGCGACGCTCGCCAGCCCGAGCGCCGCCACCATGCATGCCACCCCGGCCAGCGCGACGCGGCGCGGGCCGAGCCGGTCCGCGATCATCCCGCCCGGCGCGCCGAGCGTGAACCAGAGAAACGCGCAGACCGAGAACACGAGCGACACGTGCGCACGCGACGCCGAAAATTCCGACTGGAAGGCGCGGAAGAACGCGGCGAACGAATAGGCGGCTGCGAAGCCGACGAACATGAGCGTGAAGGCCGCCGCGACCACAATCCAGCCGTAGTAGATGCGCTGCCGCACGCCGCGCCTCAATAGATCGCGCCGCGCGCGCTGATCGGCCACAGCGCCTCGACGATGCCGCCGCGCACGCAGACGTACCAGTCGTACAGGTTGACCGTCGGGTCGCAGTGCCCCGGCACGAGCAGCAGCTTTTCGCCGAGCGCCGGCGCGTTGGCGCCGGCCTCGATCTCGAGCACGCCGTGCTCGTCGGAGGCGCGCGCGTAGCGCAGTCCCGCGCGCTGCCAGACGAGCGGCAGCCCCGAGTCGACGCTCGAGGCCTTGAGCCCCGCGTCGAGCACGGCGCGCGCCGCGGTCGGCCGGCTCATGACGGTCGACAGCACGAACAGCGCGTGCTCGAAGCGCGGCAGCGGCGCGGCCCACTCGTTCTTCGCGTAGTCGGCGTCCATGAACACGTAGGAGCCCGGCTGGATTTCGTCGAAGGCGTGCGACTCGATCTCGAACGCGAAGCTGCCGCTGCCTCCGCCGGTGACCGTCGGGCAGGCGATGCCCGCCGACTCGATGAGCGCGCGCGTGTCGCGCGCCGCGCGCGCCGCCGTCTCGATCGCGGCGCGCCGTTCGGCCATCGCGCGCAGGTGCTGCGCGGCGCCGTGGTAGGCCTGCAATCCCGCGAAGCGCAGCGCCGGCTGCGCGGCGACCTCGCGCGCGAGTGCGAGCGCCGGCTCACCCGGCGGCACGCCGCAGCGCCGCGCGCCGACGTCGACCTCGACGTACACGTCGAGCCGCGCGCCGGCCGCCGCCGCGGCGGCGGCGAGGTCGCGCACGTTGCCCGCGTCGTCCGCGCACACGCCGATGCGCGCGCGCCGGGCGAGCGCGGCGAGGCGCGCGAGCTTCGGCGCGCCGACCACCTCGTTCGACACCAGCACGTCGCCGATGCCGCCCTCGACCAGCGCCTCGGCCTCGGACACCTTCTGGCAGCACACGCCCACCGCGCCGGCGGCGAGCTGGCGCCGGGCGATCTCGGGGCACTTGTGCGTCTTGGCGTGCGCGCGCACGCGCACGTTCTTGCCTCTGACGCATTCGAAAAGAGCCTTCTGATTGCGCTCGAAAGCGTCCAGATCGATAACCAGTGCCGGAGTGTCGACCTCCTGCAGGCGCTGCCCGAGGCTTGCCGGGGGCCGCATCGTCAGGCGGCCGCCGTGCGCTGCGCCAGCGCGAGCCAGGCGATCGCCGCCATCACCAGCGCGATGAGCGGCAGCGCCGCGTAGTTGACGATGCGCCAGCCGGCGTCCGTGACGATCATGCCGGAGGAGAAGGACGAGATCGCCATCGTGATGAAGATGGCCGAGTCGTTTGCGCCCTGGGCCTTGCCGCGCTCCTCCGGACGGTAGGTTTCGGTGAGCAGCGTAGTCGCGCCGATGAACTGGAAGTTCCAGCCTACCCCGAGCAGCACGAGCGCGAGCCAGAAGTCGGTCACCGCGATTCCCGACAGCGCGACGCCGACCGCGGCGGCGGTGAGCAGCGCGCCGGCGAACATCACCGGCAGCGCCCTGAAACGCCGGATCAGCCCGCCGGTGATGAACGAGGGCAGGTACATGCCCACCACGTGCGAGGAAATGACGAAGGTGGCGGCCTTGTAGGGGTGGCCGCAGATTTGCATCGCGATGGGCGTCGAGGTCATGAGGAAGTTCATGACCCCGTAGCTGATCGCCGCGCAGGCCACCGCGACGATGAATTTCGGCTGCGCCGCGATCTCCGACAGCGGCCGCCCCCGCTCGGCGTGCGCAGCCGCCCCGGCGTGCGGCATGCGGATGAAGCTGAGCAGCCCCATGGTAGCGAGCGAAACGAGGATCAGGGCGAGGTAGGCGCCGAGGAACTTCTCGGGCAACAGGTCGACGGTCAGCCGGCTGGCCGTCGGGCCCAGAATCCCGCCGACCAGCCCGCCCGCCAGCACCAGGGAAATCGCCGTGGGTCGGAACTGGGCGCTCGCGACATCGGCCGCGGCGAAGCGGTAGTACTGGCCGTAGGCGTTGTACACCCCGAACACCAGCGTCGCGAAGCACAGCAGCCAGAAATTGTGCGCGCGGATGGCCACGGCGCACAGCAGCGCGCCCGCGACGCCCCACAGCGTGCCGAGCATCAGCCCGCGGCGGCGCCCTACGCGCCTCATGTGCAGCGAGGCGAGCATCGTGGCCACGGCGCCGCCGAGCACCCAGAAAGTCACCGGCAGCGTGGCGAGGCCGCGCCGCGCCGCGAGCGCGAGGCCGGCGAGCCCGTTTATCGAGATCAGCGTCGAGTTGTTGGTCATCAGCATCGCCTGGCAGGCGGCGAGCAAGGCGACGTTGCGCCGTTCACTGATCATATATACAGTATCGCAAACGCGGGACGAAGGCGGGATTTTACCGGCGCGCACGATGCCGAACGACGCAAAGAACGAAACACGCTCCGTGGCGCTGCCGGCAGCGCGCGTGCAGCTCGCCGGCAAATCGCGCGGCGCGCTGTCTTACCCGCAGGGGCGCTTCGAGCGCGCCGCGCGCGAGCCGTTCGACGACGGCTGGACGCGCGTCGAGGAGGAGCCGCGCGCGCTCGAGACGCATGTCACCGAGGAGCGCGCGCGCTCGATCATCCAGACGAACGACTCGCCCGACCTGCCTTTCGAGCTCTCGATAAACCCCTACCGCGGCTGCGAGCACGGCTGCGTGTACTGCTACGCGCGGCCGAGCCACGCCTACCTGGAGCTCTCGCCGGGCCTGGATTTCGAGACCCGGCTGTTCGCCAAGGTGAACGCGGTCGAGCGGCTGCGCGAGGAGCTCGCGCGACCCGGCTACGCGGCGAAGCCTATTTCGCTCGGCGCCAACACCGACTGCTACCAGCCGATCGAGCGGCGCTACCGCATCACGCGCGGCCTGATCGAGCTGCTCGGGCAATGCAAGCACCCGCTCACCATCGTCACCAAGTCCGCGCTCGTCGAGCGCGACCTCGATCTGCTCGGGCCGATGGGACGCGCAAACCTCGCCAAGGTCTTCGTGTCGCTCGGCACGCTCGACGCCTCGCTTGCGCGCCGGCTCGAGCCGCGCGCCGCGAGCCCGCAGCGGCGCCTGGACACGATCCGCGCGCTCGCCGCCGCGGGGGTCCCGGTGGGCGTGATGGTCGCGCCTGTCGTGCCGGCGCTGTCGGACAAGTCGCTCGAGGAATCGCTCGAGGCCGCGGCGGGCGCGGGCGCGAGCATGGCCGGCTACCAGCTGCTCAGGCTGCCGAACGAGTTGAAGGGCGTGTTCCGCGAGTGGCTCGCGGCGCACTATCCCTTGCGCGCCGGGCACGTGATGAGCGTGCTGCAGCAGCTGCGCGGCGGGCGCGACAACGATCCGCGCTTCGGCACACGCATGACCGGCACCGGGAACTACGCCGAGCTGCTCGCGCGGCGCTTCGAGATCGCCTGCGGGCGCCTCGGGCTGAACGGGAAAGAGCGCGGCGGCGTCGCGCGCCGCTCGCTCGACTGCTCCCGTTTCGTGCCGCCCTCCCCCAGCGGCCAAATGCGGCTGTTTTGAAGCTGCGCGCGCTCTGGCTCGCCGCCGGCTGGGCGATGGTAGCCGGCATCGTCTATGGCTCGGTGATGCATTCGCCGCCCTCGCTCGGCTTCGCGCAGGGCGACAAGCTCGAGCACCTGGGCAGCTACGGCCTGGTGATGTTCTGGTTCTGCCAGCTGTACGCCGCGCGGCGCGCGCGCGTGGGCTACGCACTCGGCTTCGTGGCGCTAGGCGTGGCGCTCGAATTCGTGCAGGGCTGGCTCGGCTACCGCGACTTCGAAGTCGCGGACATGGTCGCCGATGCCGCCGGCGTGGCGCTCGGCTGGGGCGCGGCGCTCGCCTTTCCAGGAGCGCTGCCCAGAACGCGCTAGCCGAGGAACTCGATCAGCGCGTCGAGCACCGCATCCGGCGCCTCGGCCATGAGCGAGTGGCCGCTCGCGGCGATGCGCAGCACGCGGCTGGCGAGAATGGCGCGCGCGAGCGCCTCGCTCGCCTGCGGCGGGGTCATCATGTCGCGCTGCCCGACGACCAGCAGCGCCGGGCACCTCACCTTGGCGGCGCTTTCCAGTCCCGCGGCGTAGTCGTTGCACGCCTTGAGCGACTTGTAGAGCACGCCCGGGGCGAGGCGCGCCAGGCGCGCGAGCGACTCGCCGTACATCCACATGCCCGGGTTCGGGTTGGCGCCGAGCGGCACGCGGGGCGCGTGCGCCCAGATGGTGTCCATGTCGTAGGCGTCCTGCTCGTTTCTGCGCGCCGCCTCGAGGAAGGATTCGGACACCCTCATCGGAAAGGCGACGCCGAGCAGCGCGATGCGCTCGACACGGTCCGGATGGCGCGCCGCGCACTCGAGCGTGGCGAGCGCGCCGAGCGAGTGGCCGACCAGGCTCGCGCGCGAGACGCCCGCCGCGTCCATGAGCTTCGCGACCCAATCCGCGATCGCCTGCACCGTTTCGAGCGGCGGCCCCTCCGAGCGCCCGTGCCCGGGGAGATCGAGCGCCAGGGCGTTGCGCCCGTGATAGCCGAAATATCGGCTCTGCAGCCCGAAAGAACTGTGGTCGAGCCCCGCGCCGTGCACGAACACGACACTCGGCCTGGCCGGATCGATGGCGCGAGCGGCGGTATAGGCGAACGCCGCGCGGCCCTCGACCACGAAGTTCACGGCGCGGCCTTCTGCGCGGCCTTGAGCGCGCGCCCGAGATCCTCGATCAGATCGTCGGCCTCCTCCAGCCCGATCGACAGGCGCACCGTGCCGGCGCCGATGCCGGCCTTCTTCAGGTCCTCATCCGACATGCGGTAGTGCGTCGTGCTCGCCGGGTGGATGACGAGCGACTTGGCGTCGCCCACGTTGGCGAGGTGCGAGAACACCCGCAGGCTCTCGATGAACGCGCGCCCCGCGGCGCGCCCGCCCTTCATGTCGAACGAGAACACCGCGCTGGCGCCGCGCGGCAGCAGCTTCTTCGCGAGCGCGTGATCCGGATGCGAAGCGAGCTCCGGATAGCCGACCGACACGACCGCCGGATGCGCGGCCAGGAACTGCACCACCTTCCTCGTGTTCTCGACGTGGCGCGGCATCCTCAGGTGCAGCGTCTCGATGCCCTGCAGGATCTGGAACGCCGTCATCGGCGCCATGCAGGCGCCGAAGTCCCGCAGCCCCTCGCGCCGCGCACGCAGCAGAAACGCGCGCGTGCCCGACTCCTCCTCGAAGTCCATGCCGTGGAAACCCTCGTAGGGCGCGGTGAGCTGCGGAAACTTTCCGCTCTTCTCCCAATCGAAGCGTCCCGCATCGACCAGCACGCCGCCGATCGCAATGCCGTGCCCGCCAAGGAACTTGGTCGCCGAGTGGTACAGTAGGTCCGCGCCGAGCTCGAAGGGCTTCATCAGCCAGGGCGTGGTGAAGGTCGAGTCGACCAGCAGCGGAACGCCTGCGTCATGCGCGATCCGCGCGACCTGCGGAATGTCGAGCACGTCCAGGCCCGGGTTGCCGAGCGTCTCACCGAACACGAGCCGCGTGCTCGGCCGGATCGCGCGCGCGAAGTTCTGCGGATCGCGCGGGCTGACGAAAGTCGTCTCGATGCCGAAGCGCCTGAGCGTGTAGCCGAGGAGGTTGTGCGAGCCGCCGTACAGCGAGTTCGAGGCCACCACGTGCTGGCCGGCATCGAGCAGCGTGGCGACCGCGAGGTGCAGCGCCGCCTGCCCGCTGGCCGTGGCGATTGCGCCGACGCCGCCCTCGAGCGCCGCCACGCGCTCCTCGAGCACCGCGACCGTGGGGTTGGAGATGCGCGAATAGACGTGTCCCGCGCGCTCCATGTTGAACAGCGATGCCGCGTGCTCGCTGTCGCGGAACACGTACGAGGTGGTGGCGTAGATCGGCACCGCGCGCGCGCCGAACGTCGCATCCGGCGACTGCCCGGCATGCAGCGCGAGGGTGTCGAATCCGGGGTACTTGGGGCCGGCCAACGCTAGTGCAGGTTCTTGCGGCTCGGACGGGTATAGGCCTCGAACGCGCGCTCGGAAGGCTTCGGTTGCGAGGCCTTCTCCTTCCAGTCGCGGTCGAACAGGTCGTTCACGAGCAGCACCACCTCGGCGATGCGCTCCTTGCCGAACTGGCGCTCCAGCAGCGCCGTGACGTCCTCGACCATGCAGCGACGCTGCGCCTCGTGGATCGCCTGCGCGGTCGGCCCAACGAACAGCAGCCGGGCTTCCTGGTCGCCGTTTTCGTGGTAAAGCGTGACGTCGACCTCGACCGCCTCGTAGCAATAGGGCCCGAGGTTCTCGAGCGCCTCGTCCAGCGCCCGGTGAAAGCTGCGCCCAATTTCGCCAGTCCAGCAGACGTAAAGCATCAGTTCCTTATCGTCGTACTTGATGCCGGGCTCGTCGGGTTCGAGACTTTTTACCTCCCCGATGCTGTCGGCGTCCAAATATTCGAGCAGCGGCGCAAGCGCCTGCTCGATCTGCTTCTTGGAAACCCCCTCCAGGACGGGGATGTCGGCGTGGACGTGGACTTCTATCCGCATAGGGGAACCCTGCTTGTGACTTTTTGCATTCTAGCACCCGCTCCGGGGCCGGCCCCGGCCCGGCAAGGCACGAAGCTTGCGTGTCTCTCCGACAGGAACACGTGCGGCGTAACCAGGGGCCGCAGGAGGGCTGCGATGAGGGTGCTTTACGACAGCAGCAACTATTACGTGGTCGAATTCCCCGGCCGGCACGGCATCGAGCTGGTGGACAAGCGCGCCGGGCGCACCGCCTACCTGCAAGGCATGCTCGAGGCGCGCTTCCGCGCCAGCATGGCCGACCTCTGCTCGCAGGAAAACAACGACGAGTCGGTGGACGAGTTCCTCGGCTACTACGACGCCCTGCTCACCAACCCGCTGGTAATGCACTGACCGCTCGCCCGCTCCGCTAGCATCGGGGAATGCTCCCCGAGTACGGCGGCGGATCGCTCGTCAACCTGATGGCTTCGCTCGTGGCGGCGCGCGGCGCGTTGCCTATTGCCACGTGCGGAGGGGCACGCCGCATCCCAGTTTTGCAGAGGGCATCGGCGACGTCGCCCTGCTGATGAACGGACGGTTTACCATCAAGGACTGGACGCCCGGCGAGTCCCGGCACCTGCACTTCGGCAATCACGGCGGCGCAAGCGAGGAGGAAATGACGGTCCCGCTGATCGTCGCCGTCATCTAGGGGGAGAAGATGAAAGCGACGGTCAACGGCATCGAGGTGTACTACGAATTGCACGGCAAGGAGGGCGCGCCCTGGCTTACGCTGAGCCACTCGCTCGCGTGCAGCGTGCGCATGTGGGACCCGCAGATCGAGGCGTTCAAGAACCGCTACCGCATCCTCGCCTACGACACACGCGGCCACGGCGAGAGCATGGCGCCAATTGGGGCTTACACGCTCGAAATGCTCGCAGACGATCTGCGCGGCCTGCTCAGGCACCTGAATATCGAGCGCACCCACTTCGCCGGCCTGTCGATGGGCGGCATGATCGGCCAGACTTTCGCGCTCAAGTACCCGGGCACGTTCAGGAGCCTCGTCCTCGCCGACACCACGAGCCGCTACCCCGCCGAGGCGTCGGGCGTGTGGACCGAGCGCATCAAGACCGCCGAGTCGCGCGGCATGCAGCCGCTGGTGCAGCCGACGCTCGAGCGCTGGTTCACCGAGCCCTTCCGCAAGGCGCATCCCGAGGTGGTCGGGCGCATCGGCGCGCTGATCGCCTCGACGCCAGTGGCGGGCTACGTTGGCTGCAGCCACGCGATCCCCAAGATCAACCTCACCGCACGGCTGAAGGAAATCAAGGTGCCGATTCTGGTCATCTGCGGCGAGCAGGACGCGGGTACGCCGCCCGCGATGGCGCGCGACATCCACGACAACGCGCCCGGATCGAAGCTCGTGCTGATTCCGCAGGCGGCGCACATCTCCAACATGGAGAAGCCCGCCGAGTTCAATCGCGCGCTGGAGACGTTCCTTTCATCCCAGCCCAGCGCCTGATGCCCGGTGAGCGAATGCCGTACAGGTCGAGCACGCGCGCTACCGTGTGCTCGACCATCTCCTCGATCGACTTCGGCCTGGCGTACAGGGCGGGCACCGGTGGAAAGACGATGCCGCCCATCTCGGTCACCGCGACCATGTTGCGCAGATGAGCGAGGTTTAGCGGCGCCTCGCGCGGCAGCAGCACGAGGCGCCTGCGCTCCTTGAGCACCACGTCGGCCGCACGCGAAACGAGGTCCTCGGCATGCGCGTGCGCCACCGCAGCAAGCGTCTTCATCGAGCACGGCGCGATCACCATGCCCTCGGTGACGAACGAGCCGCTCGCGAGCGCCGCGCCGACGTCGCGCGGGTTGTAGGCCACGCCGGCCAGGCGCTCGATGTCCTTGCGCCGCATGCCCAGCTCCTGCCAGGCAGTCAGCGCCGCGGCCTCCGAAAGCACCAAGTGGCTCTGCCAGGCGCGCTGCCGGCGCAGGATCTCGAGCAGCCGCACGCCGTAGGCGGCGCCGGTCGCGCCGGTGATCGCCACGATCAACCGTTTTGCCATGGGCGCAAGCCTACCGCGATTGACGCGCAGCCGCAGGCCTGTCACCATGCGGCTCTACATGTGTAATTACACACCCTAGCCGCCGTGGCCATGGACGCTTCCAGGAAACGCTGCACCTGCTTCCTGCTGCGCAAGCTCACGCGCCGGGTGACGCAGGCCTACGACCAGGTGCTCGCGCCGGCGGACCTGACGATCACCCAGTACTCACTGCTCGCGCACCTCGCGCGCGGCGAGGGCGCCTCGGTCTCGGTGCTCGCGGAGCGCATGGGAATGGAACGCACCACGCTGGTAAGGAACCTCAAGCCGCTCGTCGCCGCGGGTTGGGCGCGCTACGGCGAGCGCAGCCGCGGCAAGCGCGCCGCGCTCGAGCTCACCGCGGCCGGCCGCACCCGCTTGCGCAGCGCGGCGCCGCTGTGGGAGCGCGCGCAGGGCGCGCTCGAGGCGCAGCTCGGCGCGAAGAGCGTCGCGGCGCTGCACGCGCTGGTGGACGAGTCGCTCGCAACGCTGAGCCGTGGGCAGCCCGCATGAGCGCCACGCAGCGCAACTACGTTATCGTGGCGCTCGCCGCGGGCGCGGTGTTCGCGCTCGGCCTCGGGGTGCGCCAGGCACAGCCGCTGTTCATCAGCGCGATCAACTCCTCGACCGGCATCGGCTACGCCACGATCAGCCTCGCGTTCGGCATCGCGCAGCTGGTGTGGGGGGTAGCACAGCCCGTAGCGGGCGCGGTCGCCGACCGCTGGGGCCCGCGCCCAGTCATGATCAGCGGCGCGCTGCTGGTGTCCGCTGGCACCGCGCTCACCCCGCTGGCGCACAGCGGTCTCGCGCTGGCGCTGCTGATCGGCGTGATCGCGGCGAGCGGCGCTGGGGCGATCGGGCCCTCCCTGCTCATGTCCTCGGTCAACCGCTGGATCCCGGAGGCGAAGCGCGCGTTCGCGACCGGGATCGTCAACGCCGGGGGTTCGTTCGGCCAGTTCACCCTGGTGCCGCTCGCGCAGCTCGCGATCGGGCTGGCCGGCTGGCAGCCGGCGCTGGTGCTGCTCGGCGCCTCCGGCCTCGCCGCGATCCCGCTCGTGCTCTGGCTTACGCGCGGCGGCACCGCGGCCGCCGGCGGCGCGGGCGCCGGCATGGCCGGGGCCGCCTCGCTCGGCCAGGCGCTGCGCGAAGCCGCGGGCGACCGCAGCTACCTGCTCCTCAATGCGGGGTTTTTCACCTGCGGCTTCCACGTCGCCTTCATCGTCACCCACCTGCCAGGTTACGTCGCGTTGTGCGGGCTGCCGGCAACGGTGAGCGCTTGGTCGCTCGCGATCGTCGGCCTGTTCAACATCGGCGGCAGCCTGTGGATCGGCATGCGCATCCAAACCCGGCGCATGAAGACGTCGCTCGCAGGCATCTACGCCGCGCGCGCGGCGATCATCCTGGTGTTCTTCCTCTTCGCCCCCAAGACCGAGCTTAGCTTTCTCGTCTTCTCGGCCGCGATCGGCTTCACCTACCTCTCGACCGTGCCGCCGACGGTCGGCCTGGTGGCCAAGCTGCACGGGCCGAAGTACCTTGCGACGCTGTTCGGCGTGGTGATGCTTTCGCACCAGGTGGGCGGCTTCCTCGGCGCCTGGCTCGGCGGCAGGGCGTTCGAGGCGACCGGCAACTACGACCTGATGTGGTGGGCCGACATCGTGCTTTGCCTGTTCGCGGCGGCGGTGAACTTGCCGATCCGCGAGGCGCGCCGGCCGGCGCCCGCCGCTGCCTAGTCTTTGCCCGATCTTCCGCCGCGGAACGCGGCGACGAACAGCCACACGATGACGAGGGGAATGAGCAGCGGCAGCAGGAACGGGAACGCGAGCCACGCGAGCGCTACCCCTGCGAACACCAGCACGCCGAGCACGAGCAGGCCGATCCCGGCGAACACGAAGGCGAGCAGGATCGCGGCGCAGAAGAGCGCCACTACTGCCACGAGCACTCCCCAGCCCTCGGCGGCGAGCCGCATCGGCCCGCTCAGCGGCTGGCCGTTCACCGTGATGACGACGTGGCTCGCGCCGAACAGCGCCCACGCAAGCAGTGCCAGAACGACGAGGACCAGCAGGAGCGCGACGTTTCTCATGGGTTAGACTCGAGCATGAGCGGCTTCCGAGGAGAGTGACGCAATGTTCCAGACTACCATCGCGGGCAGCCTGCCCAAACCTTTCTGGCTCGCCGAGCCCGGCAAGCTGTGGCCGGACTGGCGCGCGACGGGCGCGGACTTGGCGCGCGCCAAGCGCGATGCGACCGTGCTGTGGCTCAAGGAGCTGGAGGACGCCGGCATCGACATCGTCACCGACGGCGAGCAGTCGCGCCAGCACTTCGTGCACGGGTTTCTCGAGGCGGTCGAGGGCATCGACTTCGAGCACAAGGTGAAGATGGGCATCCGCGACAACCGCTACGAGGCCATGGTGCCGGTGGTGGTCGGTCCGCTCAGGCTGAAGGGGCGCGTGCACCAGGTCGAGGCTCGCCTGGCGCGTGCGCACACGAAGAAGAAGCTCAAGATCACCATGCCTGGTCCGATGACCATCGTCGATACGATCGCCGACCGGCACTACGGCGACAAGGTGAAGCTCGCGATGACCTTCGCCGAGCTGCTCAACCAGGAGGCGCGCGCTCTCGAGAAGGACGGTGTCGACGTGATCCAGTTCGACGAGCCGGCGTTCAACGTCTACATGGACGAGGTCAAGGCCTGGGGCATCGACGCGCTGCACTGCGCGATCAAGGGCCTGAGGTGCACCACCGCGGTCCACATCTGCTACGGCTACGGCATCAAGGCGAACATCGACTGGAAAGAGACCCTCGGCCAGGAATGGCGCCAGTACGAGGAGATCTTTCCGGCGCTGGCGAAAAGCAGGATCAAGCAGGTCAGCCTCGAGTGCATCCATTCGCACGTGCCGCCCCAGCTGATGGCGCTCCTGAAGGGCAAGGACGTGATGGTCGGCGTGATCGACGTCGCCTCCGACAAAGTCGAGACGCCCGCCGAGGTCGCGGCGACCATCGGCCTGGCGCTCAAGTACGTGCCGAAGAACCGACTGTTTCCCTGTACCAACTGCGGCATGGCGCCGATGAATCGCGAGATCGCGCTGGCCAAGCTCAAGGCGCTCGGCGCCGGAGCGGCGCTCGCGCGCAAGAAATGGGGAGGGAGGAAATGAGCATGGACAGGAATGCACAACGCAGAAAGGAAATCGAAGACGCGGTGGCCGACGTGCGCGCGATCGAGAAGCGCGAGGGCGTGACGCGCGCGAGCCTGGAGCACATCAAGGCGCGCCTGCTCGACCTCGCGGCGCGCTCCGATCTGTTCACGCTCGAGGCCTTTCCGCCGCCCGCGCCCGGCTCGGCGCGCAGCTCGTGCCTGTACCGGCTCTCCGAAGACGACGATCACCGCTTCGCCCTGTACGCTAACTCGGCCAGCGGCCGTTACGGCACGCCCGCGCACAACCACACGACCTGGGCGGTGATCGTCGGCGTGCGGGGCGACGAGCTGAATCGCTTCTACGACCGCACGCCCGAAGGCGGGGTGCGCGAGAAAGGGCAGTTCGTCGTCGGGCGCGGCACCGGCGTCGCGTTCCTGCCCGAGGACCTGCACTCGATCCACATCGACGGCGCGACGCTCAACTTCCACATGTACGGCCTGGCGCTCGAGCAGCTGCCGCGACGCGAGTACTACAAGGCGAAGGAGAACGCGTGGGCGGAATTCCCACCCCACTCGGACATCCGGGAGGCGCGCCCTCAGGCGGCCTTGTAGGTGTCGAACCGGATGCGCTCGCGCTCGAGCGCAGCGGCCACCGGGGGCGCCGCCATCACGCGCTCGATGTAGACGTTGTAGGCGGGCAGCGATTTCGGATCGACGCCCGCGATGCCTCCCCAGCGCAGCAGCGTGAACGCGTAAGCGTCGTGAAACCCGATGCGCGCGCCGAGCCAGAACGGGGCCGCCTTCTCGACCCACCCCTGGATGCGCTCTAGGCATTCGCGGTAGCGCTTGGCCGCCTTCTGCTTTACCTCGGATTGCGCGGCCTCGCCGTCGGCGAACTCGTAGCTGCGGAATACGCGCGTGAAGGTCGGATGCACGGTGTTGTTCATCCAAGCGAGCTGGCTCATCGCCTGCGCACGCGCCCAGTCGTCGGTGGGCAGCAGGCCCGCTTTCGGGAAGCGCCGGTCGAGGTAGTCGCAGATGGCGACGATCTGGTTGAGCGGACGACCGTCGACCACCAGCACCGGCACCTGGCCGTTCGGATTCATCGCCAGGTACTCGGGCGTCTTGTTCTCGCCCCGGTGCAGCTTGACGAGCCGCGGCTCGAAGCCCTCGCCGGTCGCGGCGCGAATCGCCTCCAGCCCGACGTGCGGCACGAACGAGCACGCACCGGGCGCGAAATAGAGTTCCATCATGAGGTCGCTCTCCTTGGCGAATCTGGCACAAAGCCGGCAGGCGCCGCCCGCGATCGAGCCACGCCGTCCCTAGTTGTGACTCCTTTCGTATGCCTGCACCGCCTTCTTGAGCTCGCTGTACTGCTCGCAGGGAAGGAAGCATAGCTTGTCGAGCGCCGCGAGGTGCTCTTTCGCCTTGGCGAGGTCGCCGACCTGTAGGTAGGCCTCGCCGATATACTCGTGCGCGTTGCGGTGCTTCGGGTCGATGCGCAGCGCCTCTTCGTATTCGCTGAAAACCAGCTTCATGTCGGGGTCGGGGCCCTTGCGCAGCGCATAGGCGTACAGGTTATGGTAGTCGGCGTTGCCGGGCTGCCTGACGACGGCCTCGCGCATGATCGCGGCGGCACGCGTCCAATCCTTGGCCGCGATCGCTTGTTGGGCGCGCTCGATGACCGGATCGGCCGGCGGCCCCGACGAGCTCCAGTCGCCGCCCGCCCCAAAAGCCGCGGCCGATAGCCAAAATAGCGAAATAACAGTGCAGGAAACGATGGTCTTCATGGATTGCCCTCCTGTGAGAAGGCAAACAGTGCTGCCTGCGCCAGAATTCCCCGCGCCGCATGCGCCTCAGCCGCCGAGACTGCCGAGCAACTCGTGCACGCCCGCTGCGGCCTCGCGCGGATATTCAAAGGGAAAGAGATGTCCGCCCGGGACCTCGCGCAGCGTGCACAGCCGGCGCGTCGCCCCTAGGCCCGCACGCCGCACCACGTCCGAGCGTTCGCCGCCGACGAAGCCGGCCGGTACTCTGAGCGCGCTGAGGCCGCGGCTCATGTTGTGCGGGATCGTGCGGTAGATGCGGTACTCGACCGCCGGGTCGATCAGCAGGCGCAGCTCGCCATCGCGTTCGACGAGTCCGTAGCGTACGTAGTCGTCCAGGCACTGCTCGGTGAAATGCCGGAACAGGCGCCGCGTGCGGAAGTGCTGCTTCGCCTGGGCGCGGCTCTCCCAATGGCTGCGCCGGTCGCGCACCGCGCCTGCCGGCGTGACGCGGTCCACCACGCCCAGGCGTTTGCTCGCGCCGAGCAGGCGGCCGCGCAGCGGCCCGATGACAGGCGCGTCGAGCAGCACGATGGCCCGGAACAGGCGCGGGCGTCGGTGCGCCGCGAGCAGGGTCAGGTAGCCGCCGAGCGAGTGGCCGACCGCGTACACGGGCGCGCCGTGGCGGGCGCGCTCCAACTCGTCGATCAGGTGCTCGACGAGATGCGGCCACCCCTCAGTCACCGGATAGCGCGCATCGGTGCCGATCGCCTCGATCCAGCCGATGCGAAAGTGGCGGCCGAGCTCCCCGAGCATCGCCGCGTAGCAGGGCGCGGGAAAGCCATTGGCGTGCGAGAACTGCAGGTAAGGCTTGCTCAGACGTACTCTTTGGCGGCGGTATCCGGATCGACCGGCTTACCGGCGAGGTAGCCCTGCAGGAAGTCGCAACGGCAGGTCTGCAAGAACTCGAGCTGCGCCTCGGTCTCCACCCCTTCGGCCACCACCTTCAGCCCGAGCGCATGGGCGAGCGCAACCGTCGCGGCGACGATCGCCTTGGCGTCCTTGTCGGCCGGCACCTCGGCGATGAAGGCGCGGTCGATCTTCAGCTTGTCCACTGGGAAGCGCTTCAGGTAGGCAAGGCTCGAGTAGCCCGTGCCGAAGTCGTCGATCGCAATGCTCACGCCGAGCTGCTTCAGCTTGCCCAGCGTCGCCAGGGCGACATCGGTCTGCTGCATCGCGGTGGTCTCCGTGATCTCGAGCTCGAGCAGCCGAGCCGGCAGCCCGGACTCGGTGAGCACCGAGGAAATCGTTTCCACCAGCCGCGGGTCGTTGAACTGGCGCGGCGAGAGGTTGACCGACACCGGCAGGCCGCGGTCGACGCCGATGAAGGTGGCCCAGCGGCAGGCTTCGCGCAGCACCCACTCGCCGATCTTCAGGATGAGCCCCGTATCCTCGGCGAGCTGGATGAATTCCGCGGGCGAAACCAGGCCGCGCGAAGGATGCTGCCAACGCACCAGCGCCTCGTGCGCGGCGACGTGCCCGCCGCCGAGCTCGATGATCGGCTGGTAGTACACGCGCAGCTCGCCCTTCTGGATCGCGCGCCGCAGGTCGTTCTCGAGCGCCAGGCGGCGAGAGGCTGACAGATTCATCTGGTCGGTGAAGAACTGGTAGTTCGCCCGTCCCATCTCCTTGGCGTGATACATCGCGGCGTCGGCGTTGCGGATAAGCGTCTCGGCGTCGCGGCCGTCGTCCGGGAACACGCTGATGCCGATCGAGGGCGTGACG
>DASPRX010000173.1:0-3580 GCA_035624235.1 Burkholderiales bacterium | reverse complement strand
GCTCAGCGGCCGCTCGGCAAGCCGACGACCACTTCGCTGATCTGAATCACCGGCGCGATGTCCGTGTAGTTCGGGATGTCGGCCATGATCTCCTGTGCGTGCGGGCCGAAGCCCGCCTGGAAGCTCTCCACGGAGTCGCAGAAGATGTGGCACATGCCGACGTAGGTCGCGGAGGTGCCCGGAGCGCCGCCGGCCAGGCCCTTGTCGATCGTGTAGTACTTGCACTTGTCGCCCATCCGCGCCTTCACCAGCGGCATGTGCTTGTCGCGGTAGTAGTCGTGATTGAAGCGCGCGCCGGTCTTGTTCGGGTACATCACGCTGACTTTGATCATGTCTCGTCTCCTCTTGGCGGTTCTTAGGTGAGGGGAGACGATGGTGCGCCTCGCGCGGGGCCCGAGGCAAGCTGTCGGGCGGAAACGATAGGCGCCCCCCGCCGTTAAGTAGACGCGATGGGGCCCAGCCGAAGCAGCCTCCAAGAGACATTTCGCGAGCTCGCCGACGACGAGCTGCAAAGGCGCTGCGCGTCGGGCGAGCTCACGGAGTTCGCGCAGTCGATCGCCTTGGAAGAGCTGCGCGCGCGGGGCCTAGACCTTCCTCAAGAGCCTGCGATTCAGCAGCAGCCGGAAGAGCCTTATCTCGGGGACTGGGTGACGGTCGCGCAATATCTCTCCTACACCGAGGTGCATGTTCTACGGTCCTGCCTGGAGGCGGCGGGCATTCCCGCCGAAGTGGCGGACGCGCAGCTTATCCAGACGGATGGACTTCTGACGCCGGCCATGCGCGGGGCGAGCGTCCGCGTTCGGGCGGCGTACGCGGGCGAGGCACGCAAGGCGATCGCGGCATACCGGCGCGGGGACTTCCGCCTCGACGACGACTTCGACCCCGGTGCGCGCTGAACGATCGGGCGGCCTATGTCGCTTAATCGGTCAGCGCGCTGAACGTCTCGGTCTCCGCGGGGCGGGCGAAGATGCCTTCGGCGGGTGGGCCGAGGTCCTTGCGCATCGCGGGGAAGGTGACCTTTGCGTGGTGCTCGAAGGCCGCCTGCGAAGGATAAACCTCGTAGAACACGAAGACCGCCGGATCCTTCTTGGAGTGATACAGCCGATACGTGTAGCCGGGCTCCGCCTTACGCACGTAGGCCACGACCTTGAGGAAGCGCTGTTGCAGCTCGTCCTCGCGTCCCGGCGCCGCGTACTGGCGCGAGATCACGATCACCGATTCGTCTCCAAGTGCTGGCAGCGGCGTGCCGGCGAGGGGCGCCGCTGCGATAAGGCCGATGGCCAGGGAAAATAACGATTTGCTCATGTCGCCTCCTTAGTTTCGCGTGACGCGACGCTGCGCGGTCGACCGCCCTTCCCGCGTTTGCAGCCGCGCTGTAGCATCAATACCAAAGGCGCTAGAGGAAGTAACGAAGGCGATCCGAAAGAGCGCCGAAATTCGGGTGGAATCCCAGCGGCCGCCGCGTGAGATAGGGGAGCGACCTCGTGCAGACGCAAGTGACGGAGGGACGCGGAGTACTCTGCTTCTCCGGCTTTGCCCTTAGCCCGGACGACGCTTCGCTGCGTTGCGGCGCACGCGAGATCGAGATCCGACCGAAATCCTTTGCCGTGCTGCAGTATCTCGCCGAACACGCGGGGCGCGTGGTATCCAAGGACGAGCTGATGCGCGCCGTATGGCGCAACGCCGTGGTCACCGACGACTCTCTGGTGCAATGCGTCCGCGATATCCGCCTTGCGCTCGACGACCCGTCGGGGAAGCTCGTGCGGACGCTGCCGCGCCGCGGCTACCTCTTTGCCGCATCCGTCACTGAGCGGTCACCTGCGTCGCCGCCGGCCGCGCGACCTTCGATGTCGGTCGTCGTGCTGCCGTTCCTGAATCTCGGGGGCGATCCCGACCAGGAGTATTTCGCCGACGGGCTGACCGAGGACCTGACCTCCGACCTGTCCAACATCGCCGGTAGCTTCGTCATCGGGCGCGGCACGGCCTTCGCGTTCAAGAGCAGCGGAGCCGACGTGCGCCAAATCGCGCGCGAGCTGGGGGTGCGCTACGTCCTGCAGGGCAGCGTGCGGCGCAGCGCAAGCCGCGTCAGGGTGAACGCGCAGTTGATCGACGGCGAGAGCGGAAGCCAGATCTGGACCGAACGCTTCGACCGCGAGCGTGCAGATCTGCTCGAGGTCCAGGACGAGATCACCGGGCGCATCGCGCGCGCGCTCGATCTCGAGCTCCACGTCGCCGAGGGCCGGCGCAGCGAGCGCGAACGTCCCGAGAATCCGGATGCCACGGACCTCGCGCTGCGCGGCTGGGCGGCGGTCCACACGCAGTTCACCGCGGAGCGATACGCGGCGGCGCGCCGACTGTTCGAGCAGGCGCTCGCGCTCGACTCCGGCAATGCCAGTGCGCAGGCGGGTCTCGCCTGGGCCGTCGCGCACGCCTACCTCGCCGGGTTCTCCGGCGCGACCGTCGACCAGCTGCCGATCGCCGAAGACGCCGCCAATCGCGTGCTCTCGATCGGCCGCTACCAGGCGATCGCCCATCACGTGAAAGGCTGGATCGCGCGCGTTCGCAAGAGGAGCGCCGTGGCGCTCGACGAGTTCGAGGCGGCAATCGCGGCCAACCGGAACTTTCCCAACGCATACGCCCAGCTGGGGGTGCTCAAGACCGAGCTCGACCGTCCGGAAGAGACCCATGCGCTGGTGACGAAGGCGATGCGCCTCAGTCCGCGTGATCCCAGCTTCGCGATCTGGATCAGCATCGATGGCCTGGCTGCGTTCCACATGCAGCGGGACGAAGCCGCGATCGCCCTGCTGCAGAAGGCGCTCGGCACCGGGCCCCGCCTCGCGTACGAGTACGCCTATCTGGCGAGCGCGCTCGCGCTGTGCGGCAGGACAGACGAAGGCCGTAACGCCTTCGCTGAATTCGAGCGCTTGTTCGGACCCGCGAGCATCGGCAGGCTTCGGGAGCGCGCGATGTCCGACCATCCGGCCTATCTGGCGCAGCGCGAACGCCTGTTTCAAGGGTTGCGCAAGCTCGGTCTTCGCGAGTGAAGCGGTTCCGCGCAGCGCCTTGGCCGACGAGCCTCAAGGCCACTTCCTTCGCCGGCAGCGCGATCCTGATCGCGGTCGGCTACGCGCTGGCCTATGCGGTCCCCACCGGCACGCGCGCGCCGTACGCCGAGAGCTTCGGCGCGTTGATCGCCTGGATTCCGCCGCTCGTCGGCGCGGCTGCACTCCTGTTCGTGGTGCGCGGTTACGAGCTCGCGCCGGGCGAGCTGCGCGTCCGGCGGCTGCTGTGGTCGACGCGCGTAGCGCTCGCGGGTCCGGTCGATGCGCGCGCCGATGCGCAGGCGATGACCGGGTCGATGCGCCTCTTCGGCAACGGGGGACTGTTTTCCTTCACCGGCCTGTTCCAGAGCAGGACGCTTGGCCGCTACCGCGCGTTCGTCACCGATCCGGCGCGCGCGGTGGTGCTGCGCACGGCCCGTCGCGTGGTAATCGTTTCACCGGCCGAGCCGCAGTCCTTCGTCGAGGCGGTGCAGGCGTTCACCTGATGCTGCTCGTTCGCACGCGGCTCGCGCCGAGCC
>DASPRX010000213.1:0-2156 GCA_035624235.1 Burkholderiales bacterium | reverse complement strand
GCATGAAGCCGTAGCTGATGACGAGCGGCAGGCCGAGCGCGAGCTGCCAGCCCGTCAAGGCGTGGGCCGCCATGCCGGTGAAAGGCAGCAGCGGATAGACCAGAGCAAGCAACCACCAGAAGCGCTTGCGGTCGCGGTACGTTACGCGGCCCAGCTCGGAATCGTCGGCGGCGTAGACCCTGGCCACGCGCCTACTCCGCGACGCTCGCGCGCACTGCCCAGGCGCGCGCGATGAGCGCAATCGACCCGTTCGCCTCGAGCGGCATGCGCCCGCGGATGCGCTCGCGCAGGCGCGCGCGCGCCGCGTCGTCGAGCGACATGGCGTAGGCGGGCGCCGGCCCCTGGCCGCCGAGGAAAGGCTGCCAGTAATCGTCGAAACTCGCGAACCGCGTCGGAATGTCGATGGCAGTCACCGCGACCCCTCTGAGTCCGGCGCCGCTAAACAGGCTCTCGAGCGCCTCTTGGTGGCAGAGGGGAAAGCGCGCGCCTTCGTCCAGCCGTGCGGCGCCCGCGTCGAGCTCGACCGCCGCGTCCCAGAACTTGCGCATGAGGTCCATCCTGCCCGCGTAGTCCCAGACGTAGGCCGCGATCGTGCCTCCCGCGCCGGCCACGCGCGCCATCTCGGCGAGCGCGGCGCGCGGATCGTAGACGAAGTTCAGGACCAGCGCGGAGACCACCGCGTCGGCCGACGCGTCGGCGACGGGAATCGCCGTCGCGCTGCCGACGTGGAACGTCACCCGGCCGCCGAGATTGTGTCGCGCGGTCTCGAGAAACCCCTTCGAAGGCTCGACGCCGGCGATCGAGGAGGGCGCGCAGCGGTCGACGATCGCCGCGCACAACGCTCCCGTGCCGCACCCGACGTCCAGCCACCTGCGGCCGGGCGGAAGGTCCAGCCAGGCGAGAAAGCGCGGTGCGACCTGCCGGCTCCAGCGCCCGACGTATTGCTCGTACGGGCTGCCGCGTTCCCACGTATCGGAGACTTGTCCGCCTTCCATGGCCGATGTCAACCGGCGAGCAGCCGCCAGGCCCAGTATGCGCCGATCGCCACCTGCACGGCAAAGGCCGAAAAGCGCAGCGTGACCGCGACGTTGCTCAGCGACGCGACGTGGATCGTCGACTGGATCACCCGCGCCGCGAGCAGAACCGGTGCGAGGGGATCGGTGACGCCCGCGCGTCCGGTCACCAGGGCGACCAGCATGAGCCCGCCGAAGATGGGCAGGCCTTCCAGGCAGTTCGCGCGCGCCCGGGCGAGCCGCTGCATGAACGGCGAGAGCTTGGAGTTGGCCGGATCGAAGCCGTTCGCCGGCACCTCGCCGGCGACGACCATCTTCGAGCGAATGACCTCCATGAGGACGAGCAGGGCGAGTGTCCAGGCGATGAAACCCGTCAGAGCGAAGGAAGTCGGATTGATCATGTCAGTTCCCGTCCTTGTGTTCGGTCGCGCGCAGCTCGGCGAGCGCTTCTTGCTCGATCGTGCGCATCTTCGCGATCAGCGGCTGCATGCGCTGCTGCATCTCGCCCATGGTGGTCTGCAGCACGGCCGGCATCTTCACGATCACCGCGCGCCCGGCGTCGGTGCGGTAGAAGGCGAGCATGCCATCGACCTCCGCCTGGGTGAAGGTGTCGCGGTACACGCGCACGTAAAGCGGCTCGAGCTTGTCCCAGGCCATCTCCTCGCGGAACGCGTCGACCATCTTGTTGCGCATGCGCGCGATGATCGCTTCCTGCTCGGTCGTGAGCTGCCGCCCGCGCAGCGCCTGGTCCATATTGCGGCGCATCAGCGTGTCGATCTGCGCCATCATGCCGTCGAGCAGATTCCTCGCCTCGGTGACCTCGAGCAGGTGGCGGATCGAGTCCTCGCTCGGCGGCGCGGCGAAGGCGGGGGAGGACATCGCGGCGAGGGCGAGAAGGGCGACGATCAGGCGCTTCACGGTGGTCCTTTCAATAAGAAGAATTCGCGGCTTCATCCTACCCCGGCCGCGAAGGCGAAGGCCTCGCGGCATTGCACCTCGGTCGGGTTGATGACCGGGACGCGGCAGTCCTGCTGGCCGAGGGCGAGCGGCAGCTCGGTGCAGGCGAGCACCACGCCGTCGACCGAGGCCGCGTGCTTGCCGACGAGCGCGGCAAGCGCGCGGCGGAAGTCCTCGCGCACGATG